>CP043652.1:2143972-2450253 GCA_014218215.1 Geodermatophilaceae bacterium NBWT11
TCGGTGGGTCAGCTGGTCACCGTCGTGGGGCTGGCGCAGTTCCTCGCCGAGCCGGTCGGCCTGCTGGGCTTCGCCGGGCAGAAGCTCGCCGAGGCCCGGGCCTCCGCGGCCCGGGTGGTCGGGGTGCTCACCGCGCCGCCGCTGCACCCGGCCGGGGTCGTGCCCGCCCCCGGCCCGGGTGCCCTGGAGCTGCGCGGCCACGGGTTCCACGTGGAACCGGGCCAGGTGCTGGGGGTGGTCGCCCCCGACCCCGCCGACGCGGAGGGGCTGGTCGGCCTGCTGGCCGGCCGACGCCCGGCCGACCCCGGTGAGCTGCTGCTCGACGGCGTCGACGTCGGCACGTTGGACCCCGGCACCGTCCGGGCCGCGGTGCTGGTCGAGCCGCACGCGGTGGTGCTGTTCGAGGGCACCCTCCGGACCGCGGTCGACCCCGCCGGGGACGCCGACGACGACCGGCTGACCGGGGCGCTGGCCGCGGCCGGCGCCGCCGACCTGACCGACCTGGAGCTGGCGGTGGCCGACCGCGGGCGCTCGCTGTCCGGGGGCCAGCGGCAGCGGGTCGGGCTGGCCCGGGCGTTGCTGCGCGACCCCCCGGTGCTGGTGCTGCACGACCCCACCACCGCCGTCGACGCGGTGACCGAGGAGACCATCGCCGAGGGGCTCACCCGGCTGCGCCGGACCCGCACCACCGTGCTGGTCACCAGCAGCCCGGCCCTGCTCGGCCGGTGCGACCACGTGGTCGTGCTGGCCGGCGGCCGGGTCCGCACCCGCGGCACGCACACCGAGCTGACCGCCGACGCCGACTACGCCGCGGCGGTGCTGCGGTGAGCGTGCCGGTGCCCGGGACCACCGACCAGCTGCTGCCGATCGCCACCGGCCGCCGCGCCGCGCAGGTCGTCGGTGCCCACCTGCGGGAGCGGCCGTGGGTCAGCGCGCTGACCGCGCTCACCGCGGTGGCCGCCTCCGCGGCCGGGCTGATCGCCCCCTGGGTGCTGGGCCGGCTGGTGGACGCCGTGGGGGGTGGCGGCTCGGTCTGGCCCTACGTCGGCGGGCTGCTGGGTGCCGCGGTGCTGGTCGCCGTCCTCACCGGGCTGTCGGCGCTGCTCATCGCCCGGCTCGGGGAGACCGTGCTGGCCCGGCTCCGCGAGGCCGTGGTCGACCGCGCGCTGCACCTGTCCTCGGCGACCCTGGACCGGGTGCGCGGCGGGGACCTGCTCTCCCGGGTCGGGGACGACGTGGCGAAGGTGGCCGACTCGGTCACCAGCGGGCTGCCCCAGGTCGCCGGCGCCGGGCTCACCGTGCTGCTGACCGTGGTCGGGCTGGGCGCGCTGGACGGGCGGCTGGCACTGGCCGGTCTGGTGGCCATCCCGCTCTACGTCCTCGCACTGCGCTGGTACCTCCCGCGCTCGGCCCCCCGGTACGCCGCCGAGCGGGTCGCGATGGGCGAGCGGTCCCAGGCGCTGGTCAGCTCCGTGCAGGGCGCGGACACCGTGCACGCCTACGCCGACGAGCAGCGCCACCGTGACGTCGTCACCGACCGCTCGGCCCGGGCGCTGGACATCGGGGTCGGGGTCTTCCGGCTGTTCACCGACTTCGGCTGGCGGATGAACCGGGCCGAGTACGTGGGCCTGGCCGCCGTTCTCGGGGTGGGGTTCGCGCTGGTGCGCAGCGGGGACGTGACCGTCGGCGCGGTGACCACCGCCGCGCTGCTGTTCCACCGGCTGTTCGGCCCGCTCGGGCTGCTGTTGTTCAGCTTCGACGACGTGCAGTCGGCCGGGGCGAGCCTGGTGCGCATGGTGGGCGTCGCCGACCTGCCCGCCGTCCCGGACCGGGAGCCCGCGCGCACCCCGCACCGGCCGGCGGTGGAGCTGCGCGGGGTGACGCACGGCTATGGCGACGGCCCGCCGGTGCTCACCGACGTCGAGCTGCGGCTGGCCCCGGGCGAGCGGGTGGCGCTGGTGGGGGCCTCGGGGGCCGGCAAGACCACGCTGGCCGGGGTGCTCGCCGGTGGACTCACCCCGCGGGCCGGCACGGTGCTGCTCGACGGCGCCCCGGCCGACCTGCGCGCCCACGTCGGGCTCGTCAGCCAGGAGGTGCACGTCTTCGCCGGCACGCTGGCCGACGACGTCCGGCTGGCACGGCCCGGGGCCAGCGACACCGAGGTGCGTGCGGCGCTGGCGGTCGTGGGTGCCGACTGGGCGCAGCTGGACGACCGGGTCGGCGAGGGCGGGCGTGAGCTCACCGCCCCGCAGGCCCAGCAGCTGGCCCTGGCCCGGCTGGTGCTGGCCGATCCCCCGGTCGCCGTGCTCGACGAGGCCACCGCCGAGGCCGGCAGCGCCGGCGCCCGCGACCTCGAGGAGGCCGCCCTCGCCGCCACCGCCGGCCGCACGACGCTGGTGGTCGCCCACCGGCTCACCCAGGCGGCCCGGGCCGACCGGGTCGTGGTGCTCGAGGCGGGCCGGGTGGTGGAGGAGGGCACGCACGCCGAGCTCGTCGCCGCCGGCGGGCGCTACGCCGGGCTCTGGTCGGCCTGGACCGCGCGGGGGTGAGTCAGGCGAGGACGCGGACGGCGAGGACGGCGATGTCGTCGTCCCGGGCCGGGCCGGTGAGGTTGGTCAGCACGTCGTCGAGCAGCTCGTCCACCGGGCGGTGCTGCTGGCCGGCCAGGGCCCGGGCGAGGTCGCCGGTGCCCACGTCGAGGTCGCGGTCGCGGTGCTCCACCAGGCCGTCGGTGTAGAGCACCAGGGTGCTGCCCACCGGCAGGTCGCGGACGTGGTCGTGCCGCAGCCGCGTCGGGTCGACGCCGATCAGCACGTCGGGCGGGGTGACCAGCAGCTCGACCGCGCCGTCGGGGTGCACCAGCAGCGGGGGCGGGTGCCCGGCGTTGGACCAGGTGACCCGGGCACCCAGGTCGAGCCGCTCGACCCGGGCCAGCAGCAGGGTGGCCAGGGTGTCCAGGTCCAGACCCGCGGCGGCGCGGTCGACCCGGTGCACCGACTGCGAGGGCACCTCGGAACGGTCGAAGGCGAACCCGCGCAGCAGGGTGCGCAGCTGGCCCATCGAGGCGGCCGCCGCGGTGTCGTGCCCGGTCACGTCGCCGATGGCCAGCACGGTGGTGCCGTCGGGGGTGGTGAAGGCGTCGTACCAGTCCCCGCCGACCTGGTCCTGGGCGTGCGAGGGCAGGTAGCGGGCCGCCACGGCCAACCGGTCCGGTGCCGGGAGCTCGGTGAGCATCGCCCGCTGCAGCGTCTCGGCGACCCCCCGCCGCTCGGCGAGCAGCAGTGCCCGCTGCAGCGCCTGGGCCACGTACCGGGCCAGGGCCCGGATCACCAGCCGGCCGGCCGGGGTGATGTCGCGTCGGGAGGTCCAGACGAGGCTGAGCACCGCGCGCTCCTGGCCGACCAGGTCCAGCGGCAGGTGCAGGTTGGCCTCGAAGGGGGCCACGTCCTCGGTCAGCCCGGGGACGGCGGCCCGGGTGGCGGCGGCGTCGGCGAACCAGCGCTCCCGGCCGTCGAGCGCGGTGAGGGTGGCCGGGTGCGGCTCGTCCTGGGGGCGGGGCCGCCAGCTGCCGGTGCCGGGGCGCCCGTCGGCGGTGACCGGCACCAGGTCCCGGCGGTGGCCCTCCTGCAGCGAGACCACGGCCCGGTCCACCCCGAGCCGGCGGGTGGCCAGCTGGGCGACCGTGGAGGCGACGTCCGCGACGGTCTCGGTGCGGTTCAGCGTCTCCGACAGGGCCAGGAGCAGCCGGGACTGCCGGCCGGACTCGGCCTCGGCGTCCGCGGCGGCGTCGGCACGCAGCTGCAGGGTGCGCAGTCGCAGCTCCGACGAGCAGGCCGAGGCCAGGTCGGCCAGGCTGCCCAGGTCGTCGGTGGTCCAGGTGCGGGTCTCGGTGTCGATCGCGCACAGCGCCCCGATCACCCGGCCCTCGGCGTCGACCAGCGGGTGCCCGGCGTAGGCGATGAGCCCCAGCCCGGGGATGGCCAGGCTGTCGCGCAGCAGCGGGTGCTCGCGGGCGTCGGGGACGGCCAGCGGACCGGCGGTGGTGACCACGTGCTGGCACAGCGACCAGGAGATCGGCATCGAGCGCTCGGTGGCGAAGGGCTCGGGCAGGCCGACCGCTCCGGGGAACACCTGCCGGTCGGCGTCGACCAGGCTCACCAGCGCGATCGGCACCCGGAGCTGGCGGGCGGCGAGCCGGGCGAAGCGCTCGAAGGCCTCGTCGGTGCGGGCCGGCAGGGGGGTGGCGACGGGCAGCGGCAGCGGGAGCCGGAGCGGCTGGGTCAGCTCGCCGCTGTCGGTGCCCTGGCGGGAGATCGTCACCCGCGCAGCGCCACCAGCACGGCCTCGACCCGCCGGTCGCGGGTGGCGTCGGTCTTCGCGCCGTCCACGGCGAGGGCGTGCGCCTTCTGCTTCGACGGCGAGAGCGCGGCGAACGCGGCCCGGTCGGCGTCGTCCATCACCGCGGCCAGTGCGGCCGGGGGCTCCACGGTGCGCGGCTCGGTGTCCAGCTCGAGGTCGACCACGACCTCCTGGCCCGCCTCGACACCCGCGGCGGCCCGGTACTCGGCGGCCAGCGGCACCAGGTCCTGCCCGCCCATGACCGCCACCGTGCTGCGGTAGGAGTACCCGTTCAGCCTCACGGTGACGGCCGGTCGCCGCCCACCGCCCAGGGCGGTCACGACGTCGTCCGGGACCGGCAGACCGGTGGCGGTCTGCCGGGCCGCGAGGACGGTCGTGCGGAACTGCATGGCCTCATCCTGCCCGACGTGACCACCCCCCGGGAACGTCCGTGGCCGGAGGCCCTGCGGTGGCTCCCGTCCACCAGGGACGCGGCATGATCGCGGCGTGTCCGACTGGCTGGCCCGTGTCCCCCTCCTCGGCTCCCGCGTGCACCTGGTGCCGCTGGGTCCCGAGCACGCCGGGGCGTGGCTGACCGGCCTGACGGCCGACGTCGCCGAGCACCTGTCCATCGGCCCGCCGGCCGACCGGGTGGCCGCCCTCGACCAGGTCGCCACCGCTCTGACCCAGGCCGGCCGGGTGCCGTTCGTGCAGCTGACCCCGGCGGGGGAGTTCCTCGGGTCGACTTCGTTCTACGACGTGGACGAGGCGAACCGGTCGCTGGCGGTCGGCTACACCTGGCTGGTCCCGGCCGCGCAGCGCAGCGGGGTCAACCGGGAGGCCAAGCTCCTGCTGCTCACCCGGGCCTTCGACGAGCTGGGCGCGGTGCGGGTCGTCTGGCACACCGACGAGCGCAACGAGCGCTCCCGGGCGGCCATCGCGGCCCTCGGCGCGGTCGAGGAGGGCCGGCTGCGCAAGCACCGCCGCCGGCGGGACGGCAGCTGGCGGACGACGGTGCAGTTCGCGATGACCGACGAGGACTGGCCGGCGGTGCGCGACCGGCTGCGCGCCGGGTCGTCGTCGTGAGCGACCTGCGCGGGCCGGACTGGTACGGCGAGGACCTCTCCGGCCGCGAGCACACCGGCGACGCGTTCTGGGACGGCGACCTGTCCGAGGTGACCGGCACCGCCGCGACCTTCACCGACTGCACGTTCGGTGGCGTCCGGTTCAACGCGGCGCGGCTGACTGGCTCGGCCTTCCGGTCCTGCACCTTCACCCGCTGCTCGTTCTTCGCCGCCGAGCTCGAGGAGTGCAGCTTCGTGGGCAGCCGGTTCACCGACTGCACGCTGCGGCCGTTGACCGTGCGCGGTGGGGACTGGTCGTTCGTCTCGCTGGTCGGTCAGGACCTGCGGGGGACGACCTTCGACGGCGTCCGGCTGCGCGAGGTGGACCTGACGCGGGCCGACCTGTCGACCGCGGCGGTGACCGGCGCCGACCTCTCCGGCGCCGAGCTCACCGACAGCACCTGGACCGGTGCCGACCTGCGCGGCAGCGACCTGAGCGCCTTCGACGTCCGCGAGGTGGCCCTGGCCGGCGTGCGGATCCGCGCCGAGCAGGCCGTCACCCTCGCCCAGGCCCTGGGCCTGCGCATCGGCTGACGCGGGGGCCTCAGCCGCAGGAGCCGACGTCGATGCCGTGCGCCTGCAGCCAGGGGGCCGGGTCCTGCCGGTCCTGGTAGAGGCCGGCGTAGTGCGTCTCGATGTGCAGGTGCGGCCCGGTGGACTGGCCGCGGTTGCCGACCTCGGCGATCTTCTGGCCGGTCTCGACCACCTGTCCGGCGCGGACGTCGAAGGAGTCGACGTGGCCGTAGAGGGTGATCACGCCGTTGGGGTGCTGGAGGTAGACGGCCTGGCCGAACCCGCTGGCCGGGCCGGCCTGCAGGACGACACCACCCTCGGGGGCGTAGATGGGCGTCCCGATCGGGGCGGCGATGTCGATGCCGTAGTGCGTGGTGCCCCAGCGCGAGCCGTAGCAGGAGGTGATCCGGCCGGTGACCAGCTGCCCGGTGCCGGCGGTCGCGACCTCGGTGGCCCGGGTGGCGGCGGCGGTCGCAGCGGCCTCGGCGTCCTCGACGCCCTGGGCAGTGAGCAGCGCGACCTGGGCGTCGAGCAGCTGCTGGGCCAGCGCGGCCCGCTCGGCCTCGGCGGTGGCGTAGGAGGCCTGGGCGGCGGCGAGCTCGCCCTGCGCGGCGGCGTCGGCCTGGGCGGCGGTGGCCGCGGCGGCGTCCAGCTGGGTGACGGCGGTCTGCGCGGCGGCGTCGGCGTCCTCCTGCTGGTCCTGCACGAGCTCGACGGCCTCCAGGCGCTCGGCGCGGTCCACCCCGAGCCGCTCCAGCGTGGCGGCCCGCTGCAGCACGTCCTCGGGGCCGGCGGCGTCGAGCAGCACGGTGGCCGCACCGAGGGACTGCTGGCCCATGAAGGCCTCCCGGCCCAGGGTGGCGACGTCGGCCTCGGCCACCTCGGTGGCGGCGATCGCGGTCTGCAGCTGGGCGGCGGTCTGCACCTGGGCGGCCTGCGCGGCCACCAGGGACTCCTGCGCGGCCCGGTCGGCGTCCGCGGCGGCCTCGGCGAGCACGGTGACCCGGGCCAGCTCCTCCTCGGCGGCGGCGACCAGCGCGGTCACCCGGTCGACCTCGGCGGAGGCGGTCGCGATCCCGGCGGCGTCGGTGGGCACGTCCCCGGGAGCGGCGGACGCCGAGGGCGCCCAGAGGCCGGAGAGCGACAGCGCCGCGAGGGTGGCGACCAGGGCTGCCAGCAGGCGGCTCCGGTGGGTGTGCTCGGGGCGCAGCGACAGCAGGACGGACTCCGTTCGAGGTGTGACGAATGGTGTGGGTGGGGCGCGGGGCCCTGGCGACCGTAGCCGGAGACACCCCCGCCTGTCACGAACGGGTAACGGACCTGTGGAGGAACCCACACCCCCGGGGGGCCACGGACGGGTGAGCCCGGCCCCGGGTCGGGTCGCGCTCACTACCATCGGGCGCGTGGGTTCTGCACACACCCGGCTCGGACGGGCCGGCGACGCGGTCTCCGAGGAGCTGGTCGAGGCCGCCGAGGCGGCCCTGGCCGGGCCGTCGGGGGGATCCGCGGTGCTGCCGCGGGTGGTGGGCGAGGCCCCCGTCGCGGTGCTGCTCATCGACCGCGGCACGGGCGAGGTCACCTACGGCAACACCGCCGCCCTCCGCCTGGCCGGTGACCTCGAGCTGCCGCTGGGCACCGACGCCTGGGCCGATGCCGTGGGGCTCACCGACCTCGACGGCCACCCGCTCTCGGGCACCGACGGGCCGCTCTCGGCCATCGCCACCGGGCTCCCGGTCGCCGGCGAGGCCGTGCGGGCACCGGGGGCCGACGGCGGCCCGGAGCAGGTGCTGTGGGTGACCGGTTTCCCGCTGGGCCCCGGGGTGGACGGGCTGGACCTCTCCCTCGTCGTCCTGCTGGCCGTGGACGAGGGGCCCGACGCGGCGACCGGCCTGGTGCTGCAGTCCCTGCGCGACCGGGCGGTCGTCGCCACCGACATCTGCTTCACCATCTCCGATCCCCGCCGCCCGGGGAACCCCCTGGTGTGGGTCAACCCCTCGTTCACCCGGGTCACCGGGTACAGCGCGGAGGAGGCGCTGGGCCGCAACTGCAGCTTCCTGCAGGGCCCGGCCACCGACCCCGCGGTGGTCGCCGAGATCCGGGCCGGGATCGCGGCCCGCCGGCAGACCACGGTCACCCTGCTCAACCACCGCAAGGACGGCACCGCGTTCTGGAACCAGCTGTCGATCTCCCCGGTGTTCGACCGGATCGGTGAGCTGACCGGCTTCGTCGGCGTGCAGTCCGACGTGACGGCCCGGGTGCTGCTGGAGGCCGAGCGGGCGGCCGCGCACGCAGCGGAGCGGACGGCCCGCCGGGACGCCGAGGCCGCCCAGGAGCGGCTGCGCCTGATGGCCGAGGCCACCACGCTGCTGGCCGGCACCCTGGACACCGGGGAGCTGCTCGACCGCCTCGCCGGACTCTGCGTCCCGTCGCTGGCCGACTGGGTGTTCATCGCCCGGCTGGACGGCGACGGGGTGGTGGACGAGGTCGTGGTGCACCACACCGGTGGCGACCCGGCGCACCTGCAGGACGTGCGCTCGGCCTTCCTGGGCCGGCACCTGCCCGAGTCGTCCCCGGCGTACGAGGCGGTGCGCACCGGGGGGCCGGTGGTCGTCCGCGACCTCCGGCCCGAGACGCTGCAGCCCTTCTCCCGCGGCCTGGACCCCCGGATGCTCGCCGAGCTGGGCACCCGGTCGCTGCTCGCCGTCCCGTTGCCGGCGCGCGGGGGCACCCGCGGGGTGATGACCCTGGTGCGGGCGATCGACGACGGCTTCTCCGCCAGCGACGTCGGTCTGGCCGTCGACCTGGGCACCCGGGCCGGACTCGCGCTGGACAACGCGCGGCTCTACGAGCAGGAGGCGTCGGTGGCCGAGGCCCTGCAGCGCTCCCTCCTGCCCGAGCTGCCGGCCATCGACGGCGTCACCGGGGCTGCGCACTACACCAGCGCCTCGGCCGCGGCCGCCGTCGGCGGGGACTTCTACGACCTGCTCGCGCTGCCCGGCGACCGGATCGGCATGGTCATCGGCGACGTGGCCGGACACGACCTGAACGCCGCGGCGACGATGGGGCAGCTCCGAGGCCTGCTCCGGGCCGGGTGCTGGGACCTCGACGCCCCCGACCCCGCCGTCGTCCTGGGTCGGGTCGACCGTCTGCTCGACGTGCTCGACGTCCCGGGGCTGGCCACCACCGTGCTGCTGCGGGCCGACCGACCGGCCGACGGCGGGCCGTGGCGGGTGGAGTGCTCGAACGCCGGCCACCCGCCGGTGCTGGTGCGCGGCCCGGACGGGTCGGTGCGGCCGCTCACCGAGGAGCACGACCTGCTGCTGGGCGCCGCGCCGCAGGCCCGGCGCCGCACCGCGGTGGTCGAGGTGGAGCCCGGCAGCCTGCTCATCGGCTTCACCGACGGGCTCATCGAGCAGCCCGGCGCCGGCGGCGGGCCGGCCCGGGACGTCGACTCGGGCACCGCAGCGCTGGTCGGGCTGCTCGCCGGGCTGCCGGTGGGTCTGCCCGCGCCGGACGTGTGCGAGGCGATGACCGCGCTGGTCTCCGCCCGGCTGGACGACGTGGCCTGCCTCGTCGTCGCCCTGCACTGACCTTCAGGCCTTCAGGCCTTCAGGCGCGGGTGGACCTCGGGGCCGGGGTGGCACCGGGGACGCCGACGCCGGAGGTGAGCTGGGCCCACACGTGCTTGCGGTCCTGACCCACGGCGTAGCCGTAGTGGGCCGACAGCTGGGCCACCATCGGCAGGCCCATGCCGCCCAGCGCCGGGTCGCGGTCGACCGCGGGCACCGGCGGACGGTCGGGGGCCTCGTCGGACAGGGTCAGCAGCCAGCCGTCGCGGGTGGCCACGATGACGGCCTCGACGGCGCCGCCGCCGTGCCGCAGCGCGTTGGAGGCCAGCTCCTCGAAGGCCAGCAGCAGGCCCTCGCGGGCGTCCTCGGTGGAGGACGAGGTGAGGGAGGGGTGCGCCAGCCGCGCCCGCAGGTCCATCCGGACCCGGGAGGCGTCGTGCACGCTGGGCAGCTGCCACCGCCAGACGTCGCCGACGATGTCGGGCACCGGCGCAGCCGGCCAGGCGTCCTGGTTCACCGTCGGTCCTCCCCGGATGTCGTGGTCCGACGGGCCGTGCCGACCCGGTGACGGCTGGTGCGCACGTTCACGGGGCCTCCACTGCTCGAAGGGCGGTCGTCGTCCATGGTGCGGGACGGCGCAGCTCCCCGCACGGGGGAGCCGGTCCTCAGGAGGTGCTGGGCGCTCCGTGGACCGGGATGATCCCCGGGGTGACCCCCCGCAGCACGGCCGTGCCCGGTCAGGACGTCGTGGACCTGCCGACGGCCCTGGAGCAGCTGCGCGACCGGGTGGCGGCCGTCCCGCTGGTGCTGGCCACCCCCGGTCGGGACGCCGCCGACCGCACCGCCCGGTCGGTCGTCGACCAGGTCACCGACCACCTGCTGCCCCGGGTGCGCGACATGGACGCCCCGCTGCTCACCGTGGTCGGCGGCTCGACCGGGGCCGGCAAGTCGACGCTGGTCAACAGCCTGCTCGGCGCCACGGTGACCACCCCCGGGGTGCTGCGCCCCACCACCCGCTCACCGGTGCTGGTCTGCGCCCCGGCCGACCGCGCCGCGTTCGCCGACGACCGGGTGCTGCCCGGCCTGGCCCGCACCACCGGGGGCTCCGGCGGCCCGGGGACGCTGCAGCTGGTGGTCACCGACGCGCTGCCGGCCGGCCTGGCCCTGGTGGACGCCCCCGATGTGGACAGCGTGGTGGAGGCCAACCGCGACCTCGCCGGGCAGCTGCTGTCCGCCGCCGACCTCTGGGTCTTCGTCACCACCGCGTCCCGGTACGCCGACGCCGTGCCGTGGGACCTGCTGCGCACGGCCGCGGAACGGGGGACGGCGCTGGCCGTGGTGCTGGACCGGGTGCCCCCGGAGGCCGTGCGGGAGGTGGCCGAGGACCTGCACGGGATGCTCGGGCGGGCCGGCCTCGCGCAGGCGGCGTTGTGGGTGGTCGAGGAGCGACCGTTGGTCGACGGGTTCCTGCCCGAGGACCAGGTCGCCCCGCTGCGGTCCTGGCTGCACGGCCTCGCCGCGGACGCCGGGGCCCGGGCCGCCGTCGTCCGGCAGACCCTGGTCGGTGCGCTGGCCAGCCTGGACGAGCGGGTGGCGGTGGTGGGTGTCGCGGCCCAGGAGCAGGCCGCGGCGGCCGGGGCCCTGGCCGCCGCCGCCGACACGGCCTACCGGCGCGCGGAGGAGGCGGTGGACGAGGGCGTGCGCAGCGGCACCCTGCTCCGTGGGGAGGTGCTGGCCCGCTGGCAGGAGTTCGTCGGCACCGGGGAGTGGATGCGCAGCCTGCAGGCCGGGATCGGCCGGCTGCGCGACCGGGTCACCGCGGCGTTCACCGGGAAGGCGACCCCGGCCGAGGACCTGCAGGTGGCGCTGGAGTCCAGCGTGGAGCACCTGCTGCGGGCCTCGGCCGACGAGGCGGCCGAGCGCACCGTCACCTCCTGGCGCGGGCTGCCCGGCGGGGCCGCGCTGGTGGCCGGCCGGGAGCGCGAGCTGGGCACCGTCACCCCCGGCTTCACCGAGGCCGCCGCCGACGAGGTGCGCGGGTGGCAGGGCGCCGTCCTCGGGCTGGTGCGTGACGAGGGGGCCGGCAAGCGCTCCCGGGCGCGGCTGCTGTCCTGGGGCGTCAACGGTGCCGGTGCCGTGGTCATGGTCGCGGTGTTCGCGCAGACCGCCGGACTCTCCGGGGCCGAGGTCGCGGTCGCCGGCGGGACGACGGTGGTCGGCCAGCGGGTGCTGGAGGCCGTGTTCGGCGACGCCGCCATCCGCCAGCTCGCCGACCGGGCCCGCACCGACCTCGACGCCCGGGCGGCCCGGTTGCTCCACGTGGAACACGACCGCTTCGTCGCCCTGCTGGAGCCCGCCGCGACCCCGGCGGACGCCGAGGAGCTGCGCGCCGCGGTCGCCGTGCTGGCCCGGGCCCGCTCGTGAGCCGCCGCGAGCTGTCCCTGGCCGACCGGCTGACCGCGCTGCGCGAGGCGGTCGAGGTCGCCGACGGCCGGCTCGAGGTGCCCGAGGTCGGCAGGGCCCGCGCCCTGCTGGCCAAGGCCGGGGCCCGGCAGGCGCTGGGCGACGCGACCGTCGTCGCGTTGGCCGGGGCCACCGGCAGCGGGAAGTCCACCCTGTTCAACGCGCTCAGCGGCAGCGAGGTCAGCACCCCCGGGGTGCGCCGGCCCACCACCGGCGTCGCGCACGCCACGGTCTGGGGGGAGGGTGCCGACGGGCTGCTCGACTGGCTCGAGGTGCCCCGCCGGCACCGGCACGCCCCAGACCCGGCGCTGGACGGGTTGGTGCTGCTCGACCTGCCCGACCACGACAGCGTGCGCCTGGAGCACCGGCTGGAGGTCGACCGGCTGGTCGAGCTGGTCGACGTGCTCGTGTGGGTGCTCGACCCGGAGAAGTACGCCGACGCCGCGGTCCACGACCGGTACCTGAAGCCCCTGGCCGGGCACGCCGGCACCCTGCTCGTGGTGCTCAACCAGGTCGACCGGCTCACCGACGAGGCCGCCGCGGCCTGCCTGACCGACCTGCGCCGGCTGCTGGACGCCGAGGGGCTGGCCGGCACCGAGGTGGTCGCGGCCAGCGGACGCACCGGTCAGGGCCTGCCCGAGCTCGTCGACCGGCTGACCCGCCGGGTCGCTGCCCGCCGGGCCGCCGCGGAACGGCTGACCGCCGACGTGCGCGGGGCGGCCCGCGGCCTGGCCGAGCACTGCGGGACGGCGGGGGAGACGTCGCGGGCCGACCGGGAGGTGCTCACCCGCGCCCTCGGCGACGCGGCCGGGGTGCCGGCGATCACCGCTGCGGTGGAGCGCTCGACCACGAAGGCGGGGACAGCGGCGACGGGGTGGCCCGTCGTCCGGTGGGTCGGCAAGCTCCGCCCGGACCCGTTGAAGCGGCTGCACCTGGGCAACGCCGACAGCCGCAGCTCGCTGCCCGAGGCCGGGGCGGTGCAGCTGGCCGGGGTGGCCACCGCGGTGCGCCGGGCCCGGGACTCCGCGGGCGAGGGCCTGCCGGTGGCCTGGACCGACGACCTGCGGCGCACCGTCGAGGTGCACTCCGACCGGCTGGGCGACCGGCTCGACCGCGCGGTCACGGGCACCGACCTGGGCTCCGAGCGCACCCCGGTCTGGCAACGGGTCGTCGGCGGGCTCCAGTGGCTGCTCGCCGCGGCCGCCCTGGTCGGGGTGCTCTGGCTGCTGGGCCTGGTGGTCCTCGGGTGGCTGCAGCTGGACGACGTCGTGCCGCTGCCGCGGGTGGAGGGCCTGCCGGTGCCCACGCTGCTGCTGGTCGGCGGGTTGCTGGCCGGTGCGTTGCTCGCCCTGCTGGTACGACCGTTCGTCGCGCTCCGGGCCCGACGCCGGGCCCGCCGGGCGCGGAAGCGGTTGGACACCGCGGTGGCCGCGGTCGCTCAGGCCGAGGTGCTCGACCCGCTGGCCGAGACGACCGCCGACCACGCGCGCTTCTGCGCCGCGGTCACCCGCGCCGGCAGCTGACCTGCCGGCGCGGGTGGTCGCTCAGTTGAGCGGCCGGACCCCGTCGGGCAGGTTGCCGCCGGCGATCGCGTCGGTGGCGAAGTCGGCGAACGCGGTGAGCGCCAGGCGCTGGGTCCACGGGCCGAAGGACACCCGGGCCACGCCGAGCTCGGCGAGCCGGGCCTGGGGCAGCGAGCCCGGGACGTTGATGACCGAGACCCGGCGCTCGCCGATGCCCTCGACCAGCTGCACCACGGTGGGCTCGTCGAGCAGGCCGGGCACGAACACGCAGGAGGCCCCGGCCTCCAGGAAGGCCCTCCCGCGCTCGATCGCGTCGGCGACGACGTCGGCCCTCGGACGGTCGCCGGCCTTGACGAAGGCGTCGGTGCGGGCGTTGAGCACGAAGGGCACGCCCTCGGCCTCACCGGCGGCGACCACGGCGCGGACGGCGGCCACGGCCTGCTCCAGCGGCTTCATCTGGTCCTCGAGGTTGGCGCCCACGATGCCGACGCCGATGGCCTTGCGGGTGGTCTCGCCGGCGTCGCCGTAGCCGCCCTCGAGGTCGGCCGACACCGGCACGGACACGGCGGCGGCGATCCGGCCCACGGCCTCGATCATGGTGTCCACCGGGATGTTCTCCCCGTCGGCGTAGCCGTACGAGGCGGCGATCGAGTGGCTGGCGGTGGCCAGCGCCCTCGTGCCGGGCAGGTCGGCCACCACGGTCGCGGTGATCACGTCCCAGACGTTGACGACGGTCAGCAGCTCGGGGTCGGTGTGCAGGCGGAGGAGCTCCGCGGCCTTCTCGGCGTTCGTGGGCATGCCTCCAGTCAATCCGAGACCTGGGCGGACGGCCCGTCGGCGGGCGGCACCGCGGGCCCGGTGCGGTCCTCGGGGGGCACGGAGTGCGCGGGCATCCCGCTGACGTCGAGCTGCTGCAGGAGACCGGTGAGCTCCAGCGGCCCGGTGACGATCCGGCTGGTGGCGACCACCCGCACCCGCTTGCCCGCGGCCTCCGGGTGCTGGCTGAGCCAGACCAGCGCCGTCACCCCGGCGGAGCCGAAGAAGTGCACCGCGGAGAGGTCGACGGTGAGCACGTCGTCGGCCTCGCGCAGCGCGGTGAGCAGGTCGTGCTGCAGGGCCGGGTTGTAGGCGGAGTCCAGCACCCCGGTGACCGCGGCGACGAGGTCGCCCTCGGTGCCGGGGTGCGTGGACACCGTGTAGGGGACGTCGTGGGCGTGGTCGTGCACGGTCATGTCGGGCTCCTCTGCTCGCCCTCTTCCTCACCGCTGGCGGCGGGTCCGAAACGCGCTGGTCGGACGCCTTCGTGACGGCATCGTGATCTCCACGGGGTCGACAGGTGGGGCTGGTGTGGCACGGTGGAACGCAGTCGAAACGGACCGGGTGCGTACTGCACCGGTCCGGCAGCGGGGGCAGCCGACACGGTTCTCCGTCGCGTCCGGGCCACCCCGACCGGGGTGGCCCTCCCGAGGACCGAGGAGGTGGACCCGTGTGTGGCAGTACCTCGTGGACCGCCGTGAGCTGATCGCGTTCCAGGCCTACCAGCACGTCAGCCTGGTGGTGCAGTGCGTGCTGCTGGCCACCGTGCTCGCCGTCGGGCTGGCCGTGCTGGCCTACCGCAGCCCACGGATCACCAGCCTGGCCAACAGCGTCTCGGCGATCGGGCTGACCATCCCGTCGTTCGCGCTGCTGGGTCTCCTGCTGGCCCCGTTCGGCTTCGGCATCACCCCCGCGGTGATCGCCGTCGTCTTCTACGCCGCGCTGCCGGTGCTGCGCAACGCCGTGGTCGGCCTGGCCGGCGTCGACCAGTCCCTGGTCGAGTCCGCGCGGGGCATCGGGATGAGCCGGCTGACCACCCTGCGCCGCGTCGAGCTGCCCCTGGCCTGGCCGGTCATCCTGGCCGGCGTCCGGGTGTCCACCCAGATGGTCATGGGCATCGCCGCCGTCGCCGCCTACGTGCTGGGGCCCGGCCTCGGCAGCCTCATCTTCTCCGGACTCTCCCGGCTCGGTGGCGCGAACGCGCTCAACGCCACCCTCGTCGGGACCATCGCGGTCGTCCTGCTCGCCCTCGTCCTGGACGTGGTGCTCGTGCTGGTCGGCCGCCTGACCACCTCGAGGGGCATCCGTGTCTGAGACGACCGTGACGCAGCAGGACGACCGCACCGTCAGCGGGGTCGCCATCCGGCTGGAGGGCGTCACCAAGCGGTACCCCGGGCAGACCACGCCCGCCGTGGACGCCGTCGACCTGGACATCGCCGCCGGTGAGACGGTCATGTTCGTCGGCCCCTCGGGCTGCGGGAAGACCACGCTGCTGAAGATGCTCAACCGGCTCATCGAGCCCAGCGGCGGGAAGATCTACCTGGGTGACGAGGACGTCACCGACCAGGACCCCGACCAGCTGCGCCGCCGGATCGGCTACGTCATCCAGGCCGGCGGGCTCTTCCCGCACATGACCGTGGGCACCAACATCGGGCTGGTCCCCGGCATGCTCAAGTGGGAGAAGCAGCGCATCGCCGAGCGGGTCGACGAGTTGCTGGACCTGGTGGGCCTGGACCCCGAGGTCTACCGCGACCGGTTCCCCAAGGAGCTCTCCGGCGGCCAGCAGCAGCGGGTCGGGGTGGCCCGCGCGCTGGCCGCGGACCCGCCGGTGCTGCTCATGGACGAGCCCTTCGGCGCGGTCGACCCGATCACCCGCCAGCGCCTGCAGGACGAGCTGCTGCGGATCCAGGAGGAGCTGGGCAAGACGATCGTCTTCGTCACCCACGACTTCGACGAGGCGGTGAAGCTCGGGGACAAGATCGTGGTCTTCGACGTCGGCGCCCGGGTGGTGCAGTACGACACCCCCGAGGCGATCCTGGCCGAGCCGGCCGAGGAGTACGTCGCGGACTTCGTCGGCGCCGGGGCGACGCTCAAGCAGCTGACCCTCACCCGGGTCGCCGACACCGACCTGCACACACCGGTCACCGCACAGGCGGGCGAGGACAGCGCGGCCGTCGTCGCCCGCGCCACCGCGGCCGGCGAGCAGTACGTCGTCGTCACCGATGCCCGGGACCGCCCGGTCAGCTGGCCCTCGGTCGCCGAGCTCACCCGGACGACGACCGTGCCGGCCACCCGGGACGACCGGCTGCCCGTGGTCGGCCTGCGCTCCACCCTCAACGACGCCCTGGACACCATGCTCGCGGCCAGCCAGGGCGGCGTCGTCGTCACCGGCCGGCGGGACGTCGTGGCCGGCGTGCTGGTCGTCGAGCAGGTCATGGCCGCGATCCAGGCCACGCGCGGGGAGACCCGCGGATGACGGCCGCGGTCGGCGGGGCGATGGACGAGGCGGTCGACGTCGAACCCGGGGGGCGCCGTACCGGCACCGCCTGGCGGGGGCTGCTGGTGCAGCCCGTGCTGATCCTGGCCGTCCTGGCGGCGTTCGTGGTCTGGCGGTCCACCGCCACCCTCACCGATGCCGAGGCCCGGCCACTGGCCTGGTCGGCGCTGGGCAGCAGCATCGCCGACCACCTGTGGCTCGTGCTGGTCTCCGCCGTCGTCGTGCTGGTGGTGGGCGTCCCGCTGGGCGTGTTGCTCACCCGCGGCCCGTTCCGCCGCGCCACCCCGGTGGTGCTGGGCATCGCCAACACCGGGCAGGCGGCCCCGGCGATCGGGCTCTTCGTGCTGCTGGCCACCTGGCTGGGGTTCGGCTTCCGGTCCGCCGTCCTGGCCCTGGTCCTGTACTCGGTGCTCCCGGTGCTCCGGAACACGATGGTCGGGCTGCAGGGCGTGGACGCGCGGCTGGTCGAGGCCGGCCGGGGGATGGGCATGAGCTCGCTGGCGGTGCTGCTGCGGGTCGAGCTGCCGCTGGCCGTGCCGGTGATCCTGGCCGGCGTCCGCACCGCCCTGGTGCTCCTGGTCGGCACGGCGACCCTGGCCACCTTCATCGACGGCGGCGGCCTGGGCCTGCTGATCACCACCGGGATCAACCTCAACCTCGACGTGCTGCTCTACAGCGGCGCGCTGCTGGTCGCGCTCCTGGCGTTGGCCGTGGACTGGCTGGGGCGGGTCGTGGAGACCGTCGCCCGGCCGAAGGGACTCTGATGCGCCGCTACACCACCGCTCTGCTGATCGCCCCGCTCCTGCTGGCCGGGTGCGGCCTGCAGGCCGCCAACCAGTACACCCCCGACGCCGACCCCGGCCTCATCGAGCCGATCGCCGGTGCCGAGGGCGTCGAGCTCGTCGTCGGCAGCAAGAACTTCACCGAGCAGCTGATCCTGGGCAAGGTCGCGGTCATCGCGCTGCAGACCGCGGGGTTCGACGTGCTGGACCGCACCAACATCCCCGGTTCGGTGCCGGTGCGCACCGGTGCGACCAGCGGTGAGATCGACATGAACTGGGAGTACACCGGCACCGCCTGGCTGACCTACCTGGGCATGTCCGAGGGCATCCCGGACCGCACCGAGCAGTACGAGGCGGTGCGCCAGGCCGACCTGGCCAACGACCTGACCTGGCTGCCGCCGGCGGAGATGAACAACACCTACGCCTTCGCCATCCGCAGCGAGGCCGCCGCCGACCTCGGCGTGAGCACGCTGAGCGACATCGCCGAGCTGCCGGTGGAGCAGCGGACGTTCTGCGTCGAGGCCGAGTTCGCCAGCCGCAACGACGGGTTCGTGCCGATGCTGGAGGCCTACGGCATCCCGCTGGGCAGCCCGGACGGCGTCCCCCGCGACAACGTCTCGACGCTGGACACCGGGGCGGTCTACACCGCCACCGACCAGGGCGCGTGCAACTTCGGCGAGGTCTTCACCACCGACGGCCGGATCGAGTCCCTCGACCTGACCGTGCTCGAGGACGACCGGCAGTTCTTCCCCGCCTACAACGTGGCCCCGGTGGTCTACACCCCCACGCTGGAGGCGCACCCCGAGCTGGCCGACGTGTTCGCCGAGATCACCCCGCTGATCACCGACGAGGTCATGATCGAGCTCAACCGCCGCGTGGACGTCGACGGCGAGGAGCCAGTGGACGTGGCCCTGGACTGGATGCGCTCGGAGGGCCTGGTCACCTGACCCGCTGGCCCCGTGGCGTGGCAGGGCGCGGTCCCCGCGCCCTGCTCACTCCATGATGGGCACCGTGGACTTCGACGAGGTCGCCGACGAGCTGTATGCCGCGCTGCCCGGGGAGTTCATCGCCGCCCGGGACGACGCCGTGGCGGCGGCCAAGCGCACCGACAAGGTGCTGGCCCGCCGGCTGGGTGCGCTGGGCAAGCCGACGCTGGCCGGCTGGACGGTGAACACGCTGGTCCGCTCCGCGGGGGACCAGGTGCAGGAGCTGGTGTCGCTGGGCGAGCTGCTCCGCTCGGCCCAGGACTCCCTGGACCCCGAGGCCATGCGCGAGCTGGGCAAGCAGCGTCAGCAGGTGGTGCGGGCGCTGGCCCGGGAGGCCGCCAGGCTCGCCCGGCGCGCCGGGCACCCGGTGAGCGAGCAGGTGGTCGGCCAGGTCGAGGAGACGCTGCGGGCCGCGGTGGCCGACCCGGCGGCGGGCGAGGCGGTGCTGGCCGGCCGGCTCACCGGGGCGCTGACCTACAACGGCCTGGGGACGCCGGAGCCCGCGGCCCGCCCCGCCGGCCCGGCGCGCCGTCCCCCCGCACGCGCGGCCGCCCCGGAGGAACCCGAGGAACCCGCCGCCCCGCCGGTCGACCTGGACGCCGCCCGGGCGGCCAAGGCCGACCGGGCCGCCCGGCGGGAGGCCGAGGAGCGGTTGCGCCGGGCCCGGGCCGAGCTGCGCACCGCCCGCACGGTGGCCGACGACGCCGCCGGCGA
The DNA here is from genome assembly GCA_014218215.1 of Geodermatophilaceae bacterium NBWT11. Taxonomy (NCBI): domain Bacteria; kingdom Bacillati; phylum Actinomycetota; class Actinomycetes; order Geodermatophilales; family Geodermatophilaceae; species Geodermatophilaceae bacterium NBWT11. The sequence goes on from CP043652.1 coordinate 2,163,298, forward strand.
GGTCGAGCAGGCTGTGACGGCGGCGCACGAGGCCGAACAGGCCGCCGCCGAGGCGCGTCGCGGCCGCGACGACGCCGACCGACGGGTCACCGAGCTGGAGTCCGCGCTGGAGGCCGCCCGGGAGCGGGCCACCGCGGCCGCCGACGACGTGACGCAGGCCGAGGACGCCGCCGCCCGCGCCGAGGACGACCGGCAGACCGCCCGGGCCGAGGCCGAGCGGGCCGCCGAGCAGCGGGACAGGGCCCAGCAGGTCGTCGACGAGCTGTCCTGAGCACCCTGCCGGGTTGCCGCTGGAGCTCGTCGGGGCAGGATGTGACGCACAGCACTCACCCGCCTGGACGGGTGAGGCGGCCGATCGTGCGGAGACCCACAGATGACGACCAGCCAGCGGCGCACCCGACCGGAGACCACCGTGGCCGAGCCCGCGGAGCAGCAGTCGGACCTGGAGCTCGTCGAGGCCGCGATCGAGGCGCTCACCGGGGCGCTCCCGGTCGCGCTGAGCCCCACCCAGGGGCTGGCCGCCGCCCGTCGGCTGGTGGGCACCGTCGTCCGGCAGCCCCGGGCGCTCACCAAGCGGGGGGTGGACCTCACCGCGCAGCTGGCCCGGATCGCCGCGGGCACCTCCGACATCGCCCCCGACCGCAAGGACGCCCGCTGGAAGGACCCGGCCTGGCAGACCAACCCGCTCTACAAGCGGGTCGGCCAGTCCTACCTGGCCTGGAACCGCGCGGTGCACGGCGTCGTGGAGGACCTCGACCTCGACGAGAAGAGCAAGTTGCGCGCACTGTTCCTGCTCAAGCTGGTCACCGAGGCGGTGGCGCCCACCAACACGCTGGTCGGCAACCCGGCGGCGCTCAAGCGGGCCCGCGAGACCCGGGGCAGGAGCCTGGTCGACGGGGCCCGGCACGCCCTCTACGACGTGCGCAACAACGGGGCGATGCCCTCGATGGTCGACTCCCGGCCCTTCGTGATCGGCGAGACCATCGCCGCGACCCCGGGCGCGGTGGTGTGGAAGAACGAGATCGCCGAGCTCATCCAGTACTCCCCGAGCACCGGGAAGGTGCACGAGCGGCCGATGCTGGTCATGCCGCCGCAGATCAACAAGTACTACGTGCTGGACCTGGCCCCGGGCCGCAGCATGGTCGAGCACCTGGTCTCCCACGGACACCAGGTCTTCATGCTCAGCTGGGCCAACCCCGGCAAGGGCGACGCGGCCTGGGACTACGACTCCTACGCCCGCACCGCGCTGGAGGCCTCCGACGTCGTCCGGGAGATCACCGGGTCCTCGGACATGAACCTGCTCGGCGTCTGCGCCGGCGGGATCACCGCGGCCGGGCTGCTCGGGCACCTGGCCACTGCCGGTGACGACCGGTTCGCCAGCGTCACCTTCCTGGTCACCCTGATCGACTTCGAGGTGCCCTCCCAGGTGGGCACCTTCATCTCCAGGCCGGTCGTGGCGGCGGCGAGCCGGAAGAGCCGGAGCGAGGGCGTGCTGTCCGGCCGGGAGCTGGCCCGGGTGTTCGCCTGGCTGCGGCCCAACGACCTGGTCTGGAACTACTGGGTCAACAACTACCTGATGGGCAAGAACCCGCCGGCCTTTGACGTCCTGGCCTGGAACGCCGACGCCGTCGACCTCCCGGCGTCGCTGCACGGGGACTTCATGGACATGGCGCAGAGCAACTCCCTCACCCACCCCGGCGAGCTGCGGGTGCTGGGGACGGGGGTCGACCTGGGGAAGGTGACCGTCGACAGCTACGTGGTCGGCGCGGTCACCGACCACATCTGCCCCTGGCGGGCCTGCTACCCGGTGGTGGACCTGATGGGCGGCTCGGTGGAGTTCGTGCTCAGCAGCCAGGGCCACATCCAGGCGCTGATCAACCCCTCGGGCAACCCGAAGGGTTCTTACCGGACGACGGACGGCGACGACCCCGCCCGCGGTGCGGACGACAGCGCCGGCAGGCCCACCGCCGACGAGTGGCTCGAGCGGGCCACCGAGCACCCGGGCTCCTGGTGGGACCACTGGGTGGAGTGGCTCGAGCCCCGCTCGGGGGCGGAGAGGAACGCCCGGCGGAAGCTGGGCAGCAAGGCCCACCCACCGATCGAGGACGCCCCGGGCAGCTACGTCCGGGCGAAGGTCTGAGGGTGGCGCGCACCGCTGCTGCCCGCGGTCGCTCCGGCGCCCGCACCCTCGAGGTCGCTGGGTACTCCCTCCGCGTGCGGGTGGAGCACGCCGGGGCCGGCCGGCCCCTGCTGCTCGTCAACGGCATCGGCGCCACCGGCGACCTGTTCGACACGTTCCGCTCGCACCTGGGGGACAGGGAGACCGTCTCCTTCGACGCGCCCGGGGTGGGGGAGAGCTCCACCCCGACCTACCCGCCGACGATGCGCAAGCTGGCCGGCGTGGTCGCCGAGCTGGTCCGCGCGGTGGGCCACGAGCAGGTCGACGTCCTGGGGCTGTCCTGGGGCGGGGCGCTGGTCCAGGAGCTGGCCCGCCGGCACCCCGACGTCGTCCGGCGGCTGGTGCTGGCCGGCACCACCCCGGGCTGGGTGTCGCTGCCCGGGCGGCCGGCGGCGATCAGCATCCTGGCCTCCCCGATGCGCTACTACTCCCCGGGCTACCTGACCCGGGTGGCCCCGACGCTCTACGGCGGCGGCATCCAGCACCACCCCGACCTGCTCGGCGAGCACGCCGCGCAGCGCTCGGCGCACCCGCCCACGCCCTACGGCTACCTCTGCCAGCTCGCGGCGCTGCGCCGCTGGTCGAGCCTGCCCTGGCTGCACCGGCTGGAGATGCCGACACTGGTGCTCGCCGGGGACGACGACCCGATCATCCCGCTGGCCAACGCCCGGCTGATGGCCTCCCGGCTGCCGCACGGCGAACTGCACGTCGTCCGCGGTGGGGGGCACCTGTTCCTGTTCACCCACGCCGACCGGATGGCCGGCGTGGTGCGCGAGTTCCTCGACTCCCCTCAGGCGCCGTAGGACTCCAGCCGGCCCACCAGGAACTCCACCGCGGCCTCGCTGTCGACGGTGTCGGCGACCTCGACGGCGGTGTCGGCGGTGCTCACCGCACGCAGGTCGGCGAGCGTCTGGCCGCGGGCGGCGCCCAGCGTGGTGCCGACGACGACGTCCCGGCGGGTGGTGCCCAGCGTGCCGGGCACGACCGCCTCGGTGAGCGCCAGGGCGTCGTGCACGCACACCCCGCTGATCCCGTAGCTGTTGCGGGCGGCGTCCACGTACTGCTGCAGCACCGCCGCGGCGGTCCGGCCCACGTGACCGCCGTGGGCGCGGAAGCGCTCGATGCCGGGCTCGGTGAGCACGGTGGGCAGCGTGACGTCCAGCCCCACCATGGTCACCGGCAGCGGGCTCGTGAGCACCGCGTGCGCGGCCTCCGGGTCGGCCCAGGCGTTGAACTCCGCCGCCGCGGTGACGTTGCCGCCGCGGGCCGCCGAGCCGCCCATCCAGACGACGCGGCCGATCCGGGCCGCGGCCTCGGGGAAGACGGCCAGCAGCAGCGCGATGTTCGTCAGCGGGCCGATCGGGGCGACGGTGACGGTGCCCGGGTCGTGGGCCATCAGCAGCTCGGCCAGCGCGACCACGGCCGGTCGCGGGTCGACCGCGGCCGGGGAGGGGTCCAGCTCCACCCCGCCCATGCCGGCCGCGCCGTGCACGTGCCCGGCCCGCTCGGGCAGCGGGTGCACGAGCGGGCCGGCGGCACCCACCGCGACCGGTACGTCCGAGCGCCCGGCCAGGTGCAGCACCCGCAGCGCGTTCTCCGTCGTCTGCGCGAGCTCGACGTTGCCGTGCACCGTCGTCACCAGCTGCAGGTCGACCTCCGGGCTGGCCAGGGCCAGCAGGATCGCCAGCGCGTCGTCGATGCCGGGGTCGGTGTCGATCACCAGGGGGATGCGGTCGGTCACGGCGGCCACCCTGCCGCACGCCCCGCCCCCGACGAGAGGCGCCCTTCTCGTCGGCAGTCCCACGCGACACGCCAGCCCCACGTGTCGCGTCCGGAGGTCACCGTCCCGGAAACCGCGGTTTCCGGGGGATCTGGGCCCTGGGGGTCGACAAGTGACCGGATCGCGAGGGGGGTCACCGGCCCGCGACACGGGTTGCGCATCGGTTCGGTCACGCGGGCTCCAGAGCGTGTCCGTGGTGGCCGATCACGGGAGTCCCACGCGTCACTCTCGTCCCTGACCGGAGCTCCTCCCCGGCTCCGGCCCACTCCCGCCCAGGAGACAGACGATGACGATGACCGCGGTCCCCGTCCCCACCACGCTCGTGCTCGACGCCCTGCCCGCCCTCTCCTTGACCTCCATCGACACCGACGTCGAGTTCCTGGAGCCCCGACCCCGCCGGTCCGAGGTGAGCGACCTCTGGGCCGCGCTGGAGGCCTCCACCGACCCGCAGGTGCCCGCACCGACCCGGTTCGCCGGCCTGCTGCAGACCCTGGTCGGCTGGCTGCGCCGCCAGTGGCTGCGGCTGGGCTCCTGGGGCGCCGGCCCCCGGGGCGAGCACCTGGCCTGGGGCGGACGCCGGTACGCCCCGCTCCAGCCGGCCGCCCCGGCCCTGCGCCACCGCGCCCCGGACGACGACGACCCGGTGCCGATGCGCGAGCTGCCCAGCACGCCGACCACCGCACCCCGGCCCCGGCACACCGGCGCACTGCGGACGACGTCCCTGCAGGCACCGCACGTGCTGCTCGGCCGCCGGGCGCCGGCCCCGCTGCCGCCCCGGCCCGCCCCTGCGCCGGTCGTCGTCCGGCCGCTGCCCCCGCTGGTGCACGCCCGGCGGACCACGTCGGTCGTGGTGCGACCCAGCGGCGCCGACCGCTCCGTGCCCCGCTCGGTGCGCCCGGGACTGCGCACGGTGAGCCGGACCACCCGACCGGTCCTTAGTCTGGCTACGTGTCCAGCCCCGCTTTCACCACCCGACCCGAGCTCGCCGGCACGTTCGGGATGGTCGCCTCGACGCACTGGCTCGCCAGCCAGGCGGGCATGGCGACGCTCGAGGCGGGCGGCAACGCCTTCGACGCCGCCGTCGCGACCGGTTTCGCCCTCCACGTCGTCGAGCCCCACCTCAACGGCCCGGGGGGCGAGGTCCCGATCCTCTTCGCCCGCGGCGGGAGCGGGGCAGGCGCGGGGCAGCCCGTCCTGCTGTCCGGTCAGGGGGTCGCCCCCGCGACCGCCACGATCGACGCCTTCGAACACCTGGGCCTCGAGCTCGTCCCCGGCACGGGACTGCTCGCCGCCACCGTCCCCGGTGCCGTCGGCGCCTGGCTGACCCTGCTGCGCGACCACGGCACGATGCCGCTGGACGCCGTCCTCCGCTTCGCCATCGAGTACGCCGAGACCGGCCACCCGCTCACCGCACGGGTGGCAGCGACCGCGGCCTCGGTCTCCGAGCACTTCCGCACCCACTGGCCGACCTCGGCCGCCACCTGGCTCACTTCCGACGGAGCACCCCCCACCGCCGGCCGCCTGTTCCGCAACGACGTCCTCGCCTCGACCTACCGCCGACTGCTCGACGCAGCGCGCGGACCCTCCCGGGAGGCGGGCATCGACGCGGCGCTGGCTGCCTGGTACCAGGGGTTCGTCGCCGAAGCGATCGACGTGTTCTCCCGGTCCCCCGTTCGTGACGACTCCGGTCGTGATCACGCGGGCTTCCTGACCGGACACGATCTGGCCGGCTGGCGACCGACGTACGAGCCGCCGGTCACGACCGACTGGCGTGGGTGGAGTGTCTCGAAGGCCGGGCCCTGGTCCCAGGGACCGGCGCTGCTCCAGGCGCTGGCGATGCTGGACGGCGTCCCGTCGGTGTCACCGGGTTCCGGCGCGGGTCGGCAGGCGCCGACGGCCGACGTCGTCCACGACACCGTGGAGGCGGTCAAGCTGGCCATGGCCGATCGCGAGGCCTGGTACGGCGACGAGGCCGACGTCCCCCTGCACGACCTGCTCTCCCCGGCCTACACCGACGGCCGCCGCGCCCTGATCGGCGCACGCGCCGACCTCGGGCTCCGCCCCGGCTCCCCTGGGGGCCGTGCGCCCCGGCTGCCCCGGCACGTCACCGACCCGAGCGGTTCGTTCGCGGTCGGGGCCGGGGTCGGCGAGCCCACCGTGGCCCGCACCGGTGAGCAGGTGGTCTCCCCCGACGGCACCACCCGCGGCGACACCTGCCATGTCGACGTCGTCGACCGCTGGGGCAACGTCGTCTCGGCCACCCCCTCGGGCGGCTGGCTGCAGAGCTCGCCCGTCGTCCCCGGCCTGGGCTTCCCGCTGGGCACCCGGGCGCAGATGTTCTGGCTGGACCGCGGGCTGCCGAACTCCCTGGCCCCGCGCAAGCGGCCCCGCACCACGCTCACGCCGTCCCTGGCGCACGACCGGGAGACCGGCCGCTGGCTGGCCTTCGGCACCCCGGGCGGTGACCAGCAGGAGCAGTGGCAGCTCTGCTTCTGGCTGGCGCACACCGTCCGCGGGCTGGACCTGCAGGCCGCGATCGACGCCCCGGCCTGGCACACCACGTCGTTCCCGTCGTCGTTCTACCCGCGGGAGACCAATGCCGGTGAGGTGGTGGTCGAGTCCCGGGTGGGGGACGACGTGATAGCCGACCTCCGCGGCCGCGGACACTCCGTCGTCGTGGCCGACGCCTGGTCGCTGGGCCGGCTGTCCGCGGTCAGCACCGACCCGTCGACCGGGATCGTCCGTGCCGCCGCCAACGCCCGCGGCATGCAGGGCTACGCGATCGGCCGCTGACCCGTCAGGGGCGGGCGGGGGTCAGCGGGCGAGGGCGAGGAGGGCGGGGGTGTCCTGGCCGGCCCAGGTGCCGCGCAGGACGGGGCCGCCGACGGAGCCCTCCTCGGGGCCGCCGAGCACCCGGAGCAGCACGAGCTCGCCGCCGTCGGTGCGCAGCACGGTCGTCGTGCCCTCGGTGGTGACGGTGACCTCGGCGTCGGCCGGGGGTCCGCTGAGCGTGCCCAGCGCGCCGTCGACGTGCACCCGGGCGGTGGGCTCGCGCACCTCGGGGCCGTCGGGGGTCTGGTACTCCAGCTCCGCCTGCGGGGTGCCGGTGAGCAGCGCGGAGGAGAGCGCGGCGGCGTAGACCGGGTCGGTGGGGCCGTCGTAGACGAAGCGGTGGCCCAGCACGGAGTGCTCCGTCGTCCCGACCAGGACGGCGTCCTCCAGCGGCTGGGCCCGGTAGGTCACCGGCACGTGCAGCACGGTGCCGTCCCCGGTGCGCAGCAGGAAGGTCTCGGTGCCGACCTCGCCGGCGGGGTCGTCGAAGCGGTAGGCGCCGGCGAGCTCGAGGGCGGTGGTGTCCAGCCCGGCGGCCCACGGCTGGGTGGGCACCCACGCCTGGAGCAGCTCGAGCTTGCCGGGGACGAGGGTGGCGAGGTGGATGACGGCCATGCCCGGACGCTAGCGCCGGACGTCGGCCGGCCCGCGCCCGACCGGGAACCCGGCGTCCCGCCACGCGGCGAACCCGCCGGCCAGGTCGGTCGCCCGGTGCAGCCCGACGGCACGCAGGCTCGCCGCGGCCAGCGAGGAGCTGTAGCCCTGGTGGCAGACCACGACCACCTCGACGTCCCAGCCGGTCGCCTCCGGGACGCGGTGGCTGCCGGTCGGGTCCAGCCGCCACTCCAGCACGGTCCGGTCGATCACCAGGGCGCCGGGCAGCTCGCCCTGCTCGGCGCGCTGGGTCTCGGTGCGGGTGTCCACCACGAGCGCCCCGCGGGCCAGCGCGGCCGCGGTCTCCGCCGGTCCGGGTCGGTGCACGCCGTCCCGGGCCCGGGCGAGCACGTCGTCCACGCCGGTCACCGGGGTGCCTGCTCGGCCGGCCCGGGGGCGACGACGGCGGTGAGGCAGCGCCGCAGGGTGGTCACCACGCTGCCGGCCACGAACAGGTCCTGGCCGCTCTCGACACGCTGGGCCCGGACCCGGTCGGCGAGCGCCTCCACCGCGACCCGGGCCCGGGCGACCACCGCGGGGTCGCCGACCACGTCGTCCCCGATGGCGTCGTCGGCGACCGAGCGCAGGACGTCGGCGATCGCGGTGAGGGCCCGTGCGGTGTCCGGACGGAGCCTCGGGCCCATCGCGATCTCGTCCCAGGGCAGCTCGGCGGTCTCGTGCTCGCGCACCAGCTCGGTGAGGTCGGCGACCAGGAACGCCAGGCTCTCCAGCGCCCGGGCGTGCTCGTACTGCTGCTGGGCGGTGTCGGCGTGCCGGCGGGCCCGCCGGTTGCCGCGGCGGGCCTCGTCGCTGAGCCGCACCGCCTCCCGCATCCGGGTGAGCACCGGGTCCACCGCCCGCATCCGGCCCCGCCACTGGGCTCCGTCGGGCAGCTCGTCCTGGGTGAGCCCGGCGGCCAGGTCGTCGAGCTGCTCGGCCAGCAGGTCGCGCAGCAGGGCCAGCTGGGTCTGCGCCGGGGCCAGCGGCAGCGGCGGGAACGCGGCGGTGACCGCGAGGCCGATGGCCGCGCCCAGCAGGGTCAGCCCTGCGTAGCCGGAGACGTACCCGACGGGGTCGGCGTCCCCGATGATCAGGGTGAACAGCGCGGCGGTGGCCACCCAGCTGCCCGCGGTCCCCAGTGCCCGCCACCCGGCCAGCAGCACCCCGAGGGCGATGACCAGCGCGACGGTGGCCACGTTGGGGTAGGCCAGCGCGTCGACGGCGAGGGCCACCACCGCACCCAGCGAGATCGCCCCGACGGTCTGCAGGGCCTCCCGGGCCGAGCCGGCCAGCGTGGTGGAGGTGGCGATCACCGCGCCCAGGGGTGCGTAGTACGGGTACTCCCCGGCGGCACCGGGGACGAGCTGGACCACCGCCCAGGCCAGCGACGCGGCCAACGCGGCCTTCACGGCCAGGCCGAGCCGGGGGTGGCGGGCCCAGGTGCGCAGCAGGGCACCGGTGGGTCCGGGCCGTCGGGCGGTGGGGGTCACCGCGTCATGGTGCTCCGTCGACGCCCGGAGGGGTGGTCCCGCGTCCGTCCGTGGGGCGCAGCGCCCCCGGTCCGGGCAGGATGGGGGGATGGACGACGGGGAGCAGGTGTCGGGCGGTGCCGCACCGCCGTCCGGGCCCGTGCCCACCGGTGACCGGGAGGGCGCCCCCGGCGACGTGCTGACCGCGGCGCTGGCCGAGGGCCTGCGGGGGGACCGGGACCGGGTGTCCGCCGTCCGGCGGGTCGAGGCCGCGGCCGTGGGGTCCCGCGCGCTGGAGCGGCTGGCCCACCTGGCGGCACGGCTGCTGGACGCCGGGTCGGCCCAGGTCTCGCTGCTCGGTGACCTGCAGACCGTGGCCGGCGGAGCCGGGTTGGCCCCGGACTCGGTCGGTGGGCAGGGCCCGCTGGCCGACTCGCTGTGCACCGTGACCGCCGGGGGCCAGGGCCCGTTGGTGGTCACCGACGCCCCGGCTGACCCCCGGGTGGCACACCTGCCCCCGGTGCGGGCCGGTGCCGTCGGCTCCTACCTGGGCATGCCGCTGACCGGCTCGGGCGGCTTCACCGTCGGGGCGTTGTGCGTGTTCGACCCCGCCCCGCGCACCTGGAGCGACTCCGACGTCTCGTTGCTGCGCCAGCTCGCCGACTCGGTGTCCACCGAGCTGGAGCTCTCGGCGCTGTCCACGGAGTTCGAGGCCAGCCGGCTGCGCTGGGGCCTGGCCATCGACGCCGCGGAGATCGGCAGCTTCGACTGGGACCTGCAGACCGGCCGGCTGGTCTGGGACGACCGGCTGGTCGAGCTCTTCGGCTACGACCGGGGGGTGTTCGGGGAGACCATCGAGGACTTCAACGCCCGGCTGCACCCCGACGACGTGCCCCGGGTGGCCGACGCCCTGCAGACGGCCATCGACACCGTCGGGCCCTTCGAGGCCGAGTACCGCGTGCAGCTGCCCTCGGGGGAGACCCGCTGGGTCGTCGGGCGCGGCCGGGCGCTGGCCGACGGCAGCGGCCGGTCGACCCGCATCCTCGGCGCTGCCTACGACACCACCCGGCAGAAGCACGGCGACGCCCGGGTCTCGCGGGTGCTGGAGTCGATGTCGGCGGCGTTCTACTCGATCAGCCGCGACTGGCGGTTCACCTACGTCAACGCCGAGGCCGAGCGGCTGCTGCAGAGCTCGCGCGAGGACCTGCTGGGCGGGGAGATCTGGGAGCTGTTCCCGGCGACGGTCGGCAGCGTGTTCGAGACCGCCTACCGCGGGGCGATGGCCAGTGGGGAGCAGGTGGTCTTCGAGGCCTACTACCCGCCGCCGCTGGACGGCTGGTTCGAGATCCGGGTCTGGCCGAGCCCGGACGGTCTCAGCGTCTACTTCCTGGAGATCACCGAGCGCCGCGCCGCGGAGAACGCCGCCCGCACCAGCGCGGCCCGGCTGGAGATGATCGCCGAGGTGACCGCCGCGTTCGGCGCGCTGCTGGCCGGCGACCGGACCCACGAGGAGGCCCTGCACCAGCTCGCCCGGTCGGTGGTGCCGGTGCTCGGTGACGCCGCGATCGTCAGCGAGGCCGACGCCGACGGCCGGATGCGCGACATCGGCAGCTGGCACGTCGACCCCGACCGGGCAGCGGCGCTGGCCCGGTACACCGAGCTGCGGTTGCCGCACCTGTCGCCCGGCGCCCCCCTCCTGCGCAGCCTGGACACCGGTGAGGTGCTGGTCAGCGAGCAGGTGGCCGAGCTGGTCGAGGAGTTCGTGGCCGGCGACGACGCCGCCCGCGCCTACGCCGACCTGGACCTGAGGTCCCTGGTCGTCTACCCGCTGGTCGCCCGCGGCCGGACGGTGGGCGCGCTGTCGGTCTACCGCGGTGCCGAGCGGGCTGCGCAGGACGACGACGACCTGGCTGCCGGCCGGGAGGTCGCCGACCGCGCCGCGCTCGCCCTGGACACCGCCCGGCTCTACGAGCAGCAGCGCCGGATCGCCGAGGAGCTGCAGCGCAGCCTGCTCACCGCCCCGCCGTGCACCCCCGGCGCCCGGATCGCGGTGCGCTACCTCCCGGCGGCCGAGGCGGCCCAGGTGGGCGGGGACTGGTACGACGCCTTCCTGCAGCCCGGTGGGGAGCTGGTGCTGGTCATCGGCGACGTCGTCGGCCACGACACCGAGGCCGCGGCGTCGATGGGCCAGCTGCGCGGGCTGCTGCGCGGCATCGCCTACCGCGAGGGGGTCGGACCCGCCGACGTCCTCGCCGGTCTGGACCGTGCGATGGCCGGCCTGCAGGTCGACACGATGGGCACCGCCGCCGTCGCCCGGCTGGAGGGCGTCGGTGACGCCGGGCCCACCCGGGTCACCTGGTCCAACGCCGGGCACCCGCCGCTCATGGTGGTCGCCGCCGACGGCACGGTGACCGAGCTGACCGCGGGCCGCGCCGACCTCATGCTCGGTGTCGACGAGACGGCGTCCCGCCGCTCGCTCCCGCTGGAGCTGGGTGCCGGCGCGGTGCTGCTGCTCTACACCGACGGTCTCGTCGAGGCCCGGGACATGCCGCTGGACGAGGGCCTGGACCGGCTGCGCACGACGCTGGAGGACCTCGGACCGGTCGGACCGGGGGAGCGGGACCTCGAGGAGTTCTGCGACCGGGTCGTGGCCCGGCTGCGGCCGGCGGGTTCCGAGGACGACGTGGCCCTGGTGGCCGTCCGGCTGGACTGAGCTCAGCCCCGCAGCAACGCCCAGACCACCTTGGTGTCGGTCTCGGCGTGCCACCCGTGCTCGACCGACATCTCGGCGATGAGGTAGAGCCCCAGCCCGCCCTGGCTGGGGTCACGGCCGACGGCCGGGGTGGGTGGCCGGACCCTGGCTGCGTCCCGCACCTCGACCAGCCAGCAGTCCGCCGACCGGCTGACCGTCGCGGTCGCGCCGCTCCCGCCGTGGCGCAGGGCGTTGGAGGCCATCTCGTCGAAGGCCAGCACGACCCGGTCGACGGCCTCGCCGGCCCCCACCAGCAGCCGGCGCAACGCCGCGCGGACGCCCGGGAGTTCCGCGACGTGCGTGAGCGACCACGACCACCCGTCGACGACGGGCGGGGGAGGGGCTGCGGGCCACACGGGGCTCGCCCACTCGCGGGTCACGTACGCACTCCTCGTCCACTCGGCAGTCCGGCACCCGGGGTCGCGTGCTCGTGGCGGCTGCTGCGCCTCGGGGTGGATGCTCAGCCGCCCCGGTGCCCAAACACGCAGCTCACCCCGGGGTGAGGGCGGCGACCCGCTGCACGGTCGCCCAGTTGCGCGCGGTGCCCGCGACACCGAGCAACCGATCCCACCGCCAGCGGCCCACCGGGGTGTCCTGCACCCCGCCGGGCAGCCACAGGTGCAGCTCGCGGTCGCGCAGCCACCAGCCGCCCTCGTCCGGTCCGGCCGCGGGGACGGCGGCGGCCAGCGCGGGGTCGGGGGTGCCGGCCAGGAAGGTCACCAGGTAGCGGGCCGGGTCCAGGACGGCGGGGTCCTCGAGCAGCGGGCCGGCGGCCACCACCACGGCCAGCTCGGCGGCGGTGCGGACGACGACGGCCACGTCGTGCCCCAACCCCTCGGCGACCGCCGCGTGCACGTCGGCGGCGACGGCCTCGGCGTCGAGGTCGCTGGACAGGATGACGTTGCCGCTCTGCAGCAGCGTGCGCACGTCCCGGTGCCCACGGGTGGTGAGCAGCTCGCGGAGCGGGCCCATCCCCACCCGCTTCGCCCGCCCCACGTTGATCCCGCGCAGCAGGACGACGTAGCGGGTCACGCCCGGCACCCTAGGGCCCCCTTACGGTGCGGTCGGGTCTCGGCTCTGCCAGGGTGGTCCCGTGCGGTGGTGGGGGGCCGAGGGTGCCGGACCGCAGGTCGGACCGGCAGCTCCGGGGGTGCCCCGGGGACCGCAGCACGCCGCCACCACCACGCCTCCGGCCACGCGCTGCGCTCCGCGCAGCCGATGGTCGGGACGACGGGACAGGTCGGCCCCTCCCACCGCACGGTGTTCCACGTGAATCGCGAGGTGGCCCGGGCGCTGGCCGACGCGTTCCTCGGGGCGCCGGCCTGGCGGGTCTCGGTGCTGGTCGACCGGGGCCGCGCGGTGCTGTCGACCGAGCCCTCCTGGCTGGGCCGGGCCGCTGTCGCCGCCGTCACCAGCTGGCCGGAACCGCCGGTCGACGCCCCGGGCGAGCTGGCCCGGTTCCTGCTCGGGGTCGACGTGGGCCCCGAGGACGAGGAGGCACGCCCGGAACCGCCGCCCCGCGTGGTCCGCCGGGTGCCCACCCCGACCCGCATGGGCCGCACCCGCTGGCCGGTGCACCCGCTGCACGACCTCGCCGACGTGGCGGAGCTGCTGGGCACCGACCTCGAGCACCTGGACTGGTACGCCGACCGCCAGGGCCGCCAACGTGCCGAGCCGGCCGGTCACCTGCAGCTCTACCGCCGGCGGTGGCTGCCCCGCCCGGGCCGGGTGCCCCGGCTGCTGGAGGTGCCCACCCCCCGGCTGCGTGCGGTGCAGCGGCTGCTGCTGGACCGGGTGCTCGGGCCGGTCCCGGCGCACCCGGCCGCGCACGGGTTCGTGCCCGGGCGCAGCGCGGTGACCGGGGCGGCGCAGCACACCGGTGCCGACGTCGTCCTCACCCTGGACCTGGCCGCGTTCTTCGCCACCGTGACGTCCGGGCGGGTCCACGCCACGCTGCGGACGGCGGGCTACCCGGAGCCGGTGGTCGCGCTGCTCACCGGGCTGGTCACCACCCGGGCCACCCGCGACGACCTGGCCACCATGCCCCCCGGCGGCACCGATGCCGCCCGGCACCAGCTGCGCGGCGCGTTGGCCGCGGCGCACCTGCCGCAGGGCGCCCCGACCTCGCCGCACCTGGCCAACCTCGGCGCCCAGCGGCTGGACCGCCGGCTGGCCGGGTACGCCGCTGTCGCCGGGGCCGGCTACACCCGGTACGCCGACGACCTCACCTTCTCCGGGGGGCCCGACGTGGCCCGCCGGGTGCGGGCGCTGCAGCACGGCATCGAGCGGATCGTGGCCGACGAGGGCTTCGTGGTGCACCCGACCAAGACCCGGGTGCGTGGTCGGGGTGCCCGGCAGACCGTGACCGGCATCGTGGTCAACCGGGGGACGTCGCTGCCCCGGGCCGAGCTCGACGCGCTGCGGGCCCGGCTGACCAACGCCGCCCGCCGCGGCCCCTCGGCAGCCGACCTCGCGGCGTTCGACGACGACCGGGTCGCGCTGCGGGCGCACCTGACCGGCCGGGTCGCCTGGGTGGCCCAGGTGCACCCCGCGAAGGGGGCGCGGCTGGCCGCGCTCCTCGCCGCCGTCGACTGGGACGGCCCCGACACGTCGCTGTGACCCGGCTGTGACCCGGACCCGCCAGTCTCGCCTCACGCGCGGTGCAGCGGGTGCCGTCGCAGAGCCAGGGGGAGCACGACGTGGCGACGACGAAGACCGGCCTCCAGAGGGACCCCACCGACCCGAACGCGCTGCCGCCGTGGTCGGTGGCCGTGCCGCTGGGCCTGCAGCACGTGCTGGCCATGTTCACCTCGAACCTGACCCCGGCGATCCTGCTGGCCGGGGTCGTCGGCGCCACCACCGGCGAGGCCACCCTGCTGGTGCAGGCGGCACTGCTGTGCGCCGGGCTGGCCACCCTGCTGCAGACCGTGGGCATCGGCCCGGTCGGCAGCCGGCTGCCGCTGATGATGGGCGCCGGGTTCGCCTTCATCGCCGTCGCGGTGCCCCTGGCGGCGGACTACGGGCTGTCCGCGGTGCTCGGCGGCGTGCTGGTCACCGCCGTGGTCCAGGTGCTCATCGGGTTGAACATCCACCGGGTCGCCCAGTTCTTCCCGCCGGTGGTGACCGGCACGATCATCCTGGTCATCGGGCTGGGTCTGCTGCCCAGCGGCGTGAACCTGGCCGCCGGCGGCATCGGCTCCCCGGACTTCGGTTCGCCGGCGAACCTGGCGGTCGCCGCCGTCGTGCTGGTGCTCACCGTGGTGCTCAACCAGTTCGGCCGCGGGCTGCTGTCCAGCGCCGCGGTGCTCATCGCCGTCCTCGTCGGGTACGTGGTCGCGATCCCGTTCGGGCTGCTCGACCTCTCCGGGGTGGGTGACGAGCCGCTGGTCGCCGTCCCCACGCCGTTCGAGTTCGGGGTGAGCTTCCCGCTGGTCGCGGTGCTGTCCATGGCGGTGGTCGGGGTGGTCAACATGGTCGACTCGGTGGGCACAGTGCACGCGGTCACCGAGGGCGGCGCGGGCCGGCCGGCGACGACGAGGGAGCTGCGCGGCGGGATCCTCGCCGAGGGCGGCAGCGCGGTGCTGGGCGGGGTGTTCGGTGCCCTGCCGACCACGATGTTCAGCCAGAACATCGGCCTGGTCGCGCTCACCAAGCAGATGAGCCGGCACGTGGTGACCATCGGCGCGGTCGTGCTGGTGCTGCTCTCGCTGCTGCCCCAGGTCGCCGCGGTGCTCGCCGCCATCCCGCCGGCAGTGCTGGGCGGGGGCGTCCTGGTGCTCTTCGGGATGGTCTGCGCCATCGGCGTGCAGCTGCTGAGCAAGGACGGGCTCACCACCCGCTCGCTGCTCGTCGTGGCGATGTCGCTGGCCCTGGGACGCGGCATCGCCTCGGCCCCGGACGCCCTGGACCGGGTCACCGGTGAGTGGGGTGCGCTCTTCGACTCCGGGATCGTGGTCGCGGCGGTGGTCGCCGTCGTCCTCAACCTGGTGCTGCCCGGCCGCACCCGCGCCCCGCTCGCGCCCGAGGTGCTCGTCGAGGGCGCCGCCGACGCCGAGGCCGACCGGCGCCGCGAGGACTGAGCCGCACAGCCGCGCGCTCTACGCTGCGCGGCGATGGCGAAGACCGGGCTCCTCGAGGTGCGTGACCTGTCGGTCGGCTACGGCGGGGAGCCGGTCTGCGCACCGGTCACCCTCAGCGTGCAGGCCGGGACGGCGGTCGGGGTGATCGGCCCCAACGGCGCGGGCAAGTCCACCGTGCTGCAGACCCTGGTCGGGCTGCTCCCGGCGATCGCCGGCACCGTCGAGCTCGAGGGCCGCCCGGTGGACGAACGGGAGGCGGTGTTCCGGCGCTCGGTGGCCACCGTGCTCGACGACGACGCCTTCTTCCCCTCGCTCACCGGCGCCGAGCACCTGCTGCTCACCGCCCGCGGGCACGGGGTCACCGACGCCGAGCAGGTGGTCACCGACGAGATCGCCGAGTTCGGCCTCGAGGAGCGCGCGCACGCGCTGCCCTCGGCGCTGTCCTCGGGTCAGCGGCGCCGGCTCGCGCTGGCGGCGGCCTTCGTCCGGCCGGCCCGGTTGCTGGTGCTCGACGAGCCCGAGCGCCGCCTCGACGCCCAGATGCGCCGCCGGCTGGCCGCCCGGCTGGCCGAGGACGTCGCCGACGGGCTGACCGTGGTGTTCGCCAGCCACGACCCGGAGTTCCTGTCCACCGTGGCCCGCCGGGTGCTCGTGGTGGACGACGAGGAGTGCACCGTGGTCTCCCCGAAGGCCGCCGTCGCGGCGCTGCGCGAGGGGTGAACGCCGACCCGACGCTCGAGCTCAGCGGGGCAGGCGTCCGCAGGTACACCCGGCAGGCCACCGCCACCCGGGCCGACACGAGCTGGCTGACCCTCGGCGGGGACGTGCTGTCCTGGCTGACCACCGCCGGGGTCGTCGTCGCCGTCCTGGGCGGGGCGTTCTCCGCGTTGCGCGAGCGGATCGCGGCCCGTCCGGAGACCGGGACGACGGTCCTGCCCGGCGAGCTGACCGCCGTCGTCGCCGCCGTGCTGGTCACCGCGGGGGTGGTCGCGCTGTTGTCCCGGCTCGGCCCGGTCAGTGCGACCCCGGCCACCGCGGCCTGGTGGCTCCCCCTCCCGGCCGGACGGCGCGGCCTGCTGCGCGGTGAGCTCCGCCGGGTCGGCCTGGTCGCCGTGGTGGCCGCGGTCGTGGTCGCCCTGCCGGTCGTGCTCGCCGCCCCGGCCGCGCCCACGGTCGCCGAGGTCGCGGCCACCGTCGCCGGTGCGGCCCTGCTGGCCCTGGCGGTGGTCGGCGCCCTGGTGGTGCTGCAGGCCGCCGGCCGCACCGGGTGGGTCGCCCCGGTCGCCGGGTCGCTGGCCACCGTGGTCGTCGTCGTCCCCGCGCTGCTGGGCACGGTCGCCGGGTCGTGGGCGTGGGAGCCCAGCGCCCCCCACCTGCCGGTGCCGGTGCTGCTCGGGGTGCCCGCGGTGCTGGCCGTGGCCGGGCTGGTCGCCGCCGACCGGGTCAGCGACCGGCTCGCCGCCGGCGCCCTGCGCGAGCGGGGGACGGCGGTGTTCGTGGCCTCGGCGTCCGCCTTGTCGCTGGACACCCGGGAGCTGGGCCGCGCGCTGGGCACCCCGGTGCACCCGCCGCGGCGCACCCGCTCGTGGAGCTGGGTGCGCGAGCCGTGGCAGGCCGTCGTCGCCGCCGACCTGGCCGTGTTCTCCCGCTCCCCGTGGCGCTGGGGGCAGCTGGCCATCGGGGCCGCGCTGCCGGTGCTGGCCGCCCGCACCCGCGGGCTGGGCGAGGTGCCCGCGCTGGTGGCGGTGGCCGTCGTCCTGGGCTGGTCGCTGGCCGCGGTCGCGCTGGGGGAGCCCAGCCGCCGGGCGCACGGCGCCCCGGCGGGCGACCGCTCGCTGCCGCTGGACGCCCGGGACGTCGTCCGCTCGCGTGCCGTCGTCCCGCTGGTCGGCCTGGTCGTGGTCTGCGGGGTGTCGCTGGGGCTGACCGGGCTCGGCTGGGAGTGGGTGCTGCTCGGCGTGGCGACCGCCCCGGCCTGGGCGGGCGCCGCGGTGCGCGGGGGCTACCGGCCGGAGCTGGACTGGTCGGGGCCCGTGCTGTCCTCGCCGATGGGCGCGGTGCCCACCGGTGTCGGGGCCACGCTGGTGCGCGGGTTGGACCTCGGGGTGCTCGGCACGGTGCCGCTGGTCGTGGCGCTGCTGCTGGGTGAGGTGCCACAGCTGCTGCTCGGGATCGCCGTCGCCTGGTCGGTGGGGCTCGGGCTGGTCTCCGTGGAGACGGCGCGCCGCTCGAAGGAGTGATCACGACGCGCTGACCTGCGGTTCCTGTGGGAGGGTGCGGATCCGTCCGACGAGGGGAACGCACGTGTCACTGGGGTCCTGGTACGTCAGCCGCGGTCGGATCGACCGGCGCACCTACTGGTTGCGGTACTTCCTGCCGGTGTTCGTGGTGCTCGTCGTCGTCGCGGCGGTCGTGTTCGCGCTCTTCGGCGAACAGACGGCGCCGGGGACCGTGTCGGTCACCGGCGGGCCGGCCTTCCTGCTCTTCGCCGTCTACCTGGCGGTGCTCACCCCGGCCCTGACCTCGGCCCGCAGCCGGCTGCACGACACCGGCCGCTCCGGGTGGTGGCTGCTGATCGGCTTCCTGCCGCTGGTCGGTGCGATCGTGCTGCTGGTCTTCTACTGCCTGCCCGGCGACCCGGGCCCCAACCGGTACGGCCCGCCCACGGGCGCCCTGCAGCAGCAGCCCGGGTGGGCGCCCCAGCAGCAGTACGGCCAGCCCCCGCAGGGCTACGGGCAGCAGCCCCCGCAGGGGTACGGCCAGCAGCCCTGACGGACGGCGGCGGTCAGCTCCCGGCGCGGGTGGTCGGGTCCGGGGTGTCCTGCGAGGCGGCGTCGGAGTCCGAGCCGCGGAGCACGCGGTAGACCAGCGCACCGAGCACGCCGCCGACCAGCGGGACGACGATGAAGACCCACAGCTGCTCGAGGGCGGTGCCCCCGGTCAGCACGGCCGGGCCGAAGCTGCGGGCCGGGTTGACCGAGGTGCCGTCGACCGGGATCGCGACCAGGTGCGCGACGACGAGGGTGAAGCCGATCGGGAGCCCGGCGACGGCGGCGTTCGACTGCCGCGCGGTGGCCGACAGGACGACCAGGACCAGCAGCGCGGTCAGCACCAGCTCGACCACGATCGCCGAGGACAGTCCGTAGCCACCGGTCGAGGCCGCGCCCCAGCCGTTGGCGCCCAGGCCGTCGGTGGACAGGTCGAACGAGGGGTCACCGGAGCGGAACGCCAGCACCACGCCGGCGCCGGCCAGACCGCCGAGCAGCTGGGCCACGACGTAGACCCCGGCCGCGGCCGGCTCGATGCGCCGGGCGACGAGCAGGCCCAGGGTCACCGCCGGGTTGACGTGGCAGCCCGACACCGGTCCCAGCGTGTACGCGAGCACCAGCAGGGCGAGGCCGAAGGCCATCGCGATGCCGAGCGTGCCGGTGTCGGGGGCGGCGACGGCCGTGCCGACGCCGGCGATGACGAGCAGGGCGGTGCCGAGGAACTCGGCGAACCCGCGGATCGGCAGCGCCGGCTGGGACGGGGCGGTGGTGGTGCTCATGGGGACCTTCCCGGAGTCGTGGGGACGACGCGCCTCAGGGCGCGTCCGGGGGGTCAGACGGGGCGCGGCGGCGATCCTCACGCGCTGTCCGGTGTGAACCGGCTCACCGACCACCGGCGACGTCGGCCACGTGCACGTCGACCTGCAGGGCAGTCAGCCCGGTGAACACCCGGACGTGCCGGGCGACCAGCCGGCGGACCCGGTCCACCAGGGGCGGGATGGGCACCCCGGCGTCGACGGTGACGGTGAGGACGACGACCACCGGCGGGTGGTCGCCGTCCCGGCGCCCGTGGTCGGGCCCGTCGGAGGGCAGGGCACCGCCCGGCAGGACCCGGCCGGTCACCGTGTGCACCCCGGCGACGCCGGCGGCGGCCCGGCGGGCGACCACGGCCACCACCCAGGCCCCGATCCGGGTGCGCCCGGTCCGGTCGGCGACCACGGCGTGCCAGCCGTGGACGGCGTGCGTGGCCACCCGCTCCATGACGCTGGCGTCCAGCGTGCGGGGAGTCGGCGGCGTCTCGTCGAGGGCGTCCAGCGGGGCCCAGGCGGTGGCGAGCTCCGCCAGCGCCGGCCCGCAGAACGGGCAGGTGCGCTGGTGCTCGAGGGTCCCGGCGTCGGGGACGACGCCGTCGGCGACCTGCTCCAGGAGTGCCTCGACGTCGGCCCCGCAGGGCAGCCGCGGGGTCGGGGGTGCGCTCACCGGGTCACCGCCAGTCCGCCATCGCGGTCACCAGGGCCCGGCGGGCCCGGTGCAGCCGGCCGCGCACGGTGGGTTCGGTGAGCTCCAGGACGTCGGCGACCTCGGCGTAGGACAACCCCTCGAACTGGTGCAGCACCAGGGGGGCGCGCTGGTCGAAGGGCAGGGCGAGGACGGCGGCGCGCAGCGCGGCGGTGCGGGCCCGCCGCTCGACGACGCGGTCGGGCTGCTCGGAGACCGGCACCGGCTCCTCGCCGGTGAGCGGGACCGTCCGGCGCGGCCGGCTGAGCAGGGTCAGCGCCTGGTTGGTGACGATGCGGTGCAGCCAGGTGCTGAACGCCGACCGGCCGGCGAAGTCCGGCAACCCGCGCCAGGCCGAGACCAGCGCCTCCTGGGCGACGTCCTCGGCCAGTGCCCGGTCGCCGACCAGTCGGTAGGCCAGCCGGTAGGCCCGGTCGCGGTGCCGCTCGACGAGCAGGCCGAACGCCTCGACCGAGCCGCGGGCGGCCTGCTGGACCAGGTAGTCGTCGGGCAGCCCCGCCCCGTCGAGGAACCCCGCGTCCAACCGGGCGGGGACCGGCCGAGGGTCGTCGTGCTCGATCTGCGGGGCGGCCGAGGTCGTGGGGTCCGCGGCCGGTTGCGGCCGGGCCGGGCTGTCGGACAGCGGGAGGCCGACGGGGGGAGCGGGCAGGTCCAGTGGCGCGACGTCGTCCGCGGTCTCCGGGGTGGCCAACGGGCCGGTGAGGTGGTCGGCGAGGACCTCCCGGGCGGCTGCCGGGTCCGCCACCGCGCCCGACGGCTCCACCGGACCGCGCAGGGCGGTCTCGCGGGCGGGGTGGGTCACGGCGGTGGGTCCTCGTCGGTCGTGGGTGGGGCACGCTCCAGCGCACTGCGGAACTCGTTCGTCCGTTAGGGCCTGTCCGGATTGCCCACGTCGGATGTCGTGTCGTGCCCTACCCGGTGGTGGACAACCGAGCGTACGAGACCAGTGATGCAGCTCACTTGATCGAGACGTGAGGATGCGGCGGCGTCCCCGTCTGAAGGGGTGTCAGCACGTCACGCCCGGCACCGTCCGGGCCACACCCTGAAGGAGATCCCCATGAGCGGCATCGACAAGATCAAGAACGCTGCGGAAGAGGCCCTGGGCAAGGCCAAGGAGGCCGTCGGCGGCGCGACCGACAACGAGGAGCTGCAGGCCGAGGGTCAGAAGGACCAGGCCTCGGCGAACACCAAGCAGGCCGGCGAGAACGTCAAGGACGTCTTCAAGTAGGTCGTCCCCGGGGTCTCCGACCCCTGCCCGGCCCGGGCGCCAGCACGCGCCCGGGCCGGGCCGCCCCACCCACCCACCGAACGAGCGAGAGCGAGCACCGCACCCCGATGGCCGTCCACCGCACCGTCCGCGTGCAGCACAGCGCGACGCACCCCGACCGGGGGGCCATCACCCTCGACGGGGACACCCTGACCCTGGTCGGCGAGGTCGACCACGGGCTGGTCGCCCGGTGGACCGCCGAGGCGCCCGCCGACGTCACCGCGACGACGGTCGACGCCCGCGCCGTCACCTTCCTGGGCAGCGCCGGACTGGCCCTGCTCGCCGGGCTCGCCCGGGCGACGCCGTCCCGGGTGGTGCTCCTGACCGAGCAGCGGGTGGTCACCCGCCCCCTGACCGTGACCGGCCTCGACGCGCTGTTCGAGATCCGCCCCGGCTGAGCCGCTCAGCCCCCGACGAACACCGGGTCCCACGCCCCGGCCAGCACGCTGGCGGTCACCGCGACCGCGCAGACGGCGACGGTGGCCAGCACGAACCAGCCGTCGCGGGCGTGCAGCACCGATCCCCGCGCGTTGGTGCGCACCACGCCGGAGTCGAACCCCCGCGCGTCCATCGCCGTGGCCAGCCGCGACGCCCGCCGCACCGCCCCGACCAGCAGGGTGAACCCGATCCCGGCCAGCAGCCGCACCCGGGCGACCGGGTCGCGGCCGGCCTCCACGCCCCGCGTCCGCCGGGCCAGTCGCACCGACTCGAACTCGGCCACCAGCAGCGGCACCAGCCGCAGCGCGGCCAGCGCGCCGACGGCGAACCGGGCCGGGAAGCGCCAGTGCACGGTGAGCGCGTCGGCCAGCCGCACCGGGTCGGTCGAGGCCACCAGGAACACCCCGGGCAGCGCCAGCCCGACCACCCGCAGCGCCAGGCCGAGTGCCGACACCGCCCCAGACTCCCCGAGCCACAGGTTCACCAGTCCGACGCTCGTCGCCCCCACCAGCAGCGGCCAGGTGCGCAGCCACACCGTGCGCGGGTGGGTGAGCCCGGCGGCGGGGAAGAGGCACAGCTCCACCGCGACGACGACGGCCGGTGTCACCACGTCCAGGCTGGTCAGCAGCACCAGCGTGACGACGACGATCGCGGTCAGCTGGGCGACCGGGTTGATCCGGGACAGCGGCACGTCCGGCGTCGGCCCCAGGGCCAGGGACGCCGTCACAGCGGGTGCTCCCCGTCGGCCAGGACGTCGACCAGGTCCCGGTCGTGGGTGACCACGCAGACCGCGCACCCGGCGGCCCGCTGTTCGGCCAGCAGCGTGACCAGCTCGCGCCAGGTCGCGGCGTCCTGGCCGAAGGTCGGCTCGTCGAGCACCAGCACCCGGGGCGCGGTCGCCAGCGCCGTGGCCACCGACAGCCGGCGCTGCTGCCCGCCGGACAGCGTGAACGGGTTGGCGTCGGCGAAGGGTGTCAGCCCCAGCCGCTCGAGCAGCTCCTCCGCCCGGGCCCGCGCCGCGGTCGACCCCGAGCCCGAGCGCAGCGGCCCCAGCTCCAGCTCGTCGCGCAGCCGGCCGGTGAGGAACTGGTGCTCGGGCTGCTGGAACACCGTGCCGATCCGGGTGACCAGCTCCCCGGCCCGCCACCGGTGCGGTGCCCGCTCCCCGCGCACGGCCAGCTCCTCCGCCGCCCGCACCCGGCCCCCCGTCGGGCCCCGCAGCCCCGCCAGCAGCAGCGCCAGCGTCGACTTCCCCGTCCCGTTCGCCCCGGTCACCGCGGTCACCGCCGCCGCGGGCAGCGCCAGGTCGGTGGGCGTCAGCGCGGGCGTCGTCGTCCCCCGGTAGGAGAACCCCGCCCCCTCCGCGACCACCAGCGCCCCCCAGCGTGGATCAGGTGACCTGATCGACGTCTCTCCGCCCTCAGCAACGTTGGTGAGGGAGGCCAGCTTTGGATCAGGAGACCTGATCGAAGCTGGGGGCAGCACCAGGCCGGCGGTGCGGGAGGCCGGGGTCCAGCCGGGGCCGTGGGCGACCAGGCCGCCGTCCACCACCTCGACCACCCGGTCGACCAGCGGGAGCCACGGCGCGGCGTCGTGGTCGACCACGAGCAGGGTGGTGGCGCGGTCGGCGACGGCGCGCGCCACCGAGGTGCGGACGACGTCCGAACCCGCCGGGTCCAGCTGGGCGGTCGGCTCGTCGAGCAGCAGCAACCCGGGACGCCGGGCCAGCGCCCCGGCCAGCACCAGCCGCTGCTTCTCCCCGCCGGACAGCATCTGGGTGGGCCGGTCGCGCCCGTACCTCCAGCCCATGGCGTCCAGCGCGGCGTCCACCCGCGGCCAGATCTCCTCGGCGGGCACGCCGGCGTTCTCCAGGCCGAAGGCGACGTCGTCCCCGGCGCGGGTCATCACCAGCTGGCTGTCGGGGTCCTGCAGCAGCAGGCCGAGCCGGTCGCGGGCCACGGCGGGCGCGAGGCCGTCGACCGTCAGCTCGCCGGTGACCTCGGCGGCCTCGGGGTCCAGCAGCCCGGCGAGGACGGCGAACAGCGTGGACTTCCCGGCCCCGGACGCGCCGGTGACCAGCACCCGCTCACCGGGGGCGACGTCGAGGTCGACCCCGGTGAGCGCCCAGGCCAGCCGGGAGGCGTGCCGGACGGCGAGTCCGCGCGCCCGGACCGTGGCGGGCGCCGGCACCTCAGACGCGACTGCGGCCGGAGGCGAACGAGCTCAGTGCCCCGGTGCGGGCCAGCGCCCGGACCAGCAGCAGCCCGACGACCCCGGCGAGCAGCACGCTGCTGAGCACGGTGAACGCGGTGTAGGGCACCTTGTAGGCCCAGAAGCCCAGGTCGGCGTAGTAGACGGTGGTGTCCAGGATGGAGGTGGACAGCCCCGCGGTGACGCCGGCCAGCACCGCCGTCCCCCAGCCGAAGCTGCGGTAGCGGGTGAGCAGGAAGCCGATCTCGCCGCCCAGGCCCTGGATCAGGCCGTAGACGATGATGATCCCGCCGTAGGGCGAGCCCAGCAGCAGGCTGACCGCGGCGGCCAGGCCGGAGGCGAACACGGCGGCGCCCGGCTTGCGCACCAGCAGCCCGGCAACCACGCCGGGCATCAGGTAGACCCCGTTGAGCACCGCGGACAGCGGCGGGAAGAAGTCCAGCGGGGCGGCCAGGACGCCGAAGACCAGGTTCCAGGCCCAGAAGACGACGCCGAACGCGACGCCCAGGACGGCGGTCGTGACGATGTCGACGGTGCGCCAGGTGCGGCGCGGTGCGGTGCTGCGTGCAGCGGTGGGACGGGTGACCTCAGCGGTCATGTCGATCTCTCCAGACTCCCTACGCCGGCATGACCCGGTTCAGGTTCGAGGGTCTGCGGTTGCCCGCACTCTCAGCGCCGTCCGGCGCTCCCCTGTCGGTGTGTTCTGTTGTGAGCGGGACTGTACGCAGGCCCGCATCGAGCCGCCGTCCGGGCCTGCTGGTAGACCGGTGCGCAGACGTACTGGCCAGTAGGACAGCGCGAACGGACTCGACGAGGAGCGCAGAACAGATGGCGGACACACAGCGGACGGCGATCGTCACCGGCTCGGCCCGGGGGATCGGTGCGGCGATCGCCCTGCGGCTCGCCGCCGACGGGATGTCGGTGGCGGTGCTCGACCTGGACGAGGGCTCCTGCGCCGGCACGGTCGAGCAGATCAAGGCCGCCGGCGGCGACGCGATCGCCGTGGGCGCGAACGTGGCCGACGAGGCCAGCGTGGCCGCCGCCGTCGACCGGGTCGCCGAGGAGCTCGGCGGGCCGACCGTGCTGGTCAACAACGCCGGCATCACCCGGGACAACCTGCTGTTCAAGATGAGCGTCGAGGACTGGGACGCCGTCATGAACGTGCACCTGCGCGGTGCCTTCCTGATGACCAAGGCCGCCCAGAAGCACATGGTGGAGGCCGAGTACGGCCGGATCGTGAACCTGTCCAGCGTCTCGGCGCTGGGCAACCGCGGCCAGGTCAACTACTCCGCGGCCAAGGCCGGCATGCAGGGCTTCACCAAGACCCTGGCCATCGAGCTGGGCCGCTACAACGTGACCGCGAACGCGATCGCCCCGGGCTTCATCGCCACCGACATGACCGCCGCCACCGCGGAGCGGGTCGGCGTCCCCTTCGAGGACTACAAGGCGATGGCCGCCAAGCAGATCCCGGTCGCCCGGGTGGGCCAGCCCGAGGACATCGCGCACACGGTGTCGTTCCTGACCAGCGAGGGCGCGGGCTTCGTGTCCGGTCAGGTCATCTACGTCGCCGGCGGCCCGCGCGACTGACCTGGTGGAGGGTGGGCGCGCAGGATCCCTGCGCGTTCACCCTCCGGCCGGGCGCACCAGCGTCCAGACGGGCAGCTCGTGGTCGACCGCGGTGCGCTCGCTGGCGCTGACCACGAAGCCCAGTGACTCCGCCCAGCGGACGACGCCGGAGGTGTAGGCGGCCAGCGCGGCCGGCACGCCGTCGGCGTCGCAGCGCTCGAGCACCGGGCGCAGCACCGCCGCGCCCAGGCCCTGCCGGCGCACCGAGGCCCGGACGCCGGCCGCCCGCAGCCACCAGTGCGGTCCGTCGGGGCGCCCGCCGGCGGCGATCCGGTCGGAGGCCTGCACGACCCGGTGCCGGCCGCCGAACACCTTGGGCAGGTCGCGGTCGAGCACGGCCTGCATGTCCGCAGCCGGGGCGGGGTCGCCGGGTGCCTCCCAGGTGGCGACGGCGGTGCAGCCCTCGCTCACCCACGTCGTCCCGGCGTCCACCCCGGCCAGGCCGGCGAGCACCTCGTGCCACCGGTGCAGCCGCTGGGCCCGGCCGTCGTCGGGGAAGGCCCAGGAGGTCCAGCGGTAGTCCGGGTAGGCCGCGGCGAGCGTGGCGGCCAACCGGGGGACGTCGGAGCGCTGGGCCAGGCGGACGGCGGGGGCCGGTGGGAGCTCGCTCACGAGGGCGATCCCACCACGCGGCCCCCGGGGCCGCCCGGGTTCAGGCGGCGACGCGGCGCGACGTGCTGAGCCGGCGGCCGTGCTCGGCCGCCTCGCGCTCGGCGTCGGCCTTGAGCTCCTCGGCCATCGCGGTGAACTCGTCGAGGGCCGGGTTGACCCCGACCAGGGTGAACTCGCGGGTGACGACGGTGAGGTCGAGCTGCCAGACGTCGGCGAGGATGCGGCGCAGCCAGCCGGTGGCGTGGTCCCAGTCCTCGCGCGGGGTGCCGGCGCTGTAGTTGCCGCCGTGCACGGTGACCAGGACGGCGGGCTTGCCGGCCAGCAGCGGCGGCTGACCGGGGGCCATCCGGGGGTCGGTGATCACCAGGTCGACCCAGTTCTTCACGTGCTGGGAGACCCCGAAGTTGTACAGCGGGACGGCGATGAGCAGTGCCTCGGCGTCGGCGAGCTCGTCGGTGAGGATGGCAGCGAGCGCGACGGCCTCGGTCTGGGCGGGGGTGCGCTGGTCCTCGGGGGTGTAGGCGGCGTTGACCGCGTCACCCCAGGCGGTGGCGGGCAGCGGCTCGGTGCCGACGTGCCGGCGGGTGACCGGGGCGTCGGGGGCGTCCTCGCGCCACTGGGCCTCGACGATGTCGGCGATGGCCCGGCTGGCCGAGCCCTCGGTGCGGATGCTGGCGTCCAGACGGAACAGGGACACGGTGACCACTTCTCTCAGGTGTGTAGCTAGGAAAAAACGAGCGACCAGAGAAAAGCTAGCACGGGTAGGGTGGGTCGTGTGGAGGACGTGGTGCACGAGCCCCGGGCGTGTGACGCCGCCTTGAGCCACGCCTTCTCGTTCCTGGGCAAGCGCTGGAACGGCATGGTCATCGCCGTCCTCACCGGGGGGCCGGCCACGTTCAGCGAGCTGCGGCGGGCCGTCGGCGGGATCAGCGACTCGGTGCTGTCCGACCGGCTCACCGAGCTGGCCGGCGCCGGGTTGGTGCAGCGGACCGTCGACGCCGGGCCGCCGGTGGGCGTCAGCTACCGGTTGACGCCCTCGGGCGACGCGCTGGCCCCGGTCCTGGACCAGTTGGGTCGCTGGGCGACGGAGAACCTCGCCCCGCGCTGCCCGTCGGCCGGCTGACCCCTCAGGGACGCATCACCAGGATCGAGCTGGTCGCCGTCGCGAGGAGCCTGTCCGCGCCGTCCACGAGCCGGGCCTCGGCGAGCGCCGTCCGGCCGCCCAGGTGGGTGACGGTGCCGATGCAGCGCACCGGTCCGGTGTCGGTGCGCATCGCGCGCAGGAACTTCACCGTCAGGTCCAGGCTGGTGTAGCCCACCCCGGCCGGGAGCATCGAGTGCACCGCGCAGCCGCAGGCTGAGTCGAGCAGGGTGGCGTAGACCCCGCCGTGCACCGAGCCGATCGGGTTGTAGTGGAACTCGGCAGGCTCCAGGGTGAAGACCACCCGGCCGGGCTCGACGGACTCCAGCCCCATGCCCAGCGTGGAGGCGATCGGGGCCGCGGGCAGCCGGCCCTCGGCGATCCCGCGCAGCACCTCGATGCCCTCGCTGGTGCGCACCTCGGCAGCGGAGACGCCGGGGTCTCCCCAGGTGTGGGTGCGTTCACGAGTCGGTTCGAGCGCCACACCGACAACGTAGCTGTCGCTCGTCCCGACCCTGCCCCTTGACATCCGGCCAACTGACATCTGAGATGTCAGTTGTGCGCGTGCTGCTGCGGGACCAGGCCCTGGTGCGGATCCGGGAGGCGATCGTCTCCGGTGAGCTGCCCCCGGGCGGGGTGGTCAAGGACGCCGAGCTCGCCACCCGGCTGGGCCTCTCGGTCGCCCCGGTGCGCACCGCGCTGGCCCGGCTGGCCGACGAGGGCCTGGTCGAGTCCAAGCCGCAGAGCCACACCCGGGTCACCGCCGTCGTCCCGGCCGCGGTGCGCGATGCTGCCGTCGTCGTCCGGGCGATGCACGAGCTCGCCGTCCGCACCGCCGTCCCCACCGTGACCGCGGACGACGTGGCGGCCATGCGCACGGCCAACGCCGCCTTCGCCGCGGCCGTCGGGGCCGGGGACGTCGACGCCGCCCTGGACGCCGACGACGCCCTGCACGCGGTGCTCGTGGCGCGCTGCGGCAACGGCGCCGTCACCGCGACCGTCGACCGCTTCACCCCGCTGGTCCGCCGGCTGGAGCGGCTGCGCTTCGCCGCCGCCCACGGCGCGGACTCCGTCGACCTGCACGACCGGCTCATCGCCGCGTGCGAGCACCGCGACGTCGAGGACGCCGTCTCGGTCACCACCGCCATCTGGACCGCCCTGCTGGCCGAACTCTCCGAGGAGACCCCGTGACGACGCTCGACGACTTCCCCCGCACCCCGCTGCTCTTCGGGCCCTCGCCGGTGCACCGCCTGGACCGGCTGACCGAGCACCTCGGCGGTGCCGCGGTGTGGGCCAAGCGGGAGGACTGCAACTCCGGCATCGCCTACGGCGGCAACAAGACCCGCAAGCTGGAGTACCTGGTCGCCGAGGCGCTGGCCCAGGGCTGCGACACCCTCGTGTCGATCGGCGGGGTGCAGAGCAACCACACCCGCCAGGTCGCTGCCGTCGCCGCGCACCTCGGGCTGTCCTGCGTGCTGATCCAGGAGAGCTGGGTCGACTGGCCCGACGCCGTCTACGACAAGGTCGGCAACATCCTGATCTCCCGCCTGGCCGGCGCCGACGTGCGGCTGGTGAAGGCCGGGTTCGGCATCGGGTTCAAGGAGAGCTGGGAGACCGCGCTGGCCGAGATCGAGGCCCGCGGGGGCAAGCCCTACGCCATCCCGGCCGGTGCCTCGGACCACCCGCTCGGTGGCCACGGCTTCGCCCACTGGGCCCGCGAGGTCGCCCAGCAGGAGGCCGAGCTGGGGGTCTTCTTCGACACCGTCGTCGTCTGCTCGGTGACCGGGTCGACGCAGGCGGGCATGGTCGCCGGGTTCGCCAAGCTCGAGGAGGACGGCGCCCGCCCACGCCGCGTTCTCGGCGTCGACGCCTCGGCCAAGCCCGCCGAGACCCGCGACCAGGTGCTGCGCATCGCCCAGCGCACCGCCGCCGCGATCGGGCTCCAGCGGCAGCTGACCCTGGACGACGTCGAGCTCGACGAGCGCTTCCACGCGGGGGTCTACGGCATCCCCGACGACGTCACGCTGCGCGCCATGGAGACCGCCGCCCGCACCGAGGGCATGGTCACCGACCCCGTCTACGAGGGGAAGTCGATGGCCGCGACCATCGAGCTGGTCCGCTCGAAGGAGATCTCGCCCGACTCCACCGTGCTCTACGCCCACCTCGGTGGACAGCCGGCCCTGAACGGGTACAGCGCCCTCTTCAGCTGACGCGCTGTGGAGTGGGAGGGCGCGCTCCCCGCGTCCCTGCCACTCCGTGAGCCGGGTACACCTCCGGCCCGACCGCCCCTGGCTGGGGTGGTCGGGCCGGTGGTGCCCTGTGGGGGTCTCTACTGCTGGTGCTGGCGGCGCCGGGTGGCGGTCGTCAGGCCCAGGCCGAGGGCGAGGGCGAGGAGGGCGGCCAGCAGCGGGGTGGTGAGGTCGGCGCCGGTGTAGGCGAGGGTCTCGTCGGTGCTGGTGTTCTGGTCGTCGGTGCCGGCGTCGTAGGTGACGGCGGTGGCGACGGGAGTGCTGCCGGTGAGGACGACCGGGGTGAGGCCGCGGGGGGTCTCCGGGGTGGTGGCGTCCTCCGGGGTGGTCACCGGGGTCTCGGGGTCCGTCGGGTCCTCAGGGGTCCCCGGGGTCTCGGGGTCGGTGGGGGTGCCGGGGGTGGCGGGGCCGCAGTCGGCGGCGGCGTCGCCGAGCAGGCCGACGGCGATGCCGCAGACGTCGACGGGGACGGTGACGGGGACGTCGATGCCGGTGCCCGGCGTCGTGGTGCCGGGGGTGGTGGGGGTGGTGCCGCCGGTCGTGCCACCGGTGCAGCCGGCCGAGGCGTCGCCGATGACGCCGGCGGCGATGCCGCAGACGTCCACGGGGACGGTGATCGGCACCGTGACGTCGTTGCCGGTCCCGGGCGTGGTGCCGGGGTCGGTGGGCGTGGTGCCCGGGGTCGGGGTCGTTCCGCCGGTGGTGGAGCCGCCGGTGCAGTCGCTGCTGGCGTCACCGATCACGCCGGCGGCGATGCCGCAGACGTTCACGGGGATGGTGACGGGGACGTCGACGTCGTTGCCGGAGCCGATGGTGTCGGTGCCGGGGGTGGTGGT
This sequence comes from Geodermatophilaceae bacterium NBWT11, assembly GCA_014218215.1. Classification (NCBI taxonomy): domain Bacteria; kingdom Bacillati; phylum Actinomycetota; class Actinomycetes; order Geodermatophilales; family Geodermatophilaceae; species Geodermatophilaceae bacterium NBWT11. Next base: position 2,193,709 of record CP043652.1, read on the forward strand.
GCCCGGCGTGGTGGGGGTGGTGCCGCCGGTGGTGGCTCCACCGGTGCAGTCGCTGCTGGCGTCACCGATCACGCCGGCGGCGATGCCGCAGACGTTGACGGGGATGGTGACGGGGGCGTCGACGTCGTTGCCGGAGCCGACGGTGCCGGTGCCGGGGGTGGTGGTGCCCGGGGTGGTGGGGGTGGTGCCGCCGGTGGTGGAGCCGCCGGTGCAGTCGGCGGCGGCGTCACCGAGGAGGCCGACGCCGATGCCGCAGACGTTCACCGGGACGGAGATCGGGGCGTTCACGTCATTGCCGGAGGCGACGCGGTCGGTGCCCGTCGTCGGGGTCGTGCCGGTCGTGGGCGTGGTGCCGCCGGTGGTCGCGCCACCGGTGCAGTCGGCCGCGGCGGAGCCGATGGCGATGCCGCAGACGTTCACCGGGATGGAGATGGGTGCGTCGACGTCGTTGCCGGTGGCGACGCTGCCGCTGTTGGTCGGGGTGGTCCCGGTGGTGGGTGTGGTCCCGCCGGTGCTCGCGCCGCCGGTGCAGTCGGCGGCGGCGTCACCGAGGAGGCCGACGCCGATGCCGCAGACGTTCACCGGGACGGAGATCGGGGCGTTCACGTCGTTGCCCGAGGCGATCCCACCGGAGCCGGTGGTGCCGGTGGTCGGGGTGCTGGGCGCCGGGGTGGTGGAGGCGCCGCCGGTGGAGCCGGCAGCGCTGTCTCCGAGGACGCCGGCGGCGATGCCGCCGACGTTGACGGGGGCGGCGACGTCGACGTCCACGTCGTTGCCGGAGGCGATCCCCCCGGAGGAGGACGCGGGCGCCGGGGCAGGAGCAGGCGGAGGAGCGGTTGCGGCGCCGCCGGTGGAGTCGGCAGCAGCGTCGCCGAGTACGCCGGCGGCGATGCCGCCGACGTTGACGGGGGCGGCGACGTCGATGTTCACGGTGTTGCCCGAGAGCAGTCCACCGCTGGCTGCGGCGGGTGCAGGAGCAGGGGCCGGTGCCGGGGTGGTGGTGCCGCCGGTGGAGCTGGTGGTGGCGTCGCCGAGGAGGCCGGCGGTGATGCCGGTGACGTCGACGGGGGCGGCGATGTCGATGGTGATGGTGTTGCCGGTCAGGAGGCCGGTTCCGGTGTCGGCTGAGGCGATACCGCTGCCGGTGGCCAAGAGGCCTCCGGTGAGCAGTGCCGTCTGCAGACCGCGCTTGACCCACAGGTTCATCGCGAGAGTCCTTCTCAGAGGGGTGGTGCTGGGACTGATGGGTGCCGGCCCGCTCGGAGGGGGTCGGGTGTCGCCGTGCTCAGCGCGCAGAGGCTGAGGGCGCCCGGGTCAGTCGGGGGAGAAGGAGGGGTCGTACGCGGTGTTGCCCGCGGCGTCGCGGGCGGTGTCGGCGGTCGCGGTGAGGCCCGCGGCGTCGGCGGCCAGCACGGCGGCGGAGAGGTCCGCGGCCGTCTGGTCGTGCTGGGCGGGGCCACCGACGGAACCGGTGGAGGCACTCATCGGAGCCGCCGGGGAGACCGGGGCAGCCGGGGAGGAGGACGGTGCGGCGGGGGTGGCAGCGACGTCGACGACCGCGGTCACCGGCGCAGTGGAGGTCCCGATCGTCGGGACGCCGACGCTGCCTGCAGCCGCCTCGGGGGCGCTCGGGACGGTCCCCGCGGACGGCGCTGCGGTCGGCTGGAGGTCGTCCAGGACGGAGCCCAGCACGGGGGCCAGCGACACCGCGACCGGCGCCAGCGGCTCGGTCACCGGGGCGACGGCGTCGACGACGGGGGTGAGCGTGCCGGTCACGGGCGTGAGGGCCTCGGTGACGGGCGACAGGGCCTCGGTGACCGGCGCCAGGCTCTCCACCAGCGGGTCCACCGCGGGAGCGACGGCCTGCGTGACCGGGGCCAGCACCGGCGCGACGGCCTGCACGACGGGTGCCGTCACCTGGACGACCGGAGCCACCACGGGTGCAGCGACCTGCGCCACCGGTGCCACGACCTGCGCCACCGGCGCGACGACCTGGGCGACGGGAGCAGCCACGGGCGCGGCGACCTGGGAGACGACCGGGGCGACCGGGGTGGTCACCGCCGTCACCACGTCGGCTACCGGGGCGGTCACGCTCGACAGCAGCGAGGGCTGCTCGGCCTGCGCCGACGCGGTCGCCTGACCGGCCAGCCACAAGCCGGCACCCAGGCCGGCCACGGTCAGCGCGCGCCCGGCGAACCGGGAGAGGCGGACCCCACGTCGGGACTCGGACATCGGGCACACCTCCACTCACGGTCATCGGACGACTACACCTAGTAGAACGAGACGATGCCGTCCGGGGCCCGGTGAAGCGCGTCGCCCGATGGGATGGAGATGCGGGAACGGACGGTGACGATCCGTGAGCCCCCCGTTCGGGTCAGGCCGGCGTCGGGTGTCGGCGGGTGAGCAGCGCCGCCAGCGCGGAGAGCACCAGCACCAGGACAGCCAGCGCAGCGGCGGCCACCGTCAGCGACGTCCGGGTGGCGATCTCCCCGACCCCGACCACCGGCACGGTGATCCCCAGGTAGGCGACGACGAAGAAGCTCGACGTCACCGCGGCCCGCTCCTCGGCCGAGGCGAGTCCGCCGACCCGGGCCACCGCCGACTGGAACGAGAACCCCACGCCGGAGCCGCCGACCACCGCGGCGAGCAGGAACAGCGGCAGCGACCCGACCCCGAGGGCGGCCACCACCAGGGCCGTCCCGGTGGGCAGCAGCACGGCCCCGACGAGCGCCGCCCGGTCCAGGTCCCACCGCTGCACGAGCAGCTGGCACGCCACGGCCGCGGCGAACATGACCGAGATGGACAACCCGACCAATTGCGGGCCGGGATCGCCGAGCTCCTGCCCGAGGAAGGACGACGTCAGCGCGGTGAACAGCCCCAGCACGGAGAACGCGGCGAAGCCGCCGACCGCCGCGGCCGCGAACCGGGCCCGGGTCGCGCGGGGCACGGCGAGCCGCTGCGGCCGGACGGCGCTGCGCAGCGACCCGGTCCGCGGCCGGGTCTCGGGCACCAGCCCGAGCGCGAGCACCGGCACCAGCAGGACCAGGAACACGAGGTAGGGGCCCACGGTCGGGCCGGGCAGGTGCTGGGCGACCAGCCCGGACACCACCGGGCCCAGGCCCAGGCCGCCCATGTTGGCCACCGTGGCCAGGGTGGTCGCCGTCCGCCGGTCGTGGTGCAGCTCGGCGATCGCCGCCGTCGCCGTCCCGGTCGTCAGACCCACCGACAACCCCGACAGCACCCGGGCCAGCAGCAGGCCGGACAGGGTGGGGGCGACCAGGAACACCACCGTGCTGAGGACGGCGACCGACACCGCCAGGGCCAGCACCGGCCGTCGTCCGACCCGGTCCGACAGCCCGCCGCCCAGCAGGAGCGCGGTCAGGGTGCCCACCGCGTAGGCGGCGAAGACGAGGGTGACCTGCAGCTCGGAGAGGTCCAGCGCCTGCACGTAGAACGGGTAGAGCGGGGCGGGCACCGTGCCCCCGAGCATGACGACGGTGAAGACCCACACGACCAGCCACACCGCACCACGTCCGCGCACGGCGCGACGGTAGGACCGGGAAGCCCTGCGCGCCCGGTGTCGTTGGCCACCCACGTGACGACGCCGACGACCACCACCGCCATCGCCGCCCTCCGACCCGGGGCCGTGGACGCACCCGACTCCTTCGCCACCGTGCAGCTGGACCTGGCCCCGCTGGGTGCGCACGACCTGCTGGTCGACGTCCGTGCTGTCTCGGTGAACCCGGTGGACGGGAAGGTGCGTGCCTCCTTCGACGCCGCCGAGGGCCCGAAGGTGCTCGGCTTCGACGCCTCCGGCGTGGTCACCGCGGTGGGCGAGGCCGTGACCCGGTTCGCGGTCGGCGACGAGGTCTACTACGCCGGCTCGATCGCCCGGCCGGGCACAAACGCCGAGCTCCACCTGGTCGACGAGCGGGTCGTCGGCCCCAAGCCCCGGTCGCTGGACCACGCCGAGGCCGCCGCGCTGCCGCTGACCACGATCACCGCCTGGGAGACCCTGTTCGACCGGCTCGGCCTCACGGCCGACAGCACCGGCACGATCCTGGTGGTCGGCGGGGCCGGCGGCGTGGGTTCCATGATCGCCCAGCTCGCCCGGGCCCGGACGCAGCTGACCGTGGTCGCCACCGGCGCTCGCCCGGAGTCCGTGGAGTGGGCGACCTCGATGGGTGCCCACCACGTCGTCGACCACCACGACCTGGTCGCCGCCGTCCGCGAGGTCGCCCCCGACGGCGTCGACCACGTCTTCAGCGCGTTCTCCGAGGGCAACGTCGAGGCCTACGCCGAGCTGCTCCGGGTGCACGGCGCGGTCGTGGCGATCGACGACCCGGTGGGCCTGGACCTGATGCCGCTGAAGTCCAAGGCGCAGACCTGGCACTGGGAGTTCATGTTCGCCCGCCCGCTGCACCTGCCCGAGGACGCCTACCAGCACGACCTGCTCGTCGAGGTCTCCCGCCTGGTGGACGCCGGCCGGCTGCGGACGACGGCCACCACCCGCCTGCAGGGGATCACCGAGGACACCCTCCGCGAGGCGCACCGGCTGATCGAGGCCGGCTCCGTCGTCGGCAAGGTCGTCCTGACCCGCGACTGAGGCCCGTCACCACGCTGGGTGGTCGTCGCCGTCCGGCGTTCACTCTTTCGTGGACGCGTGCACTCCGGAAGGCCTGACGCCCTTACGTTCCGTGACCATGAGCCAGCAGCAGCCCCCCGTCAGCACAGCCCTGCGGGTCGAGCGGATGCAGACCGTCCCGGTGGAGCTCGTCGCGGGTTTCTACGAGCTCTACCGGGAGGCGTTCGAGCCGCTGCGCACGCTGGCCGCGGCCCGGCACGTGCTCAGCCCAGCCGAGTTCGCCGAGGAGATGGCCGACGAGCGGATCGACAAGTACGTGGCCTTCGACGCCGACGGCAGCGCCCTGGGGTTGACCACGTTCACCGGCGACCTGACCGCCGTCCCGTGGATCGAGCCGGCCTACTTCGCCGCCCGGCACCCCGCGCACGCCGCCCGCGACGCCATCTACTACCTGGGGTTCACGCTGACCCACCCCAGCGCCCGCCGCAGCCTGGTCTTCCGCACCACGCTGCAGCCGATCATCGACCGGGTCGTCGCCGACCGCGGGGTGGTCGCCTTCGACATCTGCGCCCACAACGACACGGTGCAGCACATGAGCGCCACCCTCGAGCGCTGGATGACCGGCGCCTGCGACGGCACGATGCGCGCCCCCGACGTCCAGACGTACTACGAGATGGAGGTCCACGGCCCAAAGGTCGCCTGACCGGGGCCATCGGGGCGTGCCCAGTACGCGGTCCGGACGGCGACTGCGTACCACCCACGCCCTGATGGGAAGGGCCGGTGTCCACAGGGCGAGGGCTCGTCCACAGATCGCCTCCGGGCGGGGTCACCGGGTCCCGTCACCTCCATGGTCGAGCTGTGACGACGGACCTGACCGCCCTGCTCGGTGACGACGGGGTCTGCCGGTGGCAGGACCTGGCGGCCCGGACCCATCCCAGCAGCGTCACCCGATGGCTGGCCTCGGGCCGGCTGGTCCGGCCGCTGCCCGGCGTCGTCGCACTGCCCGAGGTAGCCGGGCGCTGGCGCAGCAGGGCCGGGGCCGCCGTGCTGTGGAGCGGGGGCCACCTCGCGGGCCGGAGCGCCCTGGCCGCCTGGGACGTCGTCGCGACCCCCGGACCGTTGGTGCGCGTCGCCGTCCGGCGGTCACGGAACGTGCCCACCGTCCCGGACTGGTTGCGGGTGCACCGCATCGACCTGCCCCACGGACCGACGCGGGACGACTTCCCGGTCCTCTCCCTGGCACGGTCGCTCGTCGACTGCTGGGGGCACGCGCACGCCCGGACCGGGTCACCCCGCGATGTCGAGATCGCCCGCGGTGCCCTCATCGGCGCGGTCCGCCGACGGGTGACCGCGGTCCGCGAGGTCCGCCGAGAGCTGCGCAAGCACCCGAAGCTCCCCGGTCGGGCAGCGCTGGTGCACCTGCTCGACCTGGTCGAGGCCGGCTGCCAGAGCGAGTTCGAGATCTGGGGTCTGCGCCACCTGCTCGACGTCCCGGGCCTACCTGCGGTCACCCTCCAGCACCCGCTCGTGACCCGGATCGGCGAGATCCACCACGACGGCGCCTGGCCCGAGGTGCGGTTGGCGGTCGAGCTCGACGGAGCGCAGTTCCACCGCGCACCCGACCGCCGCGAGCAGGACCTCCGCCGCGATGCGGCCTCCCTGGCGAGGGGCTGGGCGGTGCTGCGGATCAGCTACCGGCGAGCCCACGCCGAACCGGAGGTCTGCCGAGAGGAGATCGCCACCGCGTTCCACGCCCGCCGCTGATCGTGGCGTGCCCCCTACGCAGTCCAGAGCTGGACTGCGCACCCAGCACGCCACGATCGAGCGGGTCAGCGGTGGAAGGGGTCCCGCGCCAGGCCCAGCTGGCTGACGCCGAGGTAGCCGCTGCGGAAGCCGGCCTCGCAGTAGGCGAGGTAGAACTCCCACATCCGGCGGAAGGTGCCGTCGAAGGAGCCCGACAGCTGCGGCCACTCGGCGATGAACCGGTCGCGCCACAGGTGCAGGGTGTGGCCGTAGTGCGGGCCCAGGTCGCGGCGCTCGACGATCGACAGCGACGTGTGCGCGGTCAGGTTGTCCTCGATGGAGCGGACCGAGGGGATGATCCCGCCGGGGAAGACGTACTTGTGGATCCAGGTGTAGCTGCGGCGGGTGGCCATCATCCGGTCGTGCGGCATGGTGATCGACTGCAGGCCGACCCGCCCGCCGGGCACGAGCAGGGTGTCCAGCGCGGAGAAGTAGGTGGCCCAGAACTTCTCGCCGACCGCCTCGATCATCTCCACCGAGACGACGGCGTCGTACTGGCCGGTCGCGTCCCGGTAGTCCTGGAGCTTGACGTCGACCAGGTGGGCGACGCCGGCCTCCTCCGCCCGGGCCCGGGCCAGTGCCTGCTGCTCGGAGGACAGGGTCAGCGTGGTCACCCGGGCACCGCGGTCGGCGGCGGCCCGGATCGCCAGTGCGCCCCAGCCGGAGCCGATCTCCAGCACGTGCATGCCCTCGCTGACCCGGGCCATGTTGAGCACGCCGTCGATCTTGCGGAGCTGCGCGGTCGCCAGGTCGTCACCGGGCTCGAACCAGGCAGAGCTGTAGGTCATCGTCTCGTCGAGGAAGGCCTCGAAGAGCTCGTTGGAGAGGTCGTAGTGCCGGCTGATGTTGTGCCGGCTGTTCTCCTTGGTGTTCTCCTCGCCCATCGGCTGGGTGCGCTCGACCAGGTGCCGCAGCCGCTGGAACGCGGGGTGCACCAGGGAGGACATCCGCGCGGCGAAGGGGGCCAGCAGGTCGGCGAGGTCGGTGTCGGGCCCCGTCGTCCAGTCGCCGGTCATGTAGGCCTCGCCGAAGCCGATCTTGGCGTCGGCGCCGAGCCGGTGGAACACGTTGGCCGGGCGGACCATCCGCATCACCGGGGCGTGCCGGTCGCCGGCCCCGAGCACCGTGCCGTCGGGGAAGACCACCCGCACCGGCAGGGTGCGCACGGCGTTGCGGAAGAGGCCCTCGGCGATCCGGGCGCGCAGCGCGTCGTGGGGCGGGGTGGCCAGACCGGGCCAGTGCGCCTCGTCCGGGCGCGGCACGGGGAACCGTGCGTCCTCGGTCCGGCTGGCGTTGTGGTGCACCGTGGTCATGGTCTGTCCCCGTTCGGGCTGGTCAGTGGGTCGTGGGTGTTCGCAACGACACCCGCAACCGGATCGTGTGGGGGGCGGGGCACGACCGGGAGCCGTCGGGCCCACAGCCGGATCCCCTGCCACCGGATCAGCACGGCCACCCACAGGCTCATGAGCGGCCAGCGCAGGAGAGTACGGATCACGACGCCCGTCGTCGCCGGCCGGGCGCTTCCGGTCAGCGTGGCCACGAAGGGCGTGCGGCCCTCGACCTGGAGCGCCATGGTCACGTGCAGCTGCTCACCGGGACCGGAGAACCGCATGAGGTAGCGGCCGTCGACGGTGTTGAACGGGGAGACGTAGAAGTCCTTCTCCGCCTGCGCGCGACCGGCCTCGTCGGGGTCGAGCAGGTAGGCGTGCCGTTCCCCGTAGGTGTTGTGCACCTCGGCGACGATGCAGGCCAGCGACCCGTCGGCCCGGTAGCACCAGTGCGTGGACAGCGGGTTGAACACGTGCGGCCCGCTGCGCGCGTTGGCCATCATCACCACGCGGGCGACGTCGTCCACACCGTGCAGGGCGGCGAAGCGCACCACGTTGCCCTTCAGCGACGCCGCCGGGTCGCCGAGGTGGTCGGCGGCCTCGAACCGGGCCGCCCAGCGCAGCCCGCGGGGGAGCCGGGGCAGGTCGTCGAGGTCGACCAGCCACAGGTAGCCGCCGTACTCGAACCGGTTGCGCAGCGGCCACGAGCGCGTGTGCCCGACCCGGACGTCGTAGAGCGCGGGCACCGTCGTCGGGGCCCAGTCGACGAGCGCGGGCCGGACGGCGGTCACCAGCCGCTGCCGAGGGACTCCGCGGCCCGCACGCCCGACGCGCAGCCGTCCTCGTGGAAGCCCCAGCCGTGGTACGCCCCGGCGAACGCCGTGCGCCCGGTGTTCAGCGCGGGCAGCCGGCGCTGGGCGGCGACCGAGGCCGGGGTGTACTCGGGGTGGTCGTAGACCATCCGGCGCAGCACCGTGCTCGGGTCGACCTTCTCGGGGGCGTTGAGGGTGACCAGGTAGTCCAGCGGCTCGTCGATGGCGTGCAGCTTGTTCATCCAGTACGTCACCTGGACGGCATCGGTGTCGGTGCCACACCCGGGCATCCGGTAGTTCCACGACGCCTTGGCCTCGGCCGCCCGCGGCAGGATCGTCGGGTCGGTGTGCAGCAGCGTCTCGTTGCGCGAGTAGGAGAAGGCCCCGAGGACGGCGCGCTCGTCGTCGGTCGGGTCGCCGAGGAGGGCGAGGGCCTGGTCGGGGTGCGTGGCGACGACGACGACGTCGGCGGCGTGCCGCTCACCGTCGGCGTCGACGAGCTCGACGCCGTCCACGTGCCGGGTCAGCGAGGTGACGCCGCTGCCGGTGCGCACCGCGGTCAGGCCCTTGGCGGCCTTCTCCACGTAGGCGCGCGAGCCGCCGGTGACGGTGCGCCACTGGGGCGAGCCGGTCACCGAGAGCATCCCGTGGTTGGCCAGGAACCGGAACAGGTAGACGGCCGGGTACTGCAGCGAGAGCCCGGTGCCCGAGGACCAGACGCAGCTCACGACCGGGATCATGAAGTGCCGGACGAAGTAGTCGGAGTACCCGCCGAGGGCCAGGAACGCGCCCAGGGTCAGGCCGTCGAACTCGCTCGTCCCACCCGCGCCGCGCTCGTGGTCGGCGCCGGCCAGGTCGAGCAGCCGGTGGGCCTGGCGGTGGAACTTCTTCACCTCGACGAGCATCCGCAGGTAGGCCGGGTTGGCCAGCTGCTTCTTCTGCGCGAAGACGCCCTTCATGCCGCGGGCGCCGGCGTACTCGAGCCCGCAGCCCTCGCAGACGATGGACATGCTCATCTCGGTGGGCTGGGTGGCCACGCCGAGCTCGGCGAAGAGCTTGAGCAGGTTCGGGTAGGTGCGCTCGTTGTGCACGATGAAGCCGGTGTCGATGGGCACGACCCGGTCGTCGGGGGTCGCGACGTCGTGGGTGTGGGCGTGCCCGCCGAGCCGGTCGTCGGTCTCGAACAGCGTCACGTCGTGGGTGCGCTGCAGCAGGTGCGCCGCGGTCAACCCGGAGACACCGGAGCCGACGACGGCCGCGGTGGGCCGGTCCATCGCCGCGGCGGTCACTTGCCCGCGCCCTTCAGGGAGACCGCGCAGAGCGCGGCGTAGCCGAGGGCCACGGCCAGCGACTTGGCCTTCTTGTCCCCGGTCGGGGCGTTGAGCCCGAAGGAGACGGCGTCGGTGAGGTCGGAGACGATCCGCATCACCGTGGCGGCCTGCAGCTGCGGGCCCGCGGGGGCGACGGTCATCGCCAGCCCGATCGCGACGTCCCGCGCGCCGAGGGAGTGGTGCAGCGTGCGCAGCGCGACCGAGGGCTTCCCGAGTCCTGCGGCGTTCCCGTACAGGTCGGTCTTGACGAACTCCAGGACGCCGAAACCGGCGGTGGCGACACCGAGCACACGGGACAGGACGGGCATCTTCTACTCCTCGGCAGGCGGAGGTGCGGATCGCACCGGGCCTCACCCCGAGGAGCTGGTCGTCACAGCGGGACGGCCAGGCCCTCCGGGCTCGGTTGCTGGAGGGCGTTCGTGACGTCGTCCCGCATCGGTTCGAGGCCGGTGCCGGCCAGCACGATGTCACGGGCGAAGGCGTGCCAGCGGTGGGCCCGCCGCAGCATGGTGTGCCCGCCCGGGGTGGTGAAGCGGGCGACGCGGGCTCCGGCGCGCCGGGCACGAACGGCGAAGTCCGCGCTGAGCCGGGCCGGCACCCACCGGTCGGCCGACCCGTGCAGGATCGCCACCGTCTGCCCACGCAGCTGCATGACCGGCTCACCCGGCGGGGTCCAGGGGGCCAGCGCGCAGACGGCGGTGACCTGCGGGTCCCCACCGGCCTTGAGCGCCGCGCGACCGCCCATCGAGTGCCCGACGAGCACGATCGGCACGTCCTTGCCGACGTCGTCCCGCAGGGCGTCGATCGACCACTGCACGTCCTGGTAGGCGTCGGCGGCCTCGCCGTTCCACCCCGCGACCCGGTAGCGCACCAGCGCCGTCTGGATGCCCCGGTCGCCCAGGTCGTTGCGGACGAACTGCTCGAAGGCCCGGATCCGGACCAGCGACAGCGCCTTCTCCTTCGGCGGGGCGATGCTCGACGCCGTCCCGCCGTGACAGAACAGGGCGATGCCGCGGGTCTCGCCGTCGACGGGGTGGCGCTCGAGCTGGGGGTCGGTCACGTGCGTCCTTCGGATCGGGGGTGCCGAGCGGATGGAGCGGTCAGCGGCGGCGACCGCGCAGCTTGGCCGCGCCGTTCTCGGCCAGGTCGCCGGCCTTGATCAGGTTCTTGCTGATCGCCGACGGGCCGTTCTTCGACTCGAGCTTCCGACCGAGGGAGCGCAGCACCCGGGTGCCCAGCGGCACGAGGACGGTGAGCAGGAGGTACATGCGGATGCGCCGGGAGATGAAGAGCCACATGGGGTCCTCACTTCCCGGCGCACCCGGTGCTCAACCGGCGTCGGGTGAGAGACGCACGACCATCTTCCCGGTGTTGCCGCCGCGCAGGAGGTCCAGGAAGGCCGGGACGGCGTCGTCCAGCCCGTCGCGGAGGGTCTCCCGGGCCTGCAGCTCGCCCGAGCGCAGCCAGCCGGTGACGGTCTCGACGAACTGCGGACGCAGGTCGGTGTGGTCCCCGACGATGAACCCGCGCAGGCTCAGCCGCTTGCCCACCACCAGGAACATGTTGTCCGGCCCGGGGGCGGGCGTGGTGGCGTTGTAGCCGGAGATCGCCCCGCACAGCGCGGCCCGGCCGTGCTCGCGGAAGGAGGCCAGTGCGGCCTCCAGGTGGTCCCCGCCCACGTTGTCGAAGAAGACGTCGATGCCCTGCGGAGCGGCCTGTGCGAGCAGGTCGCGCACCGGGCCGTCGTGGTAGTCGAAGCCGCCGGTGAAGCCGAGCTCCTCGGTGATCCAGCGGACCTTCTCCGGCGTCCCGGCGCTGCCGACGACGCTGTTCGCACCGCTCAGCCGCGCGAACTGGCCGACCAGGCTGCCCACGGCGCCGGCGGCCCCGGAGACGAAGACGTCGTCCCCGGCGCGGAAGTCGGCCAGCCGGAACAGCCCGGCCCAGGCGGTGAGCCCGGGCATGCCGAGCACCCCGAGGTGCCAGGTCAGCGGCACGCCGTCCAGCTCGGGCAGCACGCTGACCAGCGTGTCGTCGAGCACCGCGGTGTCGCGCCAGCCGGCGTTGTGCAGCACCAGTGCGCCCTCGGGCACCCGCTGCGAGCGGGACTGCACGACCCGCCCGACGGTGCCGCCCTGCATGGTCTCGCCGACCTCCCAGGCCGGGGCGTAGCTGGGGCCGGCGTTCATCCGGCCGCGCATGTAGGGGTCCACGCTCATCGCGGCGTTGGCCACCACGACCTGGCCCTCGGTCGGGTCGGGGCGCTGCAGCTCGACGGTGCGGAAGTCGTCGGGGGTGGGCTCGCCGTGCGGACGGGCGGCCAGCTGGACCTCGCGGGTGGTGATCGGCATGTCCGGTGCAGGGCCGCCGGGGCCCCGGATGTTCCCGCTGCCGCGGGTTGCGGGGCCGTCCTACATTCGGGGCATGTCGTTCTTCTCCCGCGCCAAGACGCAGGCGGTCACCGCGGAGGACGCCCTGCCGGGCCGGTCCCAGGTGCTGCCGCACATCCCCGAGCTCCACGCCGTCAACGGCAACCGGATCCAGCCCCCCTTCCCCGACGGGATGCAGACCGCCGTCTTCGGCGCCGGCTGCTTCTGGGGCGTGGAGAAGGTCTTCTGGCAGCACCCGGGCGTGTACTCGACCGCCGCGGGCTACGCCGGTGGCCACACCCCCAACCCCACGTACGAGGAGGTCTGCTCGGCGCGCACCGGGCACACCGAGGTCGTGCTGGTGGTCTTCGACCCCGCCGTCGTCTCCTACGACGTGCTGCTCAAGGAGTTCTGGGAGGAGCACGACCCCACCCAGGGCATGCGCCAGGGCAACGACATCGGCACCCAGTACCGGTCGGCGGTCTACTACACGACCCCCGAGCAGCAGGCTGCCGCCGAGGCCTCCAAGGACCAGTACCAGGCCCGGTTGACCGCCGCCGGCTACGGCGAGATCACCACCGAGATCCTGCCGCTGGGCGAGTTCTTCTACGCCGAGGACTACCACCAGCAGTACCTCTACAAGGTGCCCAACGGCTACTGCCCGGTCAACGGCACCGGCGTCTCCTGCCCGGTGGGCCTCACCGGCGTCTGAGCCCCCGGAGCAGCGTGGATCAGGTGACCTGATCCAAGCCTGGCCGCCCCCACCAACGCTGGTGAGGGCGGCCAGTCGTTCGTGAGGGCGGACGGCGGTCGTGGGGACGACGACCGGCGTGGGGGACAGTGGACGACGTGTCCGACCCCTTCTTCGACCAGCTCCGCCGCGAACCCGACGTCGAGGCCCCGGACCTGGTGGCCGTCGACGCCACCGACCGGCTCCTCCTCGACGAGGCCGCTGAGCTGATCGCCGCCCACCCGGACGCCCTCGTCACGATCGACGACGCGCACGGCGCGCTGACCCTCGGCGCGATCGCGCTGCACGGGGCCACCGGTGTCCGGGCCCACCAGGACCTGCGGGTCGCCGAGCGGGCGCTGGACGCCAACGCCGAGCGCACCGGGACCACGGGCTTCACCCACCACGCGCTCGACGCCGACCTCCTCCGCGGCGCGACGGTCGTGCTGGTGCAGGCGCCCAAGGGCCTGGACGCCCTCCGGGAGATCGCCGAGACCGTCGCGCGGCACGCCGACCCCGAGGTGACGCTGCTGGTCGGCGGCCGGGTCAAGCACATGACGAAGGCGATGAACGACGTCCTCGGGGACTCGTTCGGGCACGTGCACGCCACCCTCGCCCGGCAGAAGTCCCGGGTGCTCGTGGCCCGGGAGCCCCGGCCCGGGGACAGCAGCTTCCCCCGCCGCCAGGAGCACGCCGACCTGGGGATCGCCGTCCTCGCGCACGGTGCGGCGTTCGCCGGCACCAAGGTCGACATCGGCACCCGCTCGCTGCTGAGGGCGTTGCCCGGGACAGGCTCGGGGACGGCGGTGGACCTCGGCTGCGGCACCGGCGTGCTCGGCGTCGTCCTGGCCCGCGCCGGGTACGACGTGCTGGCGTCGGACGCCTCGGCGGCCGCGGTCGCGTCCGCCCAGGCCACCGTCGAGGCCAACGGGGTCGCCGACCGGGTCACCGTCGTCCGGGACGACGCGCTGGACGGCGTCGAGGACGCCAGCGTCGACCTCGTCGTCCTGAACCCGCCGTTCCACCTGGGCGTCGCGGTGCACACCGGCGCGGCGGAGCGCCTGTTCGACGCCGCGGCCCGGGTGCTGCGCCCCGGCGGCGAGCTGTGGTGCGTCTACAACTCGCACCTGCCGCACCGGCAGACGCTGCAGCAGACGGTCGGACCGACCCGTCAGCTCTCCCGCGACCCGAAGTTCACGGTGACCGCGTCGACCAAGCGCGGCGGCATCCACCGCGTCGCGTGATCAGTGGGCGAGGCCGCCGCGGCGGTTGACGACCGGGGGCTGCACCGACCAGGGGAAGTCGATCCAGGCGTCGGTGCGCTTCCAGACGTAGTCGCACGTCACCACCGAGCGGGGCTTCTCGTAGACCACCGCGGACCGCACCTCGGCGACGTAGCCGGCGCAGAAGTCGCGGACCAGCTCGAGGGTCTTGCCGGTGTCGGCGACGTCGTCGGCGATGAGCACGTTGGCCCCGGTGAGGTCGACCCGGTCCAGGGTCGGCGGCAGCACCACCGGCAGGTCCAGCCGCTCGTCCACGCCGGTGTAGAACTCCACGTTCATCACGAAGATGTTCTTCACGTCCAGGGCGTAGCCCAGCGCCCCGCCCAGGAACAGCCCACCGCGGGCGATCGCCAGGATGAGGTCGGGCTCGTAGCCGTCGTCGGCGACCTGCTGGGCGAGCTCGCGCCCCGCCGTCCCGAACGTCTCGTAGGTCAGGGTCTCCCGCTCGGGCGCTGTCACGTCGGTGATCTCAGCAGAAGCCCGGGGTGCCCTGCCAGGCGACCTCGGCAGGGGCGACGTCGTCGCGCAGCACCTGGCCCTCGATGAGGCCGTAGGGCCGGTCGTCGGCGTGGTAGACGACGTCGGGGTTGTCCAGGCCGAAGGCCGAGAGGTCCTGCAGGAAGTGGTGCTTGTTGGGCATCGACATCCGCACCTCGGCGACCTCGGGCACGGTCTCCAGGACGGCGGACCCCATAGCGAACAGGGTCTGCTGCAGGGCGAGGGAGTGCGTGCCGGCGAAGGCCTCCAGCAGCGTCGTCCGCACGGTGTCGTAGACGCCGTTCCAGTCCAGGTCGGTGCCCACGTAGCGCCAGCGGGCGGTCACCGCGGTGGCCAGGATCCGCTCCCGGGTCTCGGCCAGGGTCGTGTACGCATCGCGCGGGAAACCCCAGAACTCCGATCCGGTGGACTTCAGGACGACGAGGTCGGTGAGCCCGGCCACGACGTGCCGCTCGTCGCCGTCGGCGGTGACGACGGCGGTGCGCACCTCGCCACCGGCCTTGCGGAACGCGTGGTCGTGCGGGGTCCCGCCGACGGCGATCCGGTCCCAGCCGTAGGACTCCACGGCTACCCGGGCGCCGGTGACCCAGTCGTAGGACCCGGCGAAGTGGCCGGCCAGCCGCAGCCCGAACTCCTCGGGGGAGGCGATGCCGTCCCGGGCGAACGCGAAGACGGTGTTCTTCTGCGCGTCGGTGGTGAGCACGTGGGCGTTGTCGCCGGTCAGGTGCGCGTCGGCGAAGTCACCGCGCAGGGCCGAGCTGACGTTGAGGTCCATCAGGGTGTGCCGGGGGGTGGAGCGGTCGACCGCGACCACCCGCACCTCGGCCTTCCCGTACTGGTTGGGTCCGAGCACGATCGCCATGCGCGCAGCCTCTCCGATCGGTGTTGCCGTGGTGTTGCACGTGGAACGTCAGTGCAGCGGGACGTCCCGGCCTCGCTCGGCCTCGGGCCGGGGCCCGGTGATCCGCCGGTCGGCCTCGGTGATCGGCACGTCGTTGATGCTCGCCTCGCGCCGGCGCATCAGGCCCTGCTCGTCGAACTCCCACAGCTCGTTGCCGTAGCTGCGCCACCACTGCCCGTCGGCTTCGTGCCACTCGTACTGGAACCGGACGGCGATCCGGTCCTCGGTGAACGACCACAGGCTCTTGCGCAGCGCGTAGTCGAGCTCGCGCGCCCACTTCTCGGTGAGGAACGCGACCACCTCGGCCCGACCGGTCAGGAACCGGTCGCGGTTCCGCCAGACGGTGTCCTCGGTGTAGGCCAGGCTCACCCGCTGCGGGTCGCGGCTGTTCCAGGCGTCCTCGGCGGCCTGCACCTTGGCGGCGGCGCTGTCGGCGTCGAAGGGCGGGAAGGGCGGGCGGGGTGTGCTCACGGGTGGGTCCTCAGCTTCCGCGGTAGGTGCTGAACGCGAACGGCGACAGCAGCAGGGGCACGTGGTGGTGCGCGGCCGGGTCGAGGACGGCGAACTCCAGGGTCACCGACGGGTAGAACGTCTCCCGGCCCTGCTCGGCGAACCAGGCGCCGGTCCCGAACACCACCCGGTGGGTGCCCGCGCCGGTGTCCCGGTCGGCCAGCCGGAACCGGCCGTCGGCGTCCGTCACGCCCTCGGCGAGCAGCTGGTCGCCCTCGAACAGCTGCACCACCATCCCGGCGGCGGGCCGCCCGAGGACGGCGTCCAGCACGTGCGTGGAGACGCTCACGAGACCAGCCCCCGCACGCGCAGCTCGGTGATCTGGGCCAGCTGCTCGAGCACCTCGGGTCGCTCCTGCTCCGCGGTGTGGGCCAGTCGACGCCGGAGCTCGGCGAGCATCTCGGCCGGCGTCCGGCCGGCGGCCCGGATCAGGAAGACGTGGTCGAAGCGGGCCTCGTAGTCCCGGTTGCCCTGCAGCAGGGCGGCGCGGACGTCGTCCTCGGCCGTGGACATCGCAGCCTGCTCCCGCCGCGAGGACGCTGCCTCCGCCGAGTCGCCGGACACCCGGTCGCCGATCCGCGGGTGCGCGGCCAGCGCCTGGGCCACCTCGTCCCACGGGAGCGCCCGGGACACCTCGCCGGCCCGCGCCACCAGGGCGTCCACCGACGGGTACGGCCGGCCGGCGGCCACGGTCGGGGCGAAGGAGGCCGCGGCGTTGCACGCGCGCAGCGCCCCGGTCACCTCGGCGGGGCTCGCTGCGGAGAAGCTGGACAGGTCCACGGCTGCGAGGATGCCAGGACCAGAACCCCGATCGAAGGAGTGCGCGTGATCGACGTCCAGGTGATCGGTCCCGAGGTCGAGCGGTCGGTCGAGGTGCTCACCCCCGAGGCCCTGCAGTTCGTCGGCCGGCTGCAGCACCTGTTCGGCGCCAGCCGCGACGAGCTGCTCGCCACCCGCGCCCTGCACCGGCAGGCGATCGCGGACGGGCAGCCGCTGGACTTCCGGGTCGAGACCGCGGACGTGCGCGAGGGCGACTGGCAGGTGCCGCCGCCCCCGCCCGGGCTCGTCCGGCGCCGGGTCGAGATCACCGGGCCCACCGAGCCGAAGATGGCGATCAACGCGCTGAACTGCGGCGCCGACGTGTGGCTGGCCGACCTCGAGGACGCCAACACCCCGCACTGGCGCAACGTCGTCACCGGGCAGGTCGTGCTCAAGGACGCCGTCCGCGGGTCCCTGGAGTTCACCAGCCCGGAGGGCAAGCAGTACGCCGTCCGCCCCGACGCCGTGCTGCCCACGATCGTGCCCCGCCCGCGCGGCTGGCACCTGGACGAGCGGCACCTGCTGGTGGACGGCGACCCGGTGGTCGCCGCGTTCGTCGACGCCGGGCTGTACCTCTTCCACAACGCGGCGGAGCAGCTCGAGCGCGGCAGCGGCCCCTACTTCTACCTGCCGAAGATGGAGTCCCACCTCGAGGCTCGGCTGTGGGCCGACGTCTTCGTGCACTGCGAGCGCGAGCTCGGGCTCCCGCGCGGCTCGATCCGCGCGACGATGCTCATCGAGACCATCCCGGCCGCGTTCGAGATGGAGGAGATGCTCTACGAGCTGCGCGAGCACGCCACCGGGCTGAACGCCGGCCGCTGGGACTACCTGTTCAGCGTGGTCAAGGTCTTCCGCGACGCCGGGGCCGACTTCGTGCTGCCCGACCGCTCCGCGGTCACCATGACCGCGCCGATGATGCGGGCCTACACCGAGCAGCTCGTGGCCACCTGCCACCGCCGCGGCGCGATGGCCATCGGCGGCATGGCCGCCGCGATCCCCAGCCGGCGCGACGCCGAGGCCAACGAGCGCGCCCTGGCCAAGGTCCGTGAGGACAAGACCCGCGAGGCCGGCGACGGCTTCGACGGCTCGTGGGTGGCCCACCCCGACCTGGTCGGCATCTGCCGCGAGGTCTTCGAGGGCGTGCTCGGTGACGCCGACAACCAGCTCACCCGCCGGCGGGACGACGTCCGGGTCACCGCGGCCCAGCTGCTCGACGTCGCCGGCGTGCCCGGGGAGCGCACCGAGGCGGGGCTGCGGGCCAACGTCGAGGTCGGCATCCGCTACCTCGCCGCGTGGCTGACCGGCAACGGCGCGGTCGGCATCCACGGCCTGATGGAAGACGCCGCCACCGCCGAGATCTCCCGCTCCCAGGTCTGGCAGTGGGTGCGCACCGGGGTCGTGCTGGACACCGGCGAGACGGTCACCGCCGAACTCGTGCACCGGGTCGTCGAGGAGGAGGTCGCCGGCATCGGCGAGCTCGACCGGCTCGACGACGCCCGCCGGCTCTTCGAGCAGGTCGCGCTGGCCGACGAGTTCCCCGACTTCCTGACCCTCCCGGCCTACTCGTTGATCGACTGATGACCCCAGAAACCGCGGTTTCTGGGGTCACCGAGGAGGTGCTGGCCGAGCTGGACCGGCGGCTCGGGCCGGTGGACGACGCCCGGGCGGCCGTGTACCCGGGGGAGCGGTCGACCCGGCAGCCGGTGCACACCTGCTACGTGCCCGCCGACGCCGTCGTCCCCGGGTTGGTCGCGTCGTGGGGCGAGCAGGCGCTGACCGCCCTCGACGAGCACGGCCTGCCCGACCTGGGGCTGGACGCAGGGCTGGTCGAGCAGGTGCTGCCCCGGGTGCGGGAGAAGCTGGCCCGCGAGCCGGTCGAGGACCTGCGGGTGGACAGCGAGGACGGCTACCGCGGCCCGCCCGACCGGGAGGACGAGGACGTGGCGAGGGCCGCGCAGGTGCTCGCCGCCGAGGCGGCCCTGCCGCCGTTCTGGGGCACCCGGGCCAAGTCGCTGGAGGGCCCCACGAGGCGCCGCGGGGTCCGGTCCCTCGACCTGTTCCTCGGCGGCCTGGCGGGGACGGGCCGGGCGATCGTCACCCTGCCCAAGGTCACCGCCGTCGAGCAGGTGGCCGCGTTCCTGCCTGTGCTCGACGCGCTGGAGCAGGCGCACGGCCTGGCGTTGGACCTCGAGCTGCAGGTGGAGACCCCGCAGGCGGTCCTCGGCGCCGACGGCGTCGCCACCCTGGCCGCGATGCTGCACGCCGGCGGCGGCCGGGTGACCGGCCTGCACTACGGCACCTACGACTACTCGGCGTCCCTGGGCATCGCCGCCGCGCACCAGGCCAGCGACCACCCGGCCGCCGACCACGCCAAGGCCACGATGCAGGTCGCGGTGGCCGGCACCGGGGCGCGTGCGGTGGACGGCTCGACCAACGTCCTGCCGGTCGGGGCGCGGGACGCGGTGCACCACGGCTGGCAGCTGCACGCCGGGCTGGTCCGCCGGGCCCTGGAGCGCGGTTTCTACCAGGGCTGGGACCTGCACCCGGCCCAGCTCGTCACCCGCTACGTGGCCACCTACGCCTTCTTCCGGGCGGCGCTGCCCGCCGCCGGTGCCCGGCTGGCCGCCTACGTGAGCCGGGTGGACGGCGGGGTGCTCGACGAACCGGCGACCGCCCGTGCGCTGGCCTCGGTGGTGCTGCGCGGGCTGGACTGCGGCGCGCTGGACGCCGCGGAGGTGGAGGCCGCGACCGGGCTGGGCCGACCGGTCCTGGACCGGCTGGCCGGTAGGGCGCAACCGGGTTGAGCACCGGCGACGCGCCCGATGTGCGCGCTCACATCCCTCGTGCGGGGTGAAGCCGCAGGTCACGGGCGTGGGGGTCGTGAGCGTGGGCAGCGGTCCTCCAGCCTCCTGGTTGCCGGACGGCGGCATGCTCCATGATGGGTCGATCGGCCTGACCGGGCCGCACGGGGACGGAGGGGCGCTGTGACGGCTGGCCGGCACCTCCTCCAGCCCTCGCCGGCCCCGGAGCTGCCCGTCGACGGCGCCCTGGACCCCGCGGTCGCCGACGGTGGCCGGGTGCACCGCGTCGCCGTCGTCGACACCGACGACGAGCTGATCGCGATCGCGCTGGGGTTCCTCCGGGCCGGGCTCGACCAGGGCGACGTGGTGGTGGCCTACCTGGCCCCGGCGGCCGCCGGGCACGTCCGCGCACAGCTGCCCGAGGTCGACGTCCGGGAGCTGAGCGTGCCGACCCCGCGGGAGCCCGACGCCATCGCCGGCCACCTGCAGATGCTGGGGGACGCCCAGGCCGAGGGCCGCCGCCTGCGGGTGCTGGGCCAGGTGCACGAGCGCGACCGGCGGGCCTGGGACGAGCGGGTGCGCGGCGAGGCCGCCCACGAGCACGTCTTCGCCGGTGAGCCGATGACCTCGCTGTGCGTGTACGACAGCCGCACCACCCCGCTCGAGGCGCTCGAGGTCGTGCTGGTCGCCCACCCCGAGGTCGTCGTCGGCGGCCGGGTGCACGAGAGCCCGGGCTTCCGTCCGCCGCTGGACCTGCTGGCCTCGCTGCCGGTGCCCGAGGAGCCCCTGCAGGCCCAGGCCCCGGTGTTCGCCGTCGACGACGCGCCGTCGCTGCCCGAGCTGCGCCACCAGCTGGCCGCCGCGCTGCGGGGCCGGTTCGCCGGGCGGGACGCCGAGGAGGACTTCCACCTCGCCGCCTCCGAGATCGCCGCCAACGCCTTCCGGCACGGCGGCCGGCCGGTCTCGGTGCGGCTGTGGGCGGCACCGGACCGGGTGGTCTGCACGATCAGCGACGGCGGCAGCGACTACGACGGCTTCCTCGCCGGCTACCGCCCCGCGCACGGCGACGACCTCTCCCGCGGCGGCATGGGCCTGTGGCTGGCCCGCAAGCTCTGCGACCACGTCGACCTGCACCGCTCCGCCGCGGGCCTCACCGTCCGCCTCACGGCCGCCGTCCCCGCCTGAGCCCCCGGCCGACCCCGGCGTCGATCAGCTCCGACGACCGACGTGCGTCCTCAGCCGTCGACGTCGGTGGAGGAGGACGCACGCCGGTGGCGCAGGACGACGGGTGAGCCGGGCTTGACGCGGCGGTCTCTCACCGGTGAGCTACCCGGGTGATCGTCGTGACGGCAGCTGGCGGCAACACCGGGACGGCGGTGGTCCGCGCGCTGCGGGCCCGGGGGGAGCGGGTGCGGGCCGTGGTGGGCAGCGCGAAGCCCCGCCCCGAGCTCGACGGGCTCGGCGCCGAGGTCGTCGTCGCCGACCTGGTGGGGGCACCCGCGAGCCTCCCGCTGACCGACGTCGACGCCCTCTACCTGGTCTGGCCGAACTTCGAGCCGACCGAGGCCGCCGGGGTGCCCCGGGCCGTGGAGGCCGCGAGGCAGGCCGGCGTCGGGCGCGTGGTCTACCACTCGGTGCTCCGTCCGCAGCTGCGCTCGATGCCGCACCACGCCGCCAAGGACCGCGCCGAGGAGGCGCTGGACGCCGGCGGGGTGCCGTGGCGGGTGCTGCAGCCCTGTGCCTACGCCGACAACCTCGACGCCCAGCTGCCCCGGATCGCCGAGACCGGCGAGCTGCGCAGCCCGTGGGGCCTGGAGCAGGCCCAGTCGCTGGTCGACCTGCGGGACGTCGCGGACGCCGCGGCGGTGCTGCTCACCGAGGACGGTCTGGACGGCGGCACCTTCGAGGCGGTGGGCCCGCAGCCGCTGACCGCGCCGGACCTGGCCGCGGCGCTCGGCGAGCACCTGGGCCGCGACGTCCGCGCCGTGGACACCCGGCCGGGCACGGACGACGACTACGCCGGCCGGTGCTCGCGGACGATGTTCGACTGGTACCGCCGGCACGGGTTCACCGGCAGCCCGCGGGTGCTCACCGCGTTGCTGGGCAGGGAGCCCGCCACGTTCGCCGACCACCTCGCCGGGCTGTCCCGGTGACCGGACGCGGCGACGCGCTGGACCTGATCCTCGAGCAGTGGGGTCGCGAGCGCCCGGACCTGGACTGCTCGCCGATGGGCGTGATCGGCCGGATCACCCAGCTGCAGCGCGAGGTGTTCCTCGCCCAGCGCGCCACGTTCGCCCGGCACGGGCTGGACGCGCCCTCCTTCGACGTCCTGGCTGCCCTGCGCCGGGCCGGTGAGCCCTACCAGCTGACCCCGACCGCGCTGATGCGCACCGCGCTGGTCACCAGCGGAGCGATCACCCAGCGGCTGGACCGGCTGGAGGAGAAGGGCCTGATCACCCGCGGGCGCAGCGAGGCCGACGGCCGGGCCGTCGTCGTCACCCTGACCGCGGCCGGCCGGACGGCGCTGGACGCGGCGCTGCCCGACCACCTGGAGACCGAGCGCGGCATGCTCGAGGGCCTCAGCGACGCCGAGCAGGCCCAGCTGGCCGACCTGCTGCGCCGGTTCCTGGTGGCGCTGGGCCGCACCCCCGACGGGCCGGCGCCCGACCCCAGCTGAGCCCTCTAGGGTCGCCGGGGTGAAGATCGCCGAGGCCCTGTCCCTGCGTGCCGACGCCCAGCGCCGGGTCGAGCAGCTGCGGCACCGCATCGTGTCCAACGCCCGCTTCCAAGAGGGCGAGGAGCCCGCGGAGAGCGCCGCGGACCTGCTCGTCGAGGCCGACCGGGTGCTCGACGGGCTCGAGGTGTGGATCGCCCGGATCAACCGGACGAACGTCGCGGTCGACCTCGGCGCCGACGGCACCATGACGGAGGCGCTGGCCCGCCGGGACGTGCTGCGGCTGCGGCACTCCGTGCTGTCCGCCGCGGCCGACGCCGCCGGCTCCGACACCGGCTTCCGCCAGCTGCGCAGCGAGCTGCGGCAGGTCACCGCGCTGCCGGTCCGCGAGCTGCGCACCCGGGCGGACGACGTCGCCCGACAGCTGCGCGAGCTCGACATCCGCATCCAGCAGGCGAACTGGACCCACGACCTCCTAGAGTGACGCCGGCCGTCGCGGGAGCCGGCAGCCGAGGGGGAGCGGGCACGAACCCGACGGACCGGCGGGCAACCCGGTCCTCGCTGGCGGGTGGAGGGCAGCTCGGGGTTCGACTCCCCACTGCACGGCGCAGCCCAGCAGGCCGCACCACCGACAGCGCACCGAGCACGACTCACCACCGTGTGTCGGCCCCCGAGGTCAGGCTCCCGCGGCGGTCCCCAGCGCGTCGGCGGCCGGTGTCCAGTCGAGCCCGTGGGCGGCGGCGACCGGCTCGCTCGTGAGGGTCCCGCCCAGGCTGGTCAGGCCCTTCGCCAGCACCGCCGACGTGCGGGCGGCCCCGCGGACGCCGTGGTCGGCGACGGTGACCAGGTACGGCAGGGTCGCCGAGGTGAGCGCCAAGGTGGAGGTGCGGGCGACGGCGCCGGGGATGTTGGCGACGCAGTAGTGCACGACGCCCTCCTCGACGTAGGTCGGCTCGGAGTGCGTGGTGGCCCGGCTGGTCTCGAAGCAGCCGCCCTGGTCGATCGCGATGTCCACGGCGACGCTGCCCGGGCGCATCGAGGCGATCATCTCCCGGCTGACGAGCTTGGGGGCCTTGGTGCCGGGCACGAGCACGGCACCGATGAGGACGTCGGAGTCCGCCACGTAGGCGGCCAGCCGGGCGCGGTTGGGCTGCACCAGGTCCAGCCGGCCCTCGAACACGTCGGAGAGGTAGGCCAGCCGGGCGGGGTTGGTGTCGAAGACCCGCACGATGGCGCGCATGCCGACGGCGATCTTCGCGGCCTCGGTGCCCGAGACCCCGCCGCCGATGATCGTCACCTTCGCGGCCGGCGTGCCGGGGACGCCACCGAGGAGCAGGCCGGCGCCACCGGCGGGGCTCTCCAGGTGGTGCGCGGCGGCCTGCACGGCCATCCGGCCGGCGACCTCGCTCATCGGCGTCAGCAGCGGGAGCCGGCCGTCGGGGGTCTGCACGGTCTCGTAGGCGATGGAGTCGATCTCCCGCTCGACCAGGAAGTCGGTGAGCGACCGGTCGGCGGCGGCGTGCAGGTAGGTGAACAGCTGCTGGCCCCGGCGGAAGCGGTGGTACTCCGCGGGGACCGGCTCCTTGACCTTGACGATCAGCTCGGCGCCGAAGACCTCGTCCACCGAGGAGGCGATCCGCGCACCGGCGGCCACGTACTCCTCGTCGCTGAACCGGGAGCCCACGCCCGCCCCGGCCTGCACGAGCACCTCGTGCCCGTGGTGCACGAGCTCGGCGGCGCCGTCGGGCTGCAGGGAGACCCGCTGCTCGTTGTCCTTGATCTCGCTGGGGATGCCGATCAGCACGGGGGTCCTCCTGGGTGGGTGTGACGTGGCACCATCCACCCACCCGCTGCGGGTCAGGACCAGGGGAGTCGAACAAGTGCGCAGTCTCAGGCCCGATGTCCGCAGGATGCGATCCCCTCGGTTGCCCCGACGGTGAGTCGCCGAACGCTGGACGACGTCGACCGCCGCCTCTTGGAGCTCCTCCGGTCCGACGGACGACGGCCGAACAACCAGCTCGCCGCTGCCGTCGGCGTCTCGCCGTCCACCTGCCTGGCCCGGGTGCGCGCGCTGGTCGCCGACGGTGTCATCACCCGGTTCACCGTCGACGTCGACCCCGAGGTGCTCGGCCGGCCGCTGCAGGCGCTGGTGTCGGTGCGCATCCGGCCCGGGGCGCGGCACCAGCTGACCGCGTTCTCCGACCAGCTGCGCGGGTTGCCCGAGGTGGCCCAGTTCTTCTACCTGGCCGGGGCGGAGGACTTCGTGGTGCACGTGCGGGCCCGCGACACCGCGCACCTGCGCGACTTCGTCACCGACCGGATCTCCACCCAGCCGATGGTCGCCGCCACCAACACCAGCCTGATCTTCGAGCACGACCACAGCGGTTGAGCCGGGTCCGGCCGGGGGATGCAGGCCCGGTGAGCGTCGATCTGAGGAACCTGCGGCGGGTGGTCGGTGCGTCGGCGGCGGTGGTGACCGCGCTGCAGGCGGGGACCGCGGCGCTGGCCCTGCGGAAGGGACGCCGGGACTACGCCGACGGTGTCTGGGGGCCGGGGCTGGCGGCGGTCGCCATCACCGGTGCCGCCCTCGGCACCGGTGACCCGTGGCGCCGGTGGGCGCTGGCCGCGGTGACCACGGGGTGGGCGGTGCGACTGGAGACCCTCATGCTGGGCCGCCTGCGCGGCACGGACACCGAGGACGAGCGCTACACCGAGTTCCTGGAGGGGGCCTCGACGCCCACCGTGCTGGCCAAGGTGTTCGGCACCCAGGCGCTGGCGCAGCTGGTGGTCTCGGCCCCGCTGCAGCTGGCCGCGGCCAGCACGCTGCCGAGCTCGGCCCGCCGGTGGCTGTTCCCGGTGGGGGTCGCCGCGGCCGTCGGGGGTGCCGTGGTGGAGGCGGTGGCCGACCGCCAGAAGGCGGCGTACTCCGCGCGCGACCGGGACGAGCGGCCCGACGTGCTCGACACCGGGCTGTGGGCGGTGAGCCGGCACCCCAACTACCTGGGTGACTCGATCGTCTGGGACGGGCTGTGGCTGGCCGGGGCGGCGTCGGCACCCGGGGGGTGGCTGTTCCCCGCCCCGGCGGCGATGAACTGGTTCCTGGTCCACGCCACCGGCGCCAAGCGCACCGAGGACCGGATGGGCGACCGACCGGCCTACCAGGACTACCAGCGGCGGGTGTCCTTCTTCTTCCCCGGGACCTGACCGCGGGGGATCCTGACCCGGTGGCCCGCCTGCTCTACTCCGCGATCTGCTCCCTCGACGGCTTCGTCGCCGACCGCGACGGCGACTTCGGCTTCGCCTTCCCCGACGAGGAGGTGATGGCGTTCGTCAACGAGCAGACCGCCCGCATCGGCACCTTCCTGCACGGCCGGCGGATGTACGAGCTCATGCAGGGCTGGGAGACCGACCCCTCCTGGGCCGAGGGCACCTCCGGCGAGGCCGACTTCGCCGCGCACTGGCAGCGGGTGGACAAGGTGGTGTTCTCCACCACGCTGGGCGGCACCGTCACCGAGCGGACCCGGCTCGAGCGCACCTTCGACCCCCGGGCCGTCCGCGACCTGGTGTCCGCCGCCGAGCTCGACGTCACCGTCGACGGCCCGACGCTGGCCGCGTCGGCGTTCCGGGCCGGCCTGGTCGACGAGGTGCACCTGCTCCTGGCCCCGGCCGTCGTCGGCTCGGGCCTGCGGGCACTGCCCGACGACGTCCGGCTGGACCTGGAGCTGCTCGACCAGCGCCGGTTCGCCGGGGGCTTCCTGCACGTGCGGTACGCCGTCCGGCGCTGACCTCAGTCGTCGAACTCGGTGCTCGTGCTCAGCTCCCGCCAGCGCTCCAGCTCGGCGCGCCGGTCCTCGAGCACGCCCTCGGCCGCGGTCACGGCGTCGGTGCCCAGGAGCAGCAGCTTCGGCGGGGCGGCGCTGGTGACGGCATCGATCAGCGCGGTCGCGGCCTTGGCCGGGTCGCCGGGCTGGGTGCCGTGCGTGGTGTCGTGGGCCTTGCGGCGCTTGCCGGCGGTCTCGGCGTAGTCGTCGATGGCGCCGGCGGACTCCCCGATGGAGCGGCCGGAGAAGTCGGTGCGGAAGGCGCCGGGCTCCACCACGACGACCTGCAGCCCGAGCGGCTCGACCTCGCGGCGCAGCGACCCGGACAGCGCCTCCAGGGCGGCCTTCGTGGCGGCGTAGTAGCCCGAGCCGGGCGGGCAGATCTGCGCGCCGATCGAGGAGACGTTCACGACCGTGCCGCTGCGGCGGGCCCGCATGCCCGGCAGCGCGGCCTGCGTCACCGCGACCGGGCCGAACACGTTGGTGGCGAACAGCTGCTGGACGTCGGCGTCGTCGGCCTCCTCCAGGGCGGCCCGGTAGCCGTAGCCGGCGTTGTTGACCAGCACGTCGATCGCGCCGAACCGCTCCTGCGCCGCCTGCACCGCGGCGGTCACGGCAGCCGGGTCGGTGACGTCGAGGGCGAGGGCCAGCGCGGTGTCCGGGTGCGCGTCGACCAGGTCCTGCACCGACCGCGGGTCACGGGCGGTGACGACGGCCTGCCAGCCCCGCTCGAGGACGGCGGCGGCCAGGGCGCGCCCCAGGCCGGTCGAGCAGCCGGTGATGAACCAGGTGGGCACGGTGGGACTCCCTGCGGTGGCGGCGACGAGGCCCGGGGCCTACCCGCGACCGCCGACGTCAACCGACGGGTCCGTCGGTGGACCGGAACGAGAACGGCCTGACCCGACGGAGGGGGACGGCGCAGCTCGACTCCGCCCGGGCCCCGGCGCCGTCCGATGTGCTGGACATGCGTCTGTCCTCCCCGCCCTCCCACCCCCGTCGCGGGGTGCCGCTCACCGTGCACCTGACCGCGCTGGTCCTGGTCCCCGTCGTCGGGGTGCTGGTGATGGTGGGCGTGCTCGTGCACGCCGCCGTCGGTGACTCCCGGGCCGCGGTGTCGGCCGAGCGGTCGGTGCGCGCGGTGGCGCAGCTGGAGACCGCACGCAGCAGCGTCGAGCAGGAGGTGATCCCGGTCCTGACCCTGGCCGTGCTGTCCAGCCCGGACACGCTGGCCCAGCTCGGTCTGTCCGGCGGCTTCGCCGACATGGCGCGCACCCAGGCCGACGCCGCGGTCGAGACCACCCGCCAGGCCACCGACGACGCCGTCGCGGCCGTGCCCGCCGGCTCCCCCGCTGCCGCGGCCGCCGCGGCGGCGGCCACCGAGCTGGCCGACCTGCGCGCCCCGGGTGCGGACGGCGAGATCAGCTTCGCCGACGTCGTCGACACCTACACCGGGTACCTGCAGGTGTCCGCCGACCTCGCCGCCGCCCAGCGCCTGGCCGGCGCCGGGGCGGGCAACCAGGACGTCTCCGCCGGCACCCGGGGCGCCGTGGCCGACGTCGGGCTGGTCGCCCGCGCCTCGCAGGCCGCCAGCCGGGAGATCCCGCTGTTCCTGAGCACGATGACCGAGCTGGACGAGGCGGTCGGCGTGGACTCCTGGGTCACCGCCCGCGCGGACTTCCGGTCGGCCACCGCGTCGCTGACCCAGCTGTCGGACCGGGGCCTGACCGAGGACTGGACGGCGGTCCAGGCGCTCCCGGCCGTGCAGGCCATCGACGCCACGCTCGACGCCCAGCTGCGGCCGGGTGCCACCCCGCTGGGGGCCCTGCAGATGTTCGGCCTGGTCACCCAGAACGCCGAGCGTGCGGCGGCGTTCAGCCAGCTGCTGGAGTCCGCCGTCCAGGACGCCGTCACCGCGGCGGCCGCCGACCGCGCCTCGGCCGACAGCGCCCGGGACACGACCCTGCAGGTGGGCCTGGCGCTGCTGGTCCTCTCCTGCGGTGCCCTGGTGTGGGTCGGCCGGCTGGTCACCCGATCCCTCGGACGGCTGGCCGACCGCGCCCAGGAGGTGAGCCGCGGCTCGCTCGTGGACGTCGAGGTCACCGGTCCACGGGAGGTGCGCACGGTGGGCGCCGCGCTGCACGCCAGCGTGGCCAGCCTGCGGCGCATCCAGGACCAGGCCGGTGCGGTCGCGGCCGGCGACCTGGACCACGCCCTGCTCGCCGAGCCGCTGCCCGGTCCGCTCGGCGAGGTGGTGCACGCCTCGGTCCAGCAGATCGTCACCTCCGTCCGCGAGCGGGAGGAGCTGCAGTCCAAGCTGGCCCACCAGGCCGCCCACGACCCGCTGACCGAGCTGCCCAACCGTGCGCAGGCCCGCCGGCTGACCACGTCGGCGCTGCACCGTGCCCAGCGGTCCGGGTCGGCCATCGGCCTGCTGTTCATCGACCTCGACGGCTTCAAGGCCGTCAACGACGGGTTCGGGCACGCCGCGGGCGACGAGGTGCTGCGCACCGTGGCCGACCGCCTGCTCCGTGAGCTGCGCTCCGGGGACGTCGTCTGCCGGCTGGGCGGGGACGAGTTCGTCGTCCTCGTCGAGCCCGCGGAGGACGAGGAGGCGCTGCTCGAGCTCTCCGCCCGGCTCATCGAGGCCGTCTCGGCACCCATCCGGGTCGAGGGAGCCACCATGGCCGTGGGCGCGAGCATCGGCATCGCCGTCAGCCGGGACGCCGGGACCGACAGCGACGCCCTGCTCGCCCAGGCCGACGCCGCCGTCTACCGGGCCAAGGCCCACGGCCGCGGCCGCGCCGAGCTGTTCGACGAGGCCCTGCGGGCCCAGCTGGTGGCCCGCGCGGGCCTGCAGGCGGCCATCGCGGCCGGTCTGGCGGCGGGGGAGATGCGGCTGCAGTACCAGCCGGTCCACGACGTGGCCACCGGCGCGCTGACCGGCTACGAGGCGCTCATCCGCTGGGACCGGCCCGGGCACGGGACGGTGCAGCCCGACGACTTCATCGCCGCCGCCGAGGCCTCCCGGCTGATCTGCCAGCTCGACCGCTGGGTGCTGCACGAGGCCACCCGGCAGCTCGCCGAGTGGCGGACGACGTCGGGGCCGGTGCGTCCCGGGGAGCCCACGGTCGCGGTCAACATCTCCGGCCGGCACCTGTCGGACTCCCGGGTGGTCACCGACGTCGTCGACGCCCTCACCGCCTCCGGGGTGCCCGCGGGGCTGCTGGTCGTCGAGGTCACCGAGACCGTGCTGGTCGACGACCCCGCCGCGTACGCCCACCTGGCCGCGCTGCGGGACCTGGGCGTCAGCATCGCCATCGACGACTTCGGCACCGGCTACACCTCCATCGGCCAGCTGCGGCACATGCCGGTGGACACCGTGAAGATAGACCGCAGCTTCATCGCCAGCGACGAGGCCTCGCACCGCACGCTGGTGGCCCTGATGATCCAGTCGGCACACGCCTTCGGGCTGACCGTCATCGCCGAGGGCGTCGAGGAGGCCGACCAGCTGGCCCGCCTGCAGGCCGACTCCTGCGACCTGGCGCAGGGCTACCTGCTGGCCCGCCCGATGACCCCGGCGCAGGCCCTGGCGCTCCGGGCGGCCCAGCCGGTCTGACTCACACGTGGACGGGCTGGCCCGTCGCCTCCAGCACCGAGAGCCAGAGGTCCCCGCGGGGGTCGACCTGGTTCCGGGACGACGTCACCAGCGGGATGGGCAGGTTGACGAAGCGGCCGTGCCAGCGGCCGGCGACCGCCGCCGTCCGCCCGGCCATCGCCGCGTGCACCGCGGCCTGGGCGAGGCGGGTGCAGTAGACCGAGTCGTGGCTGTTGGCCGGGACGCTGCGGATGGCGTAGCCGGGGTCGACGTAGCGCAGCTGGAACTGCTTGTCGGCGGCGGCGAGGTGGCCGGTGAGCCGGTCGCGGAGCAGCGCGCCGATGTCGTGCAGCTTGGCGTTGCCCGAGGGGTCGGTCTCCTCGCTGCCGGCGAACAGCTCCTGCCCGGCGCCCTCGGCGACCACGATCAGCGCGTGGTTCTGCCGGTCGAGGGTGCGTTCCACGTGCGCCAGCACCCCGCGCTCGCCCTCCAGCGGCATCTGCACCTCGGGGATGAGCACGAGGTCGACGTCGTCGCTGGCCAGGGTCGCGTAGGCGGCGATGAACCCGGAGTGCCGGCCCATCAGCTTCACCAGGCCCACCCCGCCCGGGTGCGAGCGCGCCTCGGTGGCCGCCGCCCGGATCGACTCCGCGGCGCGGCCGAACGCCGTCTGGAACCCGAAGCTGCGGTCGATCCACGGGATGTCGTTGTCGATCGTCTTGGGGACGCCGACCACCGCGATCGGCAGCCCCCGTCGCTGCGCCTCGTCGGCGATGGTCTGCGCCCCGCGCAGCGACCCGTCACCGCCGACCACGAACAGGACGTCGATCCGGCGCAGCCGCAGCGTCTCGACCATCACCCTGGGGTCCTGGCCACCGCGCGAGGTGCCCAGCACCGTGCCGCCCTGCTGGTTGATCCACCGCACCGAGTCCGGCGTCAGCACCATCGGCTCCGCGCCGTAGGGCGTCAGGCCCTGGTAGCCGTCCCGGAAGCCCAGCACCTGGTGCACGCCGTAGTGCTCGGCCAGCTCGTCGACCAGCCCGCGGATCACGTTGTTCAGCCCAGGGCACAGCCCGCCGCAGGTCACGATGCCGACCTTGGTGCGCTTGGGGTCGAAGAACAGCTTGCGGCGCGGGCCCCCGGGCTCGAACGTGGGCAGCTCCTCCACCGGCACGCCGCGGCGCATCGCCACGCCCAGCGTGCCGTCCACCAGCACCCGGTCGTGCTCGCCGACGTAGTGCATCGACTCGCCGCGCTCGAGCAGCCCGCCGTCCAGCGGGGAGTGGAACGTGAGCTCGCCGAGGGTGCGCACCTCGAGATCCGCCGCCGTCAGCTGCAGCTGTTCGCCCGTGTCCACGAGGTAGATCATCCCGGGTCGCTGTTGCGGGCCGGTCACGGGCACGCTGGCCCCGTGCCGATGTCTCCCTACGTCGCCGGGATGCGTGCCCGGATCGGCGACGACCTGCTGCTCCTGCCCACCATCGCGGTTGCCGTCTTCGACGACGCCGGCCGCCTGCTGATGGCCGAACACGTCGAGGGCGGCCGCTGGTCGGTGATCGGC
Source organism: Geodermatophilaceae bacterium NBWT11 (assembly GCA_014218215.1). NCBI lineage: Bacteria > Bacillati > Actinomycetota > Actinomycetes > Geodermatophilales > Geodermatophilaceae > Geodermatophilaceae bacterium NBWT11. Next base: position 2,225,130 of record CP043652.1, read on the forward strand.
GGCGGCGTCGAACCCGACGAGGACCCTGCCGACGCGGCCCGCCGCGAGGTCGCCGAGGAGGTCGGGCTGGCCGTCGAGCTGCGCGGCATCGTCGGCGTCTACGGCGGCCCCGACTGCCGCAACCACTACGCCAACGGGCACCAGGTCGCCTTCGTCGCCGCGCTCTTCGCCGCGTCGCTGGTGGGCGAGGTGCCGGGGACGACGGACGGCGAGATCAGCGCCACCGGCTGGTTCGACGAGCCCGGCGTCGCCGCCCTGGACACCCCCGACTGGACCCGCCGCGCCGTCGCCGACGCCTTCGGCTGGTGGCGGACGCACGGAACAGCGCCCGGGCAGCCCTCGTTCGACCGGGCGTGACCTTCTCCCTGGCCGTGCTGGGCGACTCGATCGCCTACGGCACCGGCGCCTCCAGCCCGGCCGACGCGATCGGGCCGCGGCTGGTGCGGGCGCTGGCCGAGGACGACGTCGACGCCGCGCTGCAGGTGGTCGCCGTCCCCGGGTCGGTGTCGGCGGGGCTGGCCGCCCAGCTGCGCCAGGTCGCCCGGGCCGACCTCGCGATCGTCGTCGTGGGGTCCAACGACCTGACCCGGCTCGTCCCGCCGGCCACCGCGGCCGCGCTGCTGGGCGATGCCGTCCGGGCGCTGCGGCTGCTGGGTGCCGACGTCCTCGCCGTCCCCGCACCGGACCTGTCCACCGTGCCGTGGGTGCCGCCGGCGCTGCACTCACTGGTGAGCAGCGCCAGCGGGGAGCTGCGGCGCCGGCAGACCGAGGCGGTCCGGGCGGCCGGCGGGGTGGCGGTGCCGATCGCCGACGACCTGTCGGCCCGCTTCAAGGCCCAGCCGGCGCTGTTCGCCGCCGACCACTTCCACCCGTCGTCGGCGGGCTACGCGCTCATCGCCGAGGCGCTGGCGCCCGTCGTCCGCTCGATCGCCCGGGCGCGCACCGCGGCCTGAGGTCAGTCCTCCTCGTCGGCCTCCCGCGCCTTGAGCTCGCGGGTGGCCATGCCGCCCGTGCCGCCCTCGTCGTGCGGGCCGGGGTGCAGCTGGGCCTCGGCGTCGTCCTTCTCCGGCTCGGTCATCCGCCCACCCTGGCCCGGCCTGCTCCATCGCGCAGGCCGAGCCGCCGTCGTCAGAGCTTGTCGAACTCGTTGAACGACGCCCCGCCCGAGAGCGTCGCGTAGCCCGGGCCGCGGTCGAAGAAGGGCTCGTCCCCGGTCCGCTCGGCGCGCATCGAGGAGCGCAGGGCGTCGGTCGCGGTGAGGTCGGCGTCCCCGTCGTCGTCGATCACCACGCCGTAGTCCCGCCGGGCGCCGGCGACGGACACCTTCAGCCAGGCGATGTCCTGCAGCACCTCCTCGACCGGGCGCTCCAGCGGGTCGCCCCAGCCGCCGCCCCCCGTCGTCCGGACGCGGACGACCGTGCCGGCCTTCAGCGGCTCGGCGTCGGCGAGGGCGTCGACCTCGTGCTCGTCGGGGCCGCCGGGGTCGACGGTGATCTGGAAGGGCTGGCCGGCCTTGCCGCCCTTGACGCCCCAGCAGGCCAGGATCGAGCGGTCCGCGATGGACATGAAGTGCGCGTCGCGGAGCACCCGGATGTGCTTCTCGTAGCCGCAGCCACCGCGGTACCGGCCGGCGCCGCCGGAGTCCAGCGCCAGGCCCAGGGCCTCGATGCGCAGCGGGAAGCGGCCCTCGGTGAACTCGGTGGGCAGGTTCCGGGAGTCCGGGACGACGTGGATGGTGTCCTCGCCGTCGGCGTAGTAGCGCCCGCCGGAGCCGCCGCCGAGCACCTCGCGCATGAGGTAGGACTCGCCGTTGGCGTCGGTGCCGTAGACACCGGTGTAGCGGATCGTCTCCTGGTCGGCGGGCATCCGGCCACCGGTGGCCTTGGCCAGCACACCGGCCAGCACGCCCAGCAGCCGCAGGATCACGAACGTGCGGGCGTTGGTGGGTGCGGGGAACACCGGGGTGAGCAGCGTGCCCTTCTCCGGGAAGCGCATCTCGATCAGCGGCACGACGCCCTCGTTGACGTCGAGCTCGGCCATCCGCTCCGGGGTGGCCGCCAGGTTGCGCAGCACCGGGGCCAGCCACTTCTTGAGGAAGTTGCCGTCGGAGTAGTCGCCGCAGTGGTTGATCGGGCCCTTGGCCTGGGGGCCGGTGCCGGTGAAGTCGATGACCAGCGGCACCTCGGCGGTGCTGTCCATCGTCAGCGTGATCCGCTGGCGGTGCAGCATCGGCTCGTCCACGCCGTCGTGCTCGGCGTAGTCCTCCCAGACGTAGGTGCCGTCGGGGATCTGGCTGAGGATCTCGGTGCGGTAGACCTCGGTCGAGTTCGACAGGATCGCGTCGAAGCAGGCCTCCACGGCCTCCACCCCGTACCGCTCGAACAGCTCACCGAGCCGGCGGGCACCGGACAGGCAGGCCGAGCACTCGGCGTCGAGGTCGGCGGCCAGCGAGTCGGGCATCCGGGAGTTGCGCGTCATGATCTTGAGCGCGCTCTCGTTCGGGACGCCGCGGTCCCACAGCTTGATCGGGGGGACCATCAGGCCCTCCTCGAACATGCTGGTGGCCGCCGAGGGCATCGAGCCCGGGACGGCACCGCCGATGTCGTCGTGGTGCCCGAATGCCTGCACGAACGCCACCACCGCGCCGCCGGCGAACACCGGCACGGTCACGCAGAGGTCGGGCAGGTGGCCGATCCCGCCCTCGGAGAGGTAGACGTCGTTGTGGAAGAAGACGTCGCCCACGTTCATCTGGTCGATCGGGTAGTCCCGGACGACGGGCTGCACCAGCGCGGAGTAGGAGCGACCGGTGAGCTTGCGCAGCTTGCGGTCGTGGATCCCGGCCCGGAAGTCGTGCGCGTCGCGGATCATCGGCGAGCGCGAGGTGCGGCCGATGGCGGTCTCCACCTCCATCTCGATCGCGGCCAGCGTGCCCGCGACGATCTCGACGAGCACCGGGTCGGCGGCAACGGCGGTCATCAGGACTCCTTGGTGAGCAGCAGGTTGGCGAACGGGTCGACGGTCGCGCGGAAGCCGGGGTGCACCGGGACGGTGGAGCCGAACTCCTCCACGATCGCCGGGCCGGCGACGACGTCGCCGGGCTGGAGCTCGGTGCGGGTGTAGGTGGGGGTGTCGACCCACTCCGTGTCGAAGAAGACCCGGCGCGAGCCGGAGACGGCGTCGGCGACCGACCCCGACGTCCGCTCGGGGGCCGGGACCATCGCCGGACGACGGATCGGGCCGATCCCGCTGACCCGCAGGTTCACCCACTCCACGGCCTGGCGGGGGTCGGCGGCGAAGTCGTAGCCGTAGAGCTGGCGGTGCGCGGCGTGGAAGGCCGCGGCGACCTCGTCGAGGTCCTCGCCGTGCACGGGCACCCGCACCTCGAAGGCCTGGCCGACGTAGCGCAGGTCCGCCGTCCGCTGCATCTTCTGCTCGTCGCGGGTGAAGCCCTCGCCGTCCAGTGCGGTCGCGGCCTGGGCCTCGAGCGCGGCGAACGCGGCGCCGACCGCGGCCGGGTCCAGCGCGGTGTGCCGGGTGACCATCGTCTGCACGTAGTCGTTGCGCACGTCCACGGTGAGCAGCCCGAACGCGCTGACGTTGCCCGGGTTCGGCGGCACCAGGGTGCGCGGCAGGCCCAGCACGTCCATCAGCCGGCAGGCCAGCAGCGAGCCCGAGCCGCCGAAGGTGGTCAGGGTGAAGTCGCGGACGTCGAGACCGCGGGCCACGGTGACCTGGCGCAGCGCGTTGGCCTGGTTCCAGGCCGAGATCTCCAGGATGCCGGTGGCCGCGCGCTCCAGGGACAGGTCGAGCTTCCCGCCCAGCTCCTCGAGGCCGCCGCGGGCCGCTTCGACCGACAGCGGGATCTCCCCGCCCAGCAGGTGCGGGGGGATCCGGCCGAGCACGACGTGGGCGTCGGTGACGGTGGGCTCGGGGCCGCGGCTGGGGTAGCACATCGGGCCCGGGTCGGCGCCGGCCGAGCGGGGGCCGACCTTGAGCGTGCCCTCGGGGGACAGCCAGGCGATGGAACCACCGCCGGCGCCCACGGTGACGACGTCGATCATCGGGATCTTGGACGGGTAGTCGCCCACGGTGCCCTCGGTGGTGAGCGCGGGCTCGCCGTCGATGACCACGGTGACGTCGGTGGACGTGCCGCCGCCGTCGCAGGTGAGGATCCGGTCGAACCCGGCGGTGCCGGCGATGAGCGCGGCACCCAGGGCGCCGGCGGCCGGGCCGGAGAGCATCGTGGTGATCGGCTGGTGCACGACCTCTTCGGCGGACAGCACGCCGCCGTTGCTCTTCATCACGTAGAACGGAACGTCGGGGGCGAGCTCGTCCAGGCGGCGGCGGATGTTGGTGACGTAGGCGGCCACCTTGGGCTTCACCGCGGCGTCGACCAGCGTGGTCACCGACCGCTCGTACTCGCGGTACTCCCGCAGCACGCCGGAGGAGATGGAGACGACGCAGTCGGGGTGTTCCACGTGGAGCACGTCGAGCATGGCGCGCTCGTGGGTGTCGTTGGCATAGGCGTGCAGGAAGCAGACCCCGACGGTGGTGATCCCGGCGTCCTTGAAGAACCGGGCGGCCGCGACGGCCTGCTCGCGGTCGAAGGGGCGCACCTCGGCGCCGGTGTGGTCCAGCCGCCCGCCGACGGTCTTCACCAGGTCGGCCGGCACGATCCGGGGCGGCTTGACCCAGAAGTAGCTGTTGCCGTAGCCGTCGGGCACCGACTGGCGGGCGATCTCCAGCACCGAGGCGTAGCCCTCGGTGGTGATGAACCCGATCCGGTCGAGCTTGCCCTCGAGCAACTGGTTGGTGGCCACCGTCGTGCCGTGGCTGACCGCCTCGATCGCCGCGGCGGCGTCGGTGATGCCCAGCATGTCCAGGACCTTCTGGACGCCGGCGAGGAACCCGTCGGCCGGGTTGCCCGGGGTGGAGGGCGTCTTCGTCGTCGTCGTCGCGCCGGTCTCCTCGTCCACCGCCACCACGTCGGTGAAGGTGCCGCCGGTGTCGATGCCGATGCGTACGCGCCTGCTCGTCATGGATTTACCTTAGCGATGAGAGACCCGGAGCGGAAGGTGCTCGACGGGATGACGCGTGTGTCCTGGGGTTGCACGTACCGCCGCCGACCGGCATCCTCTTACCTGTGACCAACGGTCACACGCACTGTTCCCGGACAGCGGAGGACCCAGCGATGACCAGCACCCTGCCGAACGCCACCACCGACGAGCTCACCGGCGTCTTCCACGCCGGGGCCCGGGACGGCGAGGAGGTCGCGCGCCGGCTCCTGGACTCCGCCGCCCAGCTCTCCTACGACCCGAGCACCGAGGTCGACTGGGACGAGCCGCTGGGCGAGGGTCTGCACGGGCTGAACCCGGAGTGGAGCACCCTCTACGGCACGCCCCTGTGGGACGAGATGACCGAGGAGCAGCGGGTCACGCTCACCCGGCACGAGGTCGCCTCGATCATGAGCACCGGCATCTGGTTCGAGATGATCCTGCAGCAGATGCTGCTGCGGGAGCACTACGCCGGGGACGCCACCCGCAAGGACTTCCAGTTCGCGCTCACCGAGATCGCCGACGAGTGCCGCCACTCGATCATGTTCGCCCGGGCCTGCGAGAAGCTCGGCGCCACCGGCTACGCGCCCAAGCGCAGCGGCATCGAGCTGGGTCGGTTCTTCAAGACCGTCGCCGGCGCCGAGCGGGCCTTCGGGGCCGCCCTGGTCGCCGAGGAGGTCCTCGACGTCATGCAGCGCGACTGGATGCGGGGCGAGGACGTCCTCCCGATGATCCGCACGACCAGCCGGATCCACGTGGTCGAGGAGTCCCGGCACATGACCTACGCCCGGCAGGAGATGCGGGAGTCGCTCGTCGGGGCCTCGAAGCCCCGGCTGCGCGCCTCGGCCCTGCTGATCGCCATCGTGACCTCGGTGGTGGTGACGAACCTGGTGCACCGCGACGTCTACACCGCCGCCGGGCTGGACGCCGACCGGGCCGAGCGCGAGGCCGCGGCCAACAAGCACCACCACGCGATGATGCGCACCAGCAGCCGGCACCTGATGGCCTTCCTCGGCGAGTGCGGGCTGCTGACCGGTGCCGCGGTGGCTGTCTACCGCCGCCTGCACATGCTCTGAGGACGACGACGACATGGCGTTCGCGATCACCCAGAACTGCTGCTCGGACGCCTCCTGCGTCTCGGTCTGCCCGGTCAACTGCATCCACCCCACGCCCGACGAGCCGGAGTTCGGCCACACCGAGACGCTGTACGTCGACCCGGCCACCTGCATCGACTGCGGCGCCTGCGCCGACGCCTGCCCGGTGGACGCCATCGCCCCCACCTGGGTGCTCCGGCCCGACCAGCAGGTGTTCGCCCAGGTCAACGCCGACTGGTTCACCCGGCCCGACGCACCGGCGGCCCCGGTGTGGGATGCCCCGCGCTTCCCGACCGTGGACCTGTCGAAGGTGGGCAGGCTGGAGGTCGCCGTCGTCGGCACCGGGCCGGCCGCCGTCTACGCGGCCCAGTCGATCCTGCGGGCCACCGAGGCCCGGGTGACCTTCCTCGAGCGGCTCGGGACGCCGGGCGGACTGGCCCGCTGGGGCGTGGCCCCGGACCACCCGGGCACCCGGCGGGTGCTCGAGCACACCACCGCGGTGCTCCGGCACCCCCGGGTCACCCTGCGCACCGGCGTCGAGGTCGGTCGTGACGTCACCCCGGCCGAGCTCGCCGCCCGCTACGACGCCGTCCTCTACGCCACCGGTGCCGCCGGGGACCGGGCGCTGGACGTGCCGGGGCAGGAGCTGGCCGGCAGCGTCTCGGCCCGCGAGGTCGTCAACTGGTACACCGGCCACCCCGAGGCGGCGCCGGTCGACCTGACCCGGGTGCAGCGGGTCGTCGTCGTCGGCACCGGGAACGTCGCGCTCGACGTGGCCCGGATGCTCGCCGGGGACGTCGGCCGGCTGGCCGGCACCGAGACCTCCCCGGCCGCGCTCGAGGCGCTGCGCACCAGCGCGTTGCGCGAGGTGGTGGTGGTCGGCCGTCGCGGTGCCGAGGACGCCGCCTGCAGCCGGTCGGAGCTCCGCGCGCTGACCCACCTGGCCGGCGTCCGCACCGTGCTCGCCGGGGAGGCCCCCGACGGCGCGGCCCCCGGCAGCCTGGGCGAGCTGTTCGCCGGGCTCCACCGGTTCGACGACGACCTGTCGGCCGCCCCCGGGCCCGGCCGCCGGATCGTGTTCGCCTTCGACCGGGCCACCACCGAGCTGGTCGGGAGCGAGCGGGTCGAGGGCATCACCCTGACCGGCAGCGAGGGGAGCACGACCGTCCCCACCGAGCTGGTGGTGCGGGCGATCGGCCACCGCGGCACGGAGCTGCCGGGACTGCCCTTCGACGAGGAGCTCGGCCGGGTGCCGCACAGGGCCGGTCGGGTGACCGGCGGACCCACCGGCACCTACGTCGTCGGCTGGGCCAAGCGCGGGCCCTCGGGCGGCATCGGTGCCAACCGCGCCGACGCCGAGGAGACCGTGGACTCCCTGCTGGCCGACGCCGCCGCCGGCCTCATCGGCCGGCGGTAGCGCCGGGGGCAGCGCCGGGACTCAGCCCTGGGCCAGCTCGGCCACGTGCTGCCACTCCTGCCAGCCGGCCAGGCGCTTCTCGTAGTCGGCGGTGGCGATGCCCAGCGGGGCCGAGCCGAAGAAGACCCGCAGCGGCGGGTTCTCGGCGTCCACGACCTGGAGCACCGCGGCGGCGGAGGCGGCCGGGTCGCCGGGGGAGGAGACCCGGGCCTTGCGCTGCTCGGCGGCCTTCTCCCGGAACGTGTCGTAGGCCGGGTTCGGCGTGGCGTGCTTGGCCGAGGCGCCGCCCCAGTCGGTGTCGAACCCGCCGGGCTCGATGAGCGTCACGTGCACGCCGAAGTCGGCGACCTCGGCAGCCAGGGCCTGGGAGAAGCCCTCCAGGGCCCACTTGGAGGCGTTGTAGACCCCGATGTTCGGGAACGCGGAGATCCCGCCGATGCTCGAGACCTGCAGCACGTGGCCCGAGCCCTGTGCGCGCAGGAAGGGCAGCGCGGCCTGGGTGACCCAGAAGGCGCCGAACACGTTGGTCTCGAACTGGGCGCGGACCTCGGCCTCGGAGGCCTCCTCGATCATCCCGAACTGGCCGTAGCCGGCGTTGTTGACCACGACGTCGAGCCGGCCGAAGTGCGCGTGGGCCTGCTCGACGGCCGCGAACACCGCGGTCCGGTCGTCCACGTCGAGCCGGATCGGGAGGAGCCGGTCGCCGAAGCGCGCGGCGAGGTCGTCCAGGGAGGCGGTGTCCCGCGCGGTGGCGGCGACTGCGTCCCCGCGCTCGAGGGCGGCGATGGACCACTCGCGACCGAAACCGCGGGAGGCCCCGGTGATGAACCAGGTCTTGGGCATGTCAGGCCCAGCGCATCAACCGGCCGGACTGTTCCGTACCGACGCCCGCAGCACGTTCTTCTGGATCTTCCCGGTGGGGGTGCGAGGCAGCTCCTGGACCAGCACCAGCGACTCCGGGTACTTCTGCCGGGCGATGCCGAGCCCGTCGAGGAACGTGGTGAGCGACGCCAGGGTCACCGTCGCCCCGGCCCGGGGGACGACGACGGCGCAGCCCCGCTCGGTCAGCACCGGGTCCGGCACGGCCACCACCGCGACGTCGGCGACGTCGGGGTGCCGGTACAGCAGGTCCTCGACCTCCTTGGCGCTGATGTTCTCCCCGCCGCGCAGGATCAGGTCCTTGCTGCGGCCGGTGACGGTGAGGAACCCGGCCTCGTCGACCCGGCCCAGGTCCCCGGTGGCGAACCAGCCGTCGGCGTCCACCACCTGCCGGTCGAGGCCGTGGTAGCCCAGGAACATCTCCGGGGCCCGGGCCCGCAGGTGGCCGACCGTGCCGGCCGGCACCTCGCGCTCCTCGTCGTCCACCACCCGCAGCTCACCGAGGCCGACCACCCGGCCGTCGGTGTCCGCGCGCAGGTCGGCCGGGTCGTCGGCGTGCCCGGCGGTGACGGTGGGGATCTCGGTGGAGCCGTAGACCCGGACCACCGTGCAGTCCAGGTCGCGGGCGGCCTCCCGCACCAGCTCGGGCGGCACGTCGGCCCCGCCGCAGCCGAACACCCGCAGGGACGAGGACGCCGGCCGGGCCGGGGAGTGCGTCAGCCCGTGCAGGAACGGGGTGGCTGCGACCGTGACGCTGCAGCCCTCGGCCTCGATCAGCGCCCAGCCGCGCTCCGGGGACCAGACGTCGCAGAACACGACCGCGGTGCCCAGCAGCGACGCCAGGTGGAAGCCGTAGAGCACCCCGGTCACGTGCGCGACCGGCGAGGCCGCGAGCACGACGTCGTCCCCGGTGAGCTGCAGGTGGGCGACCATGCTGCGGTCCTCGTGGCCGAGGGTGTCGTGGCTGTGCACGGCGCCCTTGGGGTCGGACTCGGTGCCCGAGGTGTAGAGCAGGCACACCGGGTCGCCGCTGGTGCGCCCCGGCTCGGCGTGCCCGCCCTCGGTGGTCGAGAGCAGCTCGTCGAAGCCGGGCGCGCGGGCGGTCACCACGTGCTCGAGGGCCGGGCAGTCCGCCCGCAGCCGCTGCGCCATCGCGGTGTGGTCGCACCCGCGGAACACCCCGGGGACGACGAGCACCCGCGCCCCGCCCGAGCGCAGCGCGAACCGCATCTCGGAGTCCCGCAGGATCGGCATCAGCGGGTTGCTCACCGCGCCGAGCCGGATCGCGGCCAGGTGGACGACGAGCGCCTCCCACCAGTTGGGCAGCTGCTGGGCCACGACGTCCCCGGGCCCGACGCCGAGCCGGCGCAGCCCCGCGGTCGCCCGCACCACCCGGTCGTCGAGCTCGGCGTAGGTCAGCCGGACGTCGCCGTCGACCAGGGCGAGCCGGTCGGGGTCGGCACCGGAGACCCAGGCGTCGAGCAGCGTGCCGTCGTACGCGCCGGCGGCGGTCCACCGCTCCCGGACGGCGTCCGACGCGCGCGGGAAGGTGCTCACGCCAGGGTCTGCTTCGCCCGCTCGGCCAGCAGGAACTTGCGGGGCCGACCGGACGGCGTCAGCGGGATCTGGTCCGGTGCGATGGCCAGCACGTGCCGGGGCACCTTGTACCGGGCCAGCCGCTGCGCGGCGAAGGCCAGCACCTCGGCGGCGTCCAGCTCGGCGCCCGGGGCCAGCACCACCCAGGCGACGCCGACCTCGCCCATCCGCTCGTCGGGCAGCGGGACGACCAGCGCCGTGGTGATCCCGGGGTGCTCGGCCAGGACCACCTCGACGTCCCCGGGCACCACCTGCTCCCCGCCGCAGCGGTAGCAGTCCTTGACCCGGCCGGCCAGCCGCAGCCACCCGTCGGCGTCCACCGAGCCCAGGTCGCCGGTGCGCAGCCACCCGTCGGCGGTGAAGGTCGCGGCGTCGGCGGCCGGGTTCTCGAAGTAGCCGGTGATCACGCCGGGGCCGCGGGCCAGCAGCTCGCCGACCGCGCCGGGCTCCAGCGGCTCCCCGGTCACCGGGTCCGCGGTGCGGTAGACGACCAGCCGTCGGTCCAGCGCGGGGTCCCCGGCGACGCCGGCGTCCCGCACCCGGCCGTTCGTGGTGCGCCGCCGGTCCGGCGGGTCCTCCGGGCGGGTGCACGTGGTGGAGGCCGTCGTCTCGCTCTGCCCGTAGCCGGTGACCACCTCGACGTCACCGAACACCTCGTCGATGGCGTCCCAGATGCCGGCGGGGGACACCCCGCCGGAGGAGAACAGGTGGGTCAGCGACGACACGTCGTGCACGTTCTCCCGCAGCTCGGCCAGCACCGCCAGCGTCATCGTGGGGATGAGCAGCGCGTCGTCACAGCGGTGCTCCTCGATCGCGGCCACGGTGCTCGCCGCGTCGAAGGACAGCTGCGCGACCAGCGAGCCGCCCACGAACGGCACCGTCAGCAGGCCCTCGACGAAGCCGTACACGTGGTACATCGGCAGCGAGAACGTCAGCCGGTGGCCGTCGGCGAAGGCCCGGCCGAACACCGAGGAGAACGCCGCCCGCAGCAGCATGTCGTGGGTGAGCGGCACGCCCTTGGGCTCGCCGGTCGTGCCCGAGGTGAACAGCAGCACCGCGGCGTCGTCCGGGTCCCCGGTGGACTCCTGCAGCGGCGCGGTCTCGGAGAGCGCGGCCAGCGTCGTCGTCCCCTTGCGGGGCAGCGCCTGCCCGGTCTCCACGACGACGACGTGCCGCAGCTCGGGCAGCGACTCCCCGCCCCCGGCGGTCTCCCAGCCCGGGGCCAGCTCGTCGAGCATCGCCAGGTGGTCGGTGCCCCGGAAGGAGTCCATGACCACCAGTGCGACGGCGTGCGAGCGGCGCAGCACGAAGCCGAGCTCCGCCGTCCGGTTCAGGAAGTTGATCGGGACGGCGGTGACCCCCAGCCGGCTCAGCGCGTGGGTGACCACCGGGAACTCCGCGTAGTTGGCCAGCACCACCCCCACGTGGTCCCCGGCCCGCACCCCCAGCCCGGCCAGTCCGGCGGCCAGCCGGCGGGAGCGCTCGGCGACCTCGGCGTACGTCCACCGCACCCGGTCGGTGATCACGAACGGCCGGTCGGCGAACTCGGTGCAGGCGTGGTCCAGCGCGCCGGACAGCGTCCGCGGCGTCCACGTCGGGAAGCGCTCCTCCAGCAGCTCGCGCCGCCGGGCGGGGGAGAGCGGGTGTGCGGTCACCGGGCGGCCGCCGTGAGGTGGAACCCGTCGTAGCCGTCGGCCACGACCTTGTCCAGGACCCGGGTGTAGCCCCGCACCCCGCCGACGTAGGGCGTGAACACCCGTGGCTTGCCGGGCACGTCGTCCCCCATGTAGTAGCTGCGGGCCTGCGGGTAGAGCGTGGCCTCGGCCCGTTCGTTGACGTGGTCGACCCACCGGTCCTGGGCGGCGGCATCGGCCTCGATCACGTCCGCGCCCCGTTCCCCGGCGGCCTGGAGCAGGTCGGCCACCCAGTCGACGTGCTGCTCGATGCTCAGCAGGACGTTCGACAGCAGCGAGGGGCTGCCGGGGCCGGCGATGACGAACAGGTTGGGGAACCCGGCCACCTGGACGCCCAGGTAGGTGCGCGGCCCGCCCGACCACGCCTCGCGCAGCGTGAGCCCGTCCCGGCCGACGATCTCGGGCTTCAGCAGCGCCCCGGTCATCGCGTCGAACCCGGTGGCGAAGACGACGACGTCGAGCTCGACCTCCCGCTCGGTGGTCTGCAGCCCCCGCGGGGTGAAGCCGGTGACCGGGGTGTCCCGCACGTCGACCAGGTCGACGTCGTCCCGGTTGAAGGTCTCGAAGTACCCCGAGTCCACCGGCGGCCGCTTGGCCCCGAAGGGGTAGCCCTCGGGCAGCAGGTGCGGCAGCAGCTCGGGCTTGGTCACCTTCTCGGTGATCTTGGCCCGGACGAAGTCCGCGACGGTGGCGTTGGCCGCCTCGTCGAGCATCAGGTCGCGGTAGGCCAGCAGGAACCCGAAGCCGGTGGTCGGCCACTGCTCCTCGTAGTGCCGGCGGCGCTCCTCGGGGTCCACCTCGAGGGCGGACTCCCGGCTGACCGGGAAGCTCAGCCCGGTCGGGGAGGTGCGCGCGGCCTCCCGTCGCTCCCGGTAGACGGCCTTGACCGCGGCGTCCTCGGCGTCGTCCACGGGTGCGTTGGTGGCCGGGATGGAGAAGTTCGGGGTGCGCTGGAAGACGGTGAGGTGCGCGGCCTGTTCGGCGACGACGGGGATGAGCTGGGTGCCCGACGACCCGGTCCCGATGACGCCGACCCGCTTCCCGGTGAGGTCGACGCCCTCCTTCGGCCACCGGGCGGTGTGCAGCACGGTGCCGGTGAAGTCGTCCTGCCCGGGCAGCTCGGGGTCCTTGGGCACGCTCAGCTGGCCGGTGGCCATGACCACGAAGCGGGCCCGCCAGGCGCCGGCCGTGGTCTCCACGTCCCACCCGCCGTCGCCGAACACCATCCGGGTCACCCGGGTGTGCAGGTGCACGTCGCGGGCCAGGTCGAAGCGCTCCACCACGTGGTCGACGTAGCGCAGGATCTCCGGCTGGGTCGCGTAGCGCTCGGTCCAGCGCCACTCCTGCTCCAGGTCGGGGTCGAAGCCGTAGGAGTAGTCGTGGCTGCGGACGTCGCAGCGCGCCCCGGGATAGCGGTTCCAGTGCCACACGCCACCGATCCCGTCCCCGGCCTCCAGCACGGCCACGCTGTGCCCGCGCTCGCGCAGCGTGTGCAACGCGCGCAGACCGGCGAAGCCGGCTCCCACCACCACGACGTCGACGTCGGTCATGGGGCGACTGTGGCCCTGGACACGTCGGGCTGTCAACACCTACGTTGGCGTTGACGACAGCCGGGACGACGACGGAGGAACCGACATGGGCCGCAGGGTGCCGACACCATCGATGCTCACCTACGAGAAGGAGGGCCGGATCGCCACCATGACGCTGAACCGGCCCGACCGGGGCAACGCGCTGTGCCGGCAGCTGCGCGACGAGATGGACGACGTCCTCGACGACCTGGACAGCGACGACGACACCCGGGTGCTCATCGTCGCCAGCAACGGAAGAAACTTCTGCACCGGCTACGACCTGTCCGAGTGGGGCTACCTCTGGGGCACCGGTGAGCCCTCGCGGCCCGAGGACAGCCGCCCGCACCGCCGCGCCCCCATCTTCAGCCGCCGCGAGTTCCACGAGTCCCGCGAGCGCTGGATGCGGCTGTGGCGCATCCGGCAGGCCACCGTCGGCGTCGTCCGCGGAGCCTGCGTGGCCGGCGGGCTGGACCTGGCCGGCGTCCTCGACGTGGTGTTCGCCGCCGACGACGCGACCTTCGGCCAGCCCGAGGCCCGCACGATGGGCGAGATCCACACCTTTGGCATGTGGCCGGTGCACCTGGGCATGCGCAAGACCAAGGAGTGGCTGTTCACCGGCGACTCGATGACCGGCACCGAGGCCGAGCAGTACGGCCTGGTGAACAAGGCCGTCCCCGCCGACGAGGTGATGGCGGTGGCCCGCACCTACGCCGAGCGGATCAGCCACGTGCCGCTGGAGATGCTCTACAGCCACAAGGAGGCCACCAACCGCTGGTGGGACGCGATGGGCATCGCCTCGGCGATCGCCGCGGCCAACGACGCCGACGCGATGGCGATCGCCGGGCCCGCGATGGCGGACTTCGAGCGCATCCAGCGGGCCGACGGCGTCCGGGCCGCGGTCGAGGACCGGGACGAGCCGTTCAGCCACCACCGCACCTACTGGGAGGCCTACCAGGCCGGTCGCGCGGCGGAGCGCGCGTCCCGGGAGTGAGGTGAGCTCCCCCGAGCCCTCCAGCGACCTCGGTCGGCGCCGGGCCGCCCGGCGGGACTCCGGCAAGCCCGCGTTCGCCGAGCGCCGGGCCGAGATCGTCACGGCCGCGGCCCGGGTCTTCTCGGGCCGCGGCTACGCCCGGACGACGCTGGCCGACGTCGCCGCCGAGCTCGGCATGGACCGGGCCTCGCTCTACCACTACGTGGGCAGCAAGCAGGAGCTCTTCCAGGACGTCGTCGGCGAGACGGTGGAGCGCAACGCCGAGCGCGCCGAGGCGATCGCGGCCGGCCCGGGGACGCCTGCGGACAAGCTGCGTGAGCTGGTCACCGAGATGATGGCCAGCTACGCCCGCAGCCACCCGTTCCTCTACGTCTACCTGCAGGAGGACCTGCGCGCCGTCACCCCGGACCGCTCGGAGTGGGCCCAGCACATGCGGCGGGTCAACAAGCGCTACGAGAACGCCGTGGTGGCCATCGTGGCGGCCGGGGCCGACGACGGGACCTTCGCCGTCCGTGGTGACCCGTACGTCGTCGCAGCCGGGGTGATCGGGATGGTGTCCTGGACCAACCGCTGGTTCGACCCCGGGACGTCGGCGTTCACCGCCGCCGAGATCGCCCGGACCTACGCCGACACGCTCGTGCTGGGGCTGTCCGCGGGCTGAACGCACGAGCGCCCCTCCCGACCGTGGTCGGGAGGGGCGCTCGCAGGGTGCGGGGTGGGTCAGCGCTGCTGGCCGCCCTGACCCTGGTCGCCCTCGAGCCGCTCGTAGCCGGTGGCCCGGGGGAGCTGCTGGGTGCCCGGGTCCTCCTGCTGGACCGGGGGCTGGGCGTAGGCCTGCGAGGGGTCCGGGACCGGGACGGCCTCGGTGGAGTACCCCTGCGGCTGGCCGTACTGCTGCTGCTGGCCCTCGGGCTGGCCGTAGCGCTGGCCCTCGGCGCCGTACTGCTCGGTCACGCCCTGGCCGTAGCGCTGGCCCTGGTCGCCGTAGGCCTGGCTGGGGTCGCCGCCCTGCTGCTGGTCGTAGGGCTGCTGGCCGTAGGCGCTGGCGCCGTACTGCTGGCCGGCCTGCGGCTGGCCGTACTGCTGCTGGCCGGCGTACTGCTGGGCCTGCTGGTCGCCGTACTGCGGCTGCCCCTGCTGGGGCTCGGGGCGGTACTGCTGGGCCTCCTGGCGCAGGGCCTCACGCGGGGAGCTGGCGTTGGCCGCCTCGCGCTTCATGTTCGGGGCCTCGGCCTCGACCTTGGACAGCGCGTTCTCCCAGCGCTGGCGCATCGGCACGATGCCACCACCACCGACGGCCACGACGACGACGCCGACGAGCGCGGCGAGCGTGGCGTAGAGGACGGCGTTGACCACGTTCTGGGCGATCTCGAGCTGGTTCAGCGCGGCGATGACACCCAGGGCCAGGATCACCGTGGAGGCGACGTTGGCCAGGATCTTGCCGTAGGACAGCGAGCCCAGGGTGTTCTGCACCAGGAGCTTGACGCCGGCGGCGATCGCAGCGGCGATCACCAGGATCAGGATCGCGACGAAGACCTTGGGCAGGTAGCCGATGATCGCCGACAGGTAGTCGCTGATCGGGTTCTGGCCGAAGACACCGAACGCCGTGGACAGCACGAAGAGCATGACCGCGTAGAAGACGATCTTCGCGAGGATCTGCGAGGCGTCGTACTGCGAGTTCTGCAGGGCCTTCTTGATGCCGCCGCGCTCGACCGCCCGGTCGAAGCCGACCTTCTCGAGCACCTTGACCAGCACCTTCTCCAGCGCCTTGGCGATGAAGTAGCCGATGGCCAGGATGATGATGAACAAGAGCAGTGCGGGGAGGAACGCCACGACGTTGTCGAGTGCGTTCCGGAAAGAGTCGCCCATGGGCGCATGCCTCCGTCGGTGAGGTGCGCCGCGGGTGCGGCGTCGTCGGGGCTCACTGCCCCGTGATCGACTCCGGCAACCCCCCAGTGATCATCTGGTGCGGAACCGTTCCGTTGCCCCCGGACGAGAAAGGCGCTTCTCGTCAGCCCGGCCGGGTCAGGCCCGGCGGCCCAGCAGGTACCCCACGAGGACACCGAGCAGCGTGAGCACCCCACCACCGGCGGCGGCCAGGGCCAGCTCGGCCGGGGCGGACCCGCCGGCGGCGGTGGCTGCGGGGGCGGCGAACCGGGTGGCCGGGGCAGGCGCAGCGGCAGGTGCGGCCGATCCGGTCTGTGCGGCGGTGTCGCTGACCGCGGCGGCGGAGGGCGTCACGTTCGCGTTCGCCGGGGCGGCCGGCGCCGGGGCGGTGCCGGTGAGCTCGGCGTCGATGGCGGAGAAGAACTGCCCGGCCAGCCGCTTGGCGACCCCGGTGATCATCCGCTGGCCCACCCCGGCCACGGCGCCACCGACCACGGCGTCCGCGTCGTAGGTCAGCCTGGTGCCGCCCTCGACCTCCTCCAGGGTGATCGGCACGGTGGCCCGCACCGAGCCGGGCCCGCCGGAGCCCGAGGCGTGCATGACGTAGCGGGTGGGCTCGGTCTTGTCGGTCAGCTTGACCTCGCCGGCGTAGACGCCGCGGATCGCGCCGACGCCGACCGAGACGGTCATCGCGTACTCGTCCTCGCCGGTGCGCTCCAGGCCCTGGCAGCCGGGGATGGTGCGGGCCAACACCGCGGGGTCGGTGATCGCGGCCCACACGGCGGCGGGGGGAGCGGACAG
The DNA here is from genome assembly GCA_014218215.1 of Geodermatophilaceae bacterium NBWT11. Lineage (NCBI taxonomy): Bacteria > Bacillati > Actinomycetota > Actinomycetes > Geodermatophilales > Geodermatophilaceae > Geodermatophilaceae bacterium NBWT11. Next base: position 2,242,111 of record CP043652.1, read on the forward strand.
GGTGGCGGTGCCGTCGAGCTTCACGCGGGGACTCCAGGGATGGCGGCGGGGACGCGCTCGGCGTCGGGGGAGCGGACGAGGTCGTAGAGCTCGGTGGGGCTGATCGGCATCGCGGCGATCCGGAGACCGATCGCGTCCTCGATGGCCGAGGCGATGCAGGCGGTGCCCGGGATGACGCCGGCCTCACCGGCGCCCTTGAGGCCCAGCGGGTTCAGCGGGGACGGGGTCTCCTGGTGGTCGATGACCACGTCGGGGACCTCGCTGGCGTAGGGCATCAGGAAGTCCATGAACGAGGCGTTCTGCAGCTGGCCGTCGCTGTCGTAGGCCATCCGCTCGTAGAGCGCCCCGCCCACGCCCTGGGCGACCCCGCCGTGCACCTGGCCCTCGACGATCATCGGGTTCACGATGTTCCCGCAGTCGTGCACGACGGCGTAGTCGACGACGTCGATCTCCCAGGTGGTCGGGTCGATCTCCACCACCGCGGCGTGTGCGCCCGAGGCGAAGGTCGACCGGATCGGGGAGTAGTAGTCGACGTGCTCCAGGCCGGGGGCGTCGCCGACGGCGACCGGGGGCTTGCTGTCGTCGCCGGGGCCGGCGAACTGGGTGGCCTGCCGGGCGGCCTCGTCGAAGGCGTACCGCAGCGGGTTCGACAGCACGGCCACGGTGCGCAGCGGGATCGCCGTCCCGGGCGTGCCCTTGACCTGCACCACGCCCTCGTCGATCTCGAGGTCGTCGACGTCGGCCTCGAGGATCTCCGCGGCGATCCGCAGCGCCTTGGCGCGCACCCCGCGGGCGGCGAGGGCGATGGCGTTGCCGCTCATCACCGCCGCGCGGGAGGCGAAGGTGCCCACGGCGTAGCCGAAGCGCCGGGTGTCGCCGGTGGTGACCTCGACGTCCTCGATCGGGACGCCCAGCTCGTGCGCCACGATCTGCGCGAAGGCCGTCTCGTGACCCTGGCCCTGGCTGGTCAGCCCGGTGGAGACCAGCACCTTGCCCGAGCCCAGCACCTGCACGTGGCCGCCCTCGTAGGGGCCGGGGCCGGTGCCCTCGACGTACATGGCCATCCCGATGCCCAGCTGCTTGCCGCGGGAGGCGGCCTCGGCCCGGCGCTCCTCGGCGCGGTCCCAGCCGACCAGGGCGACCAGCTTGTCCAGCAGGCCCTCGTAGTCACCGGAGTCGTAGATGACCGGCCGGCCGTCCTGGAACGTCAGGTGGTGGTCGTAGGGGAACTGGTCCTTGCCGATCAGGTTGCGGCGGCGCACCTCGGCCCGGTCGAGCCCGAGGTGCTGGGCGATCCGGTCCATCGTGCGTTCCATCGCGTAGCAGCCCTGGGGGCGACCGGCGCCGCGGTAGGGCGTGACGATGACGGTGTTGGTGTAGACGCTGTCGATCCGCACCCGGTAGACCGGGACGGCGTACGGGCCCACCAGCTGGGTGGCCGTCACGATCGGCACGATGATCCCGTAGGGCGTGTACGCGCCGTTGTCGTGCCAGGCGCGGACGTCCAGCGCGGTCACCCGGCCCTCGTCGTCGTAGCCGACGGTGATCTCCTGGCGCTGTTCGCGCTCGTGCGCGGAGGAGATGAAGTGCTCGCGACGGTCCTCGGCCCAGTGCACGGGCTGGCCGAGCGCGATGGCGGCCATCGGCACCAGCAGCTCCTCGGGCCACGGGTGCACGATCTTGACGCCGAACCCGCCGCCGACGTCGGGCGCGACGACCTCGACCTTCTCCAGCGACAGCTGCAGCTTGGCGGCGATCGCGGCCCGCACCGAGGTGGAGGCCTGGGTGGAGGTGTGCACCCGCAGCGAGGAGTCGTCGTGGTTCCACACCGCGTGCACGCCCTTGCCCTCCATCGGCATGCAGGCGCTGCGCTCGATGTACTGGGTGAAGGACAGCGTGTGCGTCGAGGCGGCCAGCGCGGCCTCGACGTCGCCGGTCTCCTGGTGGTGCCGGGCGGCCACGTTGTCCGGGACGTCCTCGTGCACCGCGTGCACGGCGGCCCGGGAGGCGTCGACGCCCACGACGACCGGCAGCTCCTCGTAGGTGACGACGATCCGGTCGCAGACGTCCTCGGCGACGTAGCGGTCGGTGGCCACCACCATCACGACGGCCTCGCCCACGTGCTGGACGACATCGCGGGCCAGCGGGAAGCCGGTGCGCGGGGCGGTGAGCTGGGGGTGCGGGATGAGCACGGGGAGCGGCTCGGCCATCGGGCCGAACAGGTCCTCGTAGGTGTAGACGGCGACGACGCCCTCGACGTCCAGCGCGCCGTCGACCTCGATGCCGGTGATCCGGGCGTGCGCGTAGGGGCTGCGCACGAAGGCGGCGGCGAGCGCGCCGTGCCCGATGTCGTCGGTGTAGCGCCCGCGGCCAGTGATCAGCCGCAGGTCCTCTCGCCGGCGGACCGGCTCGCCCATCAGCTTCGTGGTCACTCCGCGGCCTCCTTCATGAGGCCCGCGGCGTGCCGGCAGGCCTTCTTGATGTTGGCGTAGCCGGTGCACCGGCAGAGGTTGCCGCCGACGATCTCGTCGACCTCGTCCTCGGTGATGTCGGTGCTCTGGTCGCGGGCCTCGAGCCCGGCGGCCATGGTCATCAGGAAGCCGGGGGTGCAGAACCCGCACTGCAGGGCGTGGCACTCGCGGAAGGCGGTCTGCACCGGGTGCAGCACCTCGCCGCCCCGGCCGTCGTCCCGGGCCAGGCCCTCGACGGTGGTGACGGCCTTGCCGTCCACCTGCACGGCGAGCACCAGGCAGGAGCGCATCGGCTGCCCGTCGACCAGCACCGTGCAGGCGCCGCAGACGCCGTGCTCGCAGCCCACGTGGGTACCGGTCAGCTCGAGGTCGTGGCGCAGCGCGTCGGACAGCAGCCGGCGGACCGGGACCGTCGTTTCACGTGGCACACCGTTGACGGTGACGGAGATGGTGCGCTCGGTGGAGACGCTCATCGGTTCTGTGCCTCCTGGGCGGCGCGGGCGAGGGTGCGTTCGGTGAGGACGCCGACCAGCAGCCGGCGGTAGTCCGCGCTGGCGTGCAGGTCGCCGTCCGGGTCGACGAGGGTGCGGGCCAGGGCGCCGGCGGCGGCCCAGTCGGCGGTGTCGGCGGACTGGCCGGCGACGGCCTCGGTGAGGTCGTGCACCTCGGGCACCAGCCCGACGGAGATGTAGGACGCCCGGGCGGAGGTGACCCTCGAGTCGTGGTCGAGGGTGACCGTCACGCCGGCGCCGCAGACGGCGTAGTCGCCCTTGCGGCGGGAGATCTCCTCGAACGCGGTGCCGGTGCGGGCGGGCAGAGCGGGGAAGAAGGCGTCGGTGACGACGGCCGGGCCGTGCACCGAGGTCTCCAGCGGGCCGACGAAGAAGTCCGCCCAGTCCACGACGGAGGACCCGGCCGGCGTGGCGACGGTGACCGAGCCACCGGTCAGCGCCAGCACCGAGGTCATCTCCCCGGAGGGGTCGGCGTGCGCGATCGAGCCGACGGTGGTGCCGCGGTTGCGGATCGCCGGGTGGGCGACGTTCGCGGTGGCGCGGGCCAGCAGCGGCTGGACCGCGGCGGCACCGGCGTGGTGCAGCAGGTCCACGTGCCGCACCAGGGCCCCGACCCGGACACCGTCGTCGCTCACGACGACGGTGTCCAGGTCGGGCACCCGGTTGATGTCCACGAGCGTGGTCGGCGAGGCCAACCGCATGGACAACAGGGGGAGCAGTGACTGCCCTCCGGCCATCACCTTGGCGCCCTCGCCCTCGCTCTGGAGGACGGACAGCGCCTCGCCGAGCGAGGTGGGGTCGGCGTAGCCGAAGGGTGCGGGCTTCACTGCGTGCGGGTCTCCTTCACGGTGCCTGTCTGTGCGTCCAGCGACGAGGGGTCGGCGGCGCCGTCGGTGGTGTGCGCACCGGTCGCGCCCAGGGCGGGGCCGGTGCCGTGCCGGAAGCCGTCCTCGGCGTCCAGCGAGTCCTTCATCTCCCGGGGCGCGAGGGCCCGGGCCAGGTGCCAGCCGCCGACGGCGACGATGGTGCCCAGCGAGATGCCCGACAGCGAGAAGTTGTCGGTGACCTGGAGGTTGACGTTGCCGATGCCGATGATGATCCCGGCCGCGAGCGGCACGAGGTTGATCGGGTTGGCGAAGTCGACCCGGTTCTCCTTCCAGATCTTGGCGCCCAGCAGACCGATCATCCCGTAGAGGACGACGGTGATGCCGCCGAGGACGGCACCCGGGGTCGCGTTGACCACGGCGCCGAACTTGGGCACCAGGCCGAGCACGATGGCCACGATCGCGGCCACGTAGTAGGCGGCCGTGGAGTAGACCCGGGTGGCGGCCATGACGCCGATGTTCTCGGCGTAGGTGGTCGTGGGGGAGCCACCGACGGAGCTGGCGAGCACGGTGCCGACGCCGTCGGCGAAGACCGCGCGGCCCATGACCGGGTCGAGGTTGCGCTTGGTCATCTCACCGACGGCCTTGACGTGCCCGGCGTTCTCGGCGACGAGCGCGATGACCGCGGGCAGCACCAGCAGGGAGAAGTTCACCGAGAAGCTGGGGGCGGTGAAGGTGGGCAGCCCGAACCAGTCGGCCTGGCCGATCCCGTCGAGGTTGACCCGGTCGTGCGCGCTGACCACGCCGGCGCCGTCGGGGGCGGTGATCTGGCCGATGCTCGCGTCGAGCACCAGGGAGAGCACGTAGCCGAAGACCAGGCCGAGCAGGATGGAGATGCGCGACCAGAAGCCGCGCAGCGCCAGGGACACCACGACGACGAAGGCCATGGTGGCGAAGGCGACCCACTGGTCCTGGGGCCAGTACGTCTGGGCCGCGACCGGGGCCAGGTTGAAGCCGATCAGGAGCACCACGGCGCCGGTGACGGCGGGGGGGAGCACCTTGTTGACCACGACCGGACCGGCCTGCTGGATCACCAGGCCGACGATCATCAGGACGACGCCGGAGACCAGGATCGCGCCGACCACGTCGCCGCTGTCACCGCCGCCGGCCCGTACCGCGGCCACGCCGCCGACGAACGCCGCCGAGGTGCCCAGGTACGAGGGCACCTTCCCCTGCACGATCAGCAGGAAGACGATCGTCGCGATCCCGCTCATCATGATCGCGAGGTTGGCGTCCAGGCCCATGATCAGCGGGAAGACGAAGGTCGCACCGAACATGGCGACGACGTGCTGCGCGCCGATCCCGACCGTCAGCGGCCACGACAGCCGCTCGTCGGGGGCCACGGCCTGACCGGGCGGCGGGGTCTTCCCGTCGCCGTACAGCTTCCACCCGAACGCCATGGTTCCTCCTGCTCGTGACGGCAACTCGCCGCAGCCGGCGGGCTCGATCCCACCGGGAGCGGTCACTGTGACACCGACCACCGACAGTCCGGAAGTACCTCAGCGCTAAATCTTCGTGCCGGGATCATTGCATCCGGATTTCCCTCACCGCTGAGACACTTCCGCCTGTAGCGTCCGGACGGTGAGTGCCCCCACAGCAGCGGCCGGCGACCTCCAGCAGGTGCCCCGGCACGTCTCCCTGCGCAGCGGCGTCTACGCCGACTCGGTCAAGTTGATGCAGGTCAGCAAGGCGATCGGCGCCCGCGAGGGCGTCACCGCCGTGCTGGTCGCGATGGCCACGCCGCTCAACCTCGAGCTGGCCGCCGGGATGGGCCTCTCGCCCGACCCCGGGGCCAAGCCCGACCAGCTCCTCATCGCGTTGACCGCGACCGACGACGCCGAGCTCACCTCCGCGGTCGCCGCGGTCGAGGCCGCGCTGACCGCCCGCGAGGACCGCGGCTCGGCGCAGGCGATCCCCTCCCGCACGGTCGGCGCGGCCCTGGACGAGGAGCCCGAGACCCCGCTGGCGATCGTCAGCGTGCCCGGTCCGTACGCCGTCGCCGAGGCGATGGACGCGATCGCCGCCGGCCGCAGCGTGCTGGTGTTCAGCGACGGCGTCCCGGTGGAGCACGAGATCGCCCTCAAGCAGGCCGCACACGACGCCGGCGTGCTGGTGATGGGCCCCGACTGCGGGACCGCGATCGTCGCCGGGGTCTTCCTGGGCTTCGCCAACGTCGTCCGGCCCGGGCCCGTCGGCCTGGTCGCCGCCTCCGGCACCGGCGCCCAGCAGGTCAGCTGCCTGCTCGACACCGCCGGCGTCGGCGTCAGCCACGTCCTGGGTGTCGGCGGCCGCGACCTCTCCGCCGCCGTCGGCGGCCTGGCCACCCTCGACGCGCTCCGGATGCTCGAGGAGGACACCGCCACCGAGCGGGTGCTGCTGGTCTCCAAGCCCCCGGCCCCCCAGGTCGCCGAGCGCGTCGCCGCCGCGTCGGCGGAGCTGTCCACCCCGGTGTCCAGCGCCGCGCTCTCGGCCGACAGCCCCGACCTGACCGCCGCGGTCGAGGCGCTGCTGCGCGACATGGGCGTCGCCGTCCCCACCTGGCCGACCCGGCCCGGGGCCGACCGGGCCGTGCCCGCCGGTGCCGTGCTCAAGGGCTTCTACTCCGGCGGCACGCTCGCCGACGAGGCGATGCTGGTGGCCGCCCCGGCCCTCGGCGACGTCCGCTCGAACACCCCGCTGCGCCCCGAGCTCGACCTGGGCGCTGACTTCGCCGCCCGCGGGCACGTGGTCGTCGACTTCGGGGACGACGCGCTCACGGTCGGCCGAGCGCACCCGATGATCGACCCCACGCTGCGGCTGGAGGCGATCGCGACGCTGGCCGCCAGCGGTGAGCCCGCCGTCCTGCTGCTGGACGTCGTCCTCGGCCACGGCGCCGACCCCGACCCGGCGGGTGCGCTCGCCCCGGCCCTGCGCGACCTGCAGGTCCCGGTCGTCGTCGCACTCGTCGGCACCGAGGGCGACCCGCAGGGCTGGTCGGCCCAGGCCGACGCCCTCGCCGCTGCCGGCGCCGCCGTCTTCGCCTCCAACTCCGCGGCCACCCGGCACGCACTCGACCTGATCGGGGCATCGAAGTGACCAGCCTGCTCAGCGGCCCGCCCGCCGTCGTCGCCGCCGGGGTCGACGTCTTCTCCGACGCGCTGCGCGCCCAGGGCGCCGCGGTGACCGACGTCGAGTGGCGTCCGCCGACGATCGGCTCGGCCGAGGACCTCACCCAGCTCGCGCTGGACCCGCGCCGGGCCGCCGCCAACCGGGCCGCCGTCGAGCGTGTGCTGGCCGCGGGCTCGGTGCTCACCGACGTCCTGCCCGCCCGCGACGTGCTGGGTCTGCCCGACCGCACCCTCCTGCACAGCGGACCGCCGCTGACCTGGGAGACGGCGTCGGGCCCGATGCGCGGCGCGCTCATGGGCGCCTGCCTCTACGAGGGCTGGGCCGAGACCCCCGAGGACGCCGAGGCGCTGCTGGCCTCGGGCGGCATCGCGCTGGACCCCTGCCACCACCACCGCGCCGTCGGCCCGATGGCCGGGGTGACCAGCCCGTCGATGTGGATGTGGTGCCTCACCGACCCCACCGACGGGCGACAGGCGTTCTCCAACCTCAACGAGGGCCTGGGCAAGGTGCTCCGGATGGGCGCCTACGGCCCCGAGGTCGTCGAGCGGCTGCACTGGATGACCCGCACGCTGGGCCCGGTGCTCCAGGCCGCCGTCCGCAGCCGGTCCGCGGACCCGCTGGACGTCAAGGCCGTGCTCGCCCAGATGCTGCAGATGGGCGACGAGGGGCACAACCGCAACCGGGCCGGCTCCCTGATGACCCTGCGCGACCTGTCCCCGGCGATCGTCGAGGTGGACGCCCCGTCCTCCGACATCGCCGCGGTCCTGACGTTCATCGGCGGCAACGAGCACTTCTTCCTCAACCTCGGCATGCCGACGGCCAAGCTCGCGATGGACGCCGCCCGCGACGTCCCCGGCTCCACGCTGGTGACCGTGCTCGCCCGCAACGGCACCGAGTTCGGCGTCCAGACCGCCGGCACCGGCGACCGCTGGTTCACCGCGCCGGCCAACACCCCTGTCGGGCTGTTCCTCGGCGACTACGGCCCGGACGACGCCAACCCCGACATCGGCGACTCCGCGATCATGGAGACCTACGGCGTCGGCGGCTTCTGCATGGCCGCGGCCCCGGCGATCGTCCGTTTCGTCGGTGGCACGGTGCCCGACGCGTTGGCCACCACCGAGCGGATGTACCAGATCACGATGACCGAGAACCCGGCGATGCAGGTGCCGGTGCTCGGCTTCCGCGGCGCCCCGACCGGCATCGACGTCGTCTCGGTCGCCCGCACGGGCTGGCTGCCGCAGATCAACACCGGGATGGCGGGCCGGGTCGCCGGCACCGGGCAGGTCGGCGCCGGCCTGGTCCAGCCCCCCGCCGCCTGCTTCGAGCAGGCCGTGGTGGCGCTGGCCGAGGAGTCCCGCACCGCCCTCGCCTGACCCCCGCGCCCCACCCTCGGCAGGGGAAGCCCTGCACACACCCGGGAGCCCCGACGGTGTGTGCAGGGCTTCCCCTGCCTGGGGCCGATGTCAGCGGATCAGCGTCCCCAGGTCCACCGGCAGCTGGATCCCGGTGACGTGTCGGGCCTCGTCGCTGGCCAGGAAGGCGACGGCGTTCGCGATGTCCTCGGGCTGGGAGAACTGGTCGGGCAGCGCCTGCATGAAGATCGGCGCCAGGGTCTGCGCGTTGGCGGCGATCAGCGGGCCCAGGTCGTCCACGGTCATCCCGGTCGCCACGCCGTGCGGGTGCACGGTGTTGACCCGGATCGAGTGCTGGGCCAGCTCGTTGGCCAGCGACTTCGCGTAGCCCACGACCCCGTGCTTGGTCGCCGCGTAGGCCGACAGGAACGGCAGCCCGCGCAGCCCGGCCACCGAGCTGGTGATGACGATCGAGCCGCCGGTGCCCTGCTCGAGCAGCGTCGGGATGGTCGCCTTGGCGGTGTGGAAGACCCCGGTGAGGTTGACCGCCACGGTCTCGTCCCACTGCTCGAGGGTGATCTCCCAGCTGTTGCCCGCCGAGCAGATCCCGGCGTTGGCGACGACGACGTCCAGGCGCCCGAGCTCGGCGACGCCCTCGGTCACCGCGGCCTGCACGGCGGCAAAGTCCCGGACGTCGGCCTGCCGGGCCACGATGCGGCGGTCCAGCGCCTCGACCTGGCGGACGGTCTCGGCGAGGTCCTCCGGGGTGGCGCCGGCGTAGTGCGTGGTGGCGGGTTGGGTGCAGACGTCGATGGCGATGACGTCGGCGCCCTCGCTGGCCAGCCGGACGGCGTGCGCCCGGCCCTGGCCGCGGGCGGCACCGGTGACGAAGGCGACCTTGCCCTCGAAGCGGCGGGGGTTGGTGGACATGGGGATCTCCTCGGGTCAGGCGGGGGCGCCGGAGGTCGTGGTCGCCAGCAGGGCGCCGGCGTCCACCTTGAGCTGCAGGCCGGTGACGTACCGGGCCTCGTCGGAGGCCAGGAACAGCACGGCGTTGCTGATGTCGACGGGGTCGACGAAGGGGATGGGCATCGGCTGCATGGCCGGGAAGGCGAGCATGGCGTCCTCCCGGGTCGGGTTCTCCAGGTCGGGCCGGAAGACCTTGTACATGGGCTCGCTCTGCAACATCGGGGTGTCGACGTTGGTCGGGTGCACCGCGTTGACCCGGATCGACTGCGGGGCGAGCTGCTTGGCCAGCTCGTGCACGAAGCGGGCGACGTTCTGCTTGGCGAAGCTGTAACCGGATCCGCCGGGGCCGTTCTGCGGGTTGTCCGTGCCGCCGGACAGCAGCCCGGCGACCGAGCCGGTGCAGACGATCGAGGCACCGGCGCCCAGGTGCGGCAGGGCGACCTCGACGGCGTTCAGCACGCCGGTCAGGTTCACCGCGACGACGTCGAACCAGCCCTGGACCGGGACGTCGGCGCCCAGCGGGCAGATGCCGGCGTTGGCCACGACGACGTCCAGGCGCCCGAGCTCGGCGATGCCGGCCTCGACGGCCGCGGCCAGCTGGGCGCGGTCGCGCACGTCGGCGACCCTCGTGACCACCCGGCGGTCCAGCGCCTCGATCTGCCGGGCGGTCTCGGCCAGGTCGGCCTCGGTCGCCAGCGGGTAGTGGTTGGTCGCGATGTCCGCGCAGACGTCGACGGCGATCACGTCGGCGCCCTCCTGGGCCAGCCGCAGGGCGTGGCTGCGGCCCTGACCGCGGGCGGCCCCCGTCACGAACGCGACCTTGCCCGTCATCCGACCTGCCACAGCTGACCTCCAGACAGTCTGGTTGCACTCAGTGCAACGTGAGCGCGGTCACCGTAGCGCGCCCGGGCTAGCGTGGGAACCGTGTCCCTCCCGGTGCGCGAGCAGCAGCGGCGGGACAGCTGGTCGGCCCTGCAGGCCGCGGCCCTGGACCTGGTGGCCCGGCAGGGTTTCACCGCCGTCACGGTGGACGACGTCGCCACGGCCGCCGGGGTCTCCCGCCGGACCTTCTTCAACCACTTCCCGACCAAGGCCGCCGCGCTCTTCGACCCGCACCCCGACGACGCCGACCGTCTGGCCCGCCTCCTCGCCGACGTCGACACCACCGGAGGGCTGTGGGCCGCGCTGCGTTCGGTCCTCGTGGAGTTCGTCGGTGGCTTCGCGGCCGTGCTGCCGGTCCGCCGCCGGTTGGTGGCCGAGGACGCCGAGCTGGACGTCTACCACCGCACCGCCCACCGGCACGTCGGTCACGCCGTCGAGACGTGGACGCGGGACCGGCTGCCCGACGACCCGCACCGGGCCGCCCTGGTCGCCGAGGCCGTCGCCGCCGTGCTCATCACCGCGTTCACCACCTGGGACCCCGACGACGACCCGGCCGTCTTCGTCGAGCTGGTCGCCCGCGGCTTCGACGTCCTCGGCGCCGGCCTGTCCTGACCCGCAGGCGACACCGCCGTGACACCGGCGCAACAAGGCTGAGCCAGCCTGGGCCGGTGAGCTTCGAGGTCCCCGTCGTCGACATCTCCCCCTACGTCACCGGGGTCGGTGACCGGGCTGCGACCGCTGCGGCCATGGACGCCGCCTGCCGTGCCGTCGGGTTCGTCCAGGTGGTCGGGCACGGTGTCCCGTCGGCCGCGGCCGACGGGCTCGCCGCCGCGATGGACGCCTTCTTCGGGCAGCCGGCCGAGGCGAAGCTCGCCGTCAGGACCCCACCGGAGGTCAACCGCGGCTACAGCCCGCCGAGGAGCGAGTCGCTGTCGCTGTCGCTGGGCGTGGAGTCCGCGGCCCGGATGAACGACTTCTTCGAGGCCTTCAACGTCGGCGCCTCCCAGGACACCTACCCGGCGGTGCCCGACCTGCCGGTGCCGGACTACGCGCCCAACACCTGGCCGGACGTCGCGGGCTTCCAGGCCGCGGTGGACGTCTGGTTCCCCGAGGCGGCCCGGGTCGCCCGCACCCTCACCCGGGTCTTCGCCGACGCCCTCGACCTGCCCGCGGACTTCTTCGACGGCATCACCGGGCACTCCCTGGACGTGCTGCGGATGAACAACTACGCGCTGCCCCCGGGCACCGTGGACCTCGACGGCGAGCTGACCGGCATGGGCGAGCACACCGACTACGGGATCGTCACCGTGCTGTGGGCCGACCAGGTGCCGGGCCTGCAGGTGCTCGCCGCCGACGGCAGCTGGCACGACGTCTCCCCGGTCGACGGCGCGCTGCTGGTCAACCTGGGGGACGTGACCGCGCGGCTGACCAACGAGCGCTGGTCCTCGACCCTGCACCGGGTCAAGCCGCCGATCGTGGACGGCGCCATCCGCCGGCGCCGGTCGGCCGCGTTCTTCCACGACGGGGACGTCGACGCCGTCATCGCCACCCTGCCCAGCTGCCTGGACCCGGGGGAGGTGCCGCGCTACCTGCCGGTGACGGTCGGGGAGCACGTCGCGGCCAAGCTCCGCGGCTCGCGGGCGGGCGTGGTCAACACCGCCGCCGAGCGGGAGGCCGCCCGGGTGCTCGCCGCCCGCAGCTGAGGGAATCCCCGGGCGGCACCGTGTCTTGGCCCAGGTGACCACCCCGACCACCTGGAGGACCACCGTGCCCGTCGTCTACACCGCCATCGCCACCGCGACCGGGGAGGGTCGCAACGGCCACGCCCGGTCCTCCGACGGCCTCATCGACGTCGACCTCGCGACGCCGGCCGAGATGGGCGGCGCCGGCGGGGCGACCAACCCCGAGCAGCTGTTCGCCGCCGGCTACGCGGCCTGCTTCCACTCCGCGCTCAAGGTCGTCGCCAAGCGCGAGGGCACCACGCTGGCCGACTCCGCGGTCACCGCCGAGGTCGGCATCGGCCCGAACGACGCCGGCGGCTTCGGCCTGGAGGTCGTGTTGCACGTGGAACTGGGCGGCGGGCTGGACCAGGCCGCCGCCGAGGCGCTCGTCGAGGCCGCGCACCAGGTGTGCCCGTACTCCAACGCGACCCGCGGCAACGTCCCGGTCACCCTCGAGACCACGGTCGCGTGATCCGCAACGTCGTCGTCGGACGGCTGCTGCCCGGCGCCGACCCGGCCGCCGTCCAGACCGCGCTCGACGCGATCGTCGCGTTGCCCGTGCAGGGCTGTCTGGACGTCCGGGTGGGGCGCGACGCCGGGCTCCGGGACGGCGCCTGGGGCTTCGCGATCACCAGCGACTGGGTGGACGCCGAGGCCTACCGGGTCTACGACCTGGACGCCGAGCACAACCGGATCCGGGCGGAGCTGTTCGGGCCGTTGTGCGCCGAGATCGCCCGCGTCCAGTTCGAGGCCTGAACGCACGAGCGGCCCGCACCCCGGTGGGTGCGGGCCGCTCGCGTCGTCGTCAGGCCTTGACGATGGCGGCGACGGGGCCGCCGCCCGAGGGGCCCTGGTGCACGGCGGCGACGGAGACGAAGACCGCCGGGTCGCCGGTCACCGAGGCGGCGACGCCGCCCACGGTGGCCTTGATCTGGCGGTGCCAGAACACGTCGGAGTCGTCGAGCATCGCGTTGCGACGGCCACGGACGTAGCCGGTCGGGTCGGCCTCGCACTTGAGGAAGACGTTGACCAGGTCGTCGCCCAGGTCGGAGGTGCGGGGGCGCTCGGGCAGCTCGAGACCGGCCTCGCGGATGGCGTCCCAGATGCCGTCGGTGTCCAGGGCGTCCTTCATGACCGAGTGGCCGATGCGGTAGGCCCCGCCGTGCCCGCGGGCGTTGCCGACGACGACGATCTGCGCCTGGTCGAGCTCCACGCCCGAGGAGCAGGACGCGACGGCCGAGAACAGCGAGAAGTCCCGCATGACCTGCTTCTGCTCGGGCAGCTCGATCTCGCCGAGGGCCAGCGCGATGCCCAGCGCCGTGGTGCCGTTGGAGAGGTCCATCGAGCCGTGCGGCTCGTCGTAGTAGGTCTCCTGGCCGCGCGACTTGGCCTCGCGGATCGTCTCGATCGTCAGCAGCGGGGTCTTGGTCTGCACGTAGTGCACGTCGGCGGGGTCGGTGATCCCGGCCTCGGCCATCGCCCGGCGGACGCCCTCGGCGACCTTCTCGACCATGGTGATCCGGCCGATGTCCTCGGGCAGCAGCACCTCGCTCATCGCGAAGCCGACGGTCAGCCGGGGCTCGTCGGTCTTCTCGACCGAGTCCTCGGGCAGCGTGGCGAAGATCGTGGCGTGCGGGCTGATGACGCCGTCGGTGCCACCGGACCACACGATCGGGATCTGCTTGACCTCGGCCTCGCTGCGGGTGCCCTTGGCCATCAGCACCTCGCGGAAGGCCCGGTCGGCGATGATCCGGGTGTAGTCGTTGACCCCGCCGTTGCCCTCGGTCTTGCCGATGACGGCGACGACGCGGTCGGCGTCCATGACGCCCTCGTCGATGAGCTTGGCGAGCTCCGAGGCGTCACTCACGTTGTGCAGCGGGACCTTGCGGACCTCGATCGGTGCGGGCATCAGGACTCCTCCTGGTTGATGACGGTGCCGACGGCGTCGTCGGCGACGGCTTCTGCGATGTGTTCGAGAGAGGTGATGACGGCGCGACGGCCGGTCCCGCCGGCGACGAACCGCAGCGCGGCGTCGACCTTCGGGCCCATGCTGCCGCGCGCGAACTGGCCGGCCGCGGCGTGCTCGCGCAGCTCGGCGACGGTGACCCGACCCAGCGGCCGGGCGTCCGGGGTGCCGAAGTCGACCATGACGTTGTCGACGTCGGTGGCGATGACCAGGGTGTCGGCGCCGAGCTCGGCGGCCATCAACGCCGCGGTCAGGTCCTTGTCGATGACGGCCTCGACCCCGCGCAGCGCGGCGCCGTCCCGGCCGTCGTCGACGACCGGGATCCCGCCGCCGCCGGCGCAGACGACGACGTACCCGGCACCGGCCAGGGTGCGGACGGCGGGGGAGTCGAGCACCGACAGCGGAGCCGGCGAGGCGACGACGCGGCGCCAGCCCTTGGCCCCGCGGTCCTCCCAGGTCTGGCCCAGGTCGATGAACCGCTGCGCCTGGTCGCGGGGCAGGAAGCGGCCGACGGGCTTGGTGGGCTCGGTGAACCCGGGGTCCCCGGCGTCCACGAGCGTGCGGGTGACCAGGGCGGCGGTGCGCTGGGTCAGTCCCCGGGCGGCGAGGGCGGCGTCCAGCTCGTCGACGACGGTGAAGCCGATCGTGGCCTGGGTCTGGGCGACGTTCCAGTCCAGCGGGACCGGGGGGACCTCGTGCGCGGCCAACTCGTTCTTGACCAGCAAGTTCCCCACCTGGGGGCCGTTGCCGTGGGTCAGCACGACCTGGACCCCGGTGGCGACGACGTCGGCCACGTGTCCGGAGGCGACGGCGATGGCCGCGCGCTGGGCGCCGGGTGTCGCCGACCCGTCCGCCCCGGTCATCGCGTTGCCGCCCAGGGCGATCACGACGGTGCGGGGTGAGGTCATGGACGGACCCTAGCGGGATTTCTCTTAGCGGTGAAGTAGTTCACCCTCGGGGGTTCGGGCGGGGTCAGCGCCGCCAGAAGTCGAACCGGTCGCGACCGGGGGAGAACCCGGCCGCCTCGACCACGTCGACGGCGAGGTCGAACCGCTGGCCGACGGCGGTGGGGGTGTGCGCGTCGCTGCCGAAGCTGACCGCCTCGCCGCCCTCGTCCCGGAACCAGCGCACCAGCTCCACCGAGGCGAGCGGGCTGGTCGTGTTGACCTCCAGCGCCCGCCCGGTCTCGGCCAGCGCCCGGAACACCTCGCGGTACTCGGCCTCGAAGGGGAGCTCGGCGTACCGGTCGCGGCCGCCGGGCCAGTAGCGGCGCGGGTAGTCCACGTGGGCGAGCACCTGGAACACGTCGCTGGCCCGCACCATCGCGGCCATCTCGGTGAGGTATCGGCGCATCGTGGCATCGGCGCCGGAGCGGGTGAGCATCCGGTTGACCCCGATCAGCCGTTCGCCCTGGGTGAGGGAGTGCAGGGAGCCCAGGACCCGGTCCACCGGCGCCGCGGCCAGGTGCTTCGCGACGCTGGCCGCGAACAGGTGCGGCTCGCCTGCCTCGACCCCGGAGACCACCCGCAGCTCGGGGAACCGGTCCCGGCACTCGGCGATGGACGCGGCGTAGGCCTCGACGTCGATGGGGCGCTGGTTGGCCGGGTGCCGGTCCACCAGGCCGTCCCGGGCGGCCCGGTCCTCGGCGGCCCAGACGGTGAAGTCCAGGTGCTCGGTGAACGCGACCGCGGGCAGTCCGATCCGGACGGCCTGCTCGCAGGTCTCCACCATCGAGGCCCAGGGCCCGGTGTCCCACGAGAACTCGGTGTGCACGTGGTTGTCGGGAGGAAGCATCGAGGTGCATCCTCCCCCGTCGTCCACAGGTCCGCCTCGTCGGGCGGGGACTGTCACACCGGGTGCCTAGTGTCGGACCCATGAGCACCGCCGTGGCACCCACCGAGATCGCCGACGAGGCCCTCGCGGTCCTCCGTGAGCTCACCGGGCGGGCCGACGCGGTCTTCCGCGAGGGCCAGGACGCCGCGGTCTCCGCCCTGGTGGAGCGGCACCAGCGCGCCCTGGTCGTGCAGCGCACGGGCTGGGGCAAGTCGGCGGTCTACTTCGTGTCCACCGCGCTGCTCCGCCGTCGCGGCGCCGGCCCCACGCTGCTGGTGTCGCCCCTGCTGGCCCTGATGCGCGACCAGGTGGCCGCCGCCGCGCGGGCCGGGATCAAGGCGGTGGAGATCTCCAGCGCCAACGCCACCGAGTGGGACGACGTCGCCGCGCGGCTGGCCGCCGACGACGTCGACGTCCTGCTGGTCTCCCCGGAGCGGTTGACCAACCCGCGGTTCCGGGACGAACAGCTGCCCGACCTGGTCGACCGGTGCGGCCTGCTGGTGGTGGACGAGGCGCACTGCGTGTCCGACTGGGGCCACGACTTCCGGCCGGACTACCGGCGCATCCGCGAGCTGCTGGGCCGGCTGCCCGCCGGCACCCCGGTGCTGGCCACGACGGCGACGGCCAACGAGCGCGTGGTCGCCGACGTCGCCGAGCAGCTGGGTTCCGGGGGCGTCGACGTGACCACCGTCCGGGGGCCCCTGGCCCGGGACTCCCTGCGGCTGGGCGTGCTCCGGCTGGACACCGACCGGGCCCGGCTGGCCTGGCTGTCCGCCCACCTGGAGGACCTCCCGGGCAGCGGCATCGTCTACACCCTCACCGTGGCCGCGGCCGAGGAGACCGCCGCGCTGCTCCGCGACGCCGGTCACGAGGTGCGCTCCTACACCGGGCGGCTCGACGACGCCGACCGCAAGGACGCCGAGGAGGCCCTGCGGGAGAACCGGGTGAAGGCGCTGGTGGCCACCTCCGCGCTGGGCATGGGCTTCGACAAGCCGGACCTGGGCTTCGTGGTCCACCTGGGGGCGCCGTCGTCCCCGGTCAGCTACTACCAGCAGGTCGGTCGTGCCGGCCGTGCCGTGGAGCACGCCGACGTGCTGCTGCTCCCCGGGCCCGAGGACATCGCGATCTGGCAGTGGTTCGCCACGTCCTCCATGCCCCGGGAGGACCACGCCGCCTCCGTGCTCTCGGCCATGGCCGACGGGAAGGCCTGGTCGGTGGCCCGTCTGGAGACCGTCGCCGACGTCCGCCGGTCCCGGCTGGAACTGCTCCTGAAGGTGCTCTCCGTCGACGGGGCCGTGGAGCGGGTCCAGGGCGGCTGGCGCTCGACCGGGGTCCCGTGGGTCTACGACGCCGACCGGTACGCCCGGGTCACCCGCACCCGGGAGGCCGAGCAGCGGTCGATGATCGCCTACGCCCGACCGGTCGGGGAGGCGGAGTGCCGGATGGCGTTCCTGCAGACCGCCCTGGACGACCCGACGGCCGCCCCCTGTGGACGGTGCGACGTCTGCGCCGGCCCCTGGTACGCCACCGACATCCCGGCCGGGGCGTCCGAGGCGGCCACCGCGCGGCTCGACCGGCCCGGTGTCGAACTGCCGCCACGGGCCCAGTGGCCGACCGGTGCCGACCGGCTCGGCGTCGAGGTCAAGGGCAAGATCGCGCCCGGCGACCAGGTGCTGCCCGGCCGCGCCGTCGCCCGGCTCACCGACCTGGGCTGGGGTCAGCGGCTGCGCACCCTCTTGGGGGACGACGGCGTGGGCGGGGTCGCCACCCTGGCCGAGGACCTCGAGGCGCCTCCCCTGGAGGAGGACCCGGATGCCGCCCTCGACGTCGCGCACCGGGTGATCCGACCCGGGGTCGCCTCCGACGCGCCGCCCACCGAGGAGCTGATGAGCGCCTGCGCCCGGGTCCTCGGCGCCTGGGACTGGGCTGACCGGCCGGTCGCGGTCGTCTCGATCCCGTCCCGGCGGCGCCCGGCTCTGGTGTCCGGGGTGGCCCTGGGGCTGTCCCGGCTGGGACGG
The DNA here is from genome assembly GCA_014218215.1 of Geodermatophilaceae bacterium NBWT11. NCBI lineage: Bacteria > Bacillati > Actinomycetota > Actinomycetes > Geodermatophilales > Geodermatophilaceae > Geodermatophilaceae bacterium NBWT11. Next base: position 2,259,827 of record CP043652.1, read on the forward strand.
CTCCCCTACCTGGGGGAGCTCGAGCTCGCCCACGGCGGGCCGACCGGCGGACCCGGGGGCAACTCCGCCTTCCGGCTGGCCGGGGTGTGGCAGCGGATCGTGGTCGGTGACGAGCTCCGCGGCCGCCTCGCCGAGCTGTCCGGACCCGTGCTGCTGGTCGACGACCTCGCCGACTCGCGCTGGACTACGACCGTCGCCGGCCGCGAGCTGCGCCGGGCCGGGGCCAGTGGGGTGCTCCCGTTCGTGCTCGCCCTCTCGGCCTGACCCCTCCGTCCACAGGGTTTCGCACACCTGTTCGAAACTCCGTTAGCCTGTGGACATGCCTGTGGCTCACCAGCTGTCCATGTGGGACGTCGCCGAGTCCGCCTCGCTGGGCCCGCTGGGGGACCGGGTCACCCGGCACCACCTGAGCCGTGGGGCGTGGCTCGACCACCTGCCCGCTTGGGTGCTCGGTTCCGACGAGGTGCTCGAGGTCCTGCTCGGGGACATCGGCTGGCGTTCCGACCGGCGGCAGATGTACGACCGCGAGGTGGCCGTGCCCCGGCTCCTCCGCTGGTACGCCGGCGGTGAGGAGCTGCCACACCCGCTCCTCGACGATGCCCGAGGCGCACTCGACCAGCACTACGCGGCCGAACTCGGCGAGCCCTTCGTCTCTGCCGGCTTGTGTCTGTACCGGGACGGTCGGGACTCCGTCGCCTGGCACGGCGACACGATCGGCCGGGGTCGCTCGACCGACACGATGGTCGCGATCGTGTCCTTCGGGTCGCCTCGCGTCCTGGCGCTGCGCCCCGTCGGCGGCGGGGAGTCGCTGCGCTTCCCCCTCGGTCACGGGGACCTGGTGGTGATGGGTGGTTCCTGCCAACGCACCTGGGAGCACGCGGTTCCCAAGACCGCGGCACCCGTCGGACCGCGGGTGAGCGTCCAGTTCCGCCCCCGCGGTGTCGCCTGACACGGGCCGTTCTGCCTGCTCAGGGCCGATGTGAGGGGTGGTGTCGGTGGGCCCTGGACCCCCCTCTGGGGACCCCCCTGCGAGGGCCCTCAGAAGGCGTGTATGGTTCTCCTTGCACCGCGAAACACCGGGGCGGGACGAGAGTCCAGCCCCCGAGCCAGCCCCCCGGGGTTGACGAGCTCGGAGCGTGGAGTAGCGTGTAGCAGCCACCAGGAAGACGAAGCCTGCAAGGGCTGGCGTTCCTGAGTGTCCGCTCCTTGAGAACTCAACAGCGTGCTGAAAGTCAGTGCCATATGTTTTACCCCAGTCCTGGGGTGCCTTCGGGTTTGCCAGGATGGGTTCCTTTGGTTGATTGACATCGAGAGTGCCAACTCTTGGTTCTCAGCCGTGATCAAATCATCTACGGAGAGTTTGATCCTGGCTCAGGACGAACGCTGGCGGCGTGCTTAACACATGCAAGTCGAGCGAGGCCCGCCTTTCGGGGTGGTGCCCTAGCGGCGAACGGGTGAGTAACACGTGGGCAACCTGCCCTCAGCTCTGGGATAACTCCAAGAAATTGGTGCTAATACCGGATATGACTACTGGCCGCATGGTCTGGTGGTGGAAAGATTTATCGGCTGAGGATGGGCCCGCGGCCTATCAGCTTGTTGGTGGGGTGATGGCCCACCAAGGCGACGACGGGTAGCCGGCCTGAGAGGGTGACCGGCCACACTGGGACTGAGACACGGCCCAGACTCCTACGGGAGGCAGCAGTGGGGAATATTGCGCAATGGGCGGAAGCCTGACGCAGCGACGCCGCGTGAGGGATGACGGCCTTCGGGTTGTAAACCTCTTTCAGCAGGGACGAAGCGAAAGTGACGGTACCTGCAGAAGAAGCACCGGCCAACTACGTGCCAGCAGCCGCGGTAATACGTAGGGTGCAAGCGTTGTCCGGAATTATTGGGCGTAAAGAGCTCGTAGGCGGTTTGTCGCGTCGGCTGTGAAAGCCCGGAGCTCAACTCCGGGTCTGCAGTCGATACGGGCAGACTTGAGTGTTGCAGGGGAGACTGGAATTCCTGGTGTAGCGGTGAAATGCGCAGATATCAGGAGGAACACCGGTGGCGAAGGCGGGTCTCTGGGCAACAACTGACGCTGAGGAGCGAAAGCGTGGGGAGCGAACAGGATTAGATACCCTGGTAGTCCACGCCGTAAACGTTGGGCGCTAGGTGTGGGGGCCATTCCACGGTCTCCGTGCCGCAGCTAACGCATTAAGCGCCCCGCCTGGGGAGTACGGCCGCAAGGCTAAAACTCAAAGGAATTGACGGGGGCCCGCACAAGCGGCGGAGCATGTTGCTTAATTCGATGCAACGCGAAGAACCTTACCTAGGCTTGACATGTGCGGAAATCCTCCAGAGATGGTGGGTCCGTAAGGGTCGCACACAGGTGGTGCATGGTTGTCGTCAGCTCGTGTCGTGAGATGTTGGGTTAAGTCCCGCAACGAGCGCAACCCTCGTTCCATGTTGCCAGCACGTAATGGTGGGGACTCATGGGAGACTGCCGGGGTCAACTCGGAGGAAGGTGGGGATGACGTCAAATCATCATGCCCCTTATGTCTAGGGCTGCAAACATGCTACAATGGCCGGTACAAAGGGCTGCGATACCGCGAGGTGGAGCGAATCCCAAAAAGCCGGTCTCAGTTCGGATTGGGGTCTGCAACTCGACCCCATGAAGTTGGAGTCGCTAGTAATCGCAGATCAGCAACGCTGCGGTGAATACGTTCCCGGGCCTTGTACACACCGCCCGTCACGTCACGAAAGTCGGTAACGCCCGAAGCCGGTGGCCCAACCCCTTGTGGGAGGGAGCCGTCGAAGGCGGGATCGGCGATTGGGACGAAGTCGTAACAAGGTAGCCGTACCGGAAGGTGCGGCTGGATCACCTCCTTTCTAAGGAGCACTGGCCGCCACACTCGTTGTGGTGGTCCAGAGCCGTGCACGGGCCGTGAGATGTCTGCATTCGCAGGTGTCCTGGTGTTCGTGACGGAGCTCAAGGGTGGAACACTGACCAGTTCGGTTGATGATGGTCATCGGCCCCTAGTACAGCTACCTTCGGGTGGTGGGAACGGGGATGGTGGCGGTCGGAGGCCGTAGGCACGCTGTTGGGTCCTGAGGGAGCGGACCTTGCGCCGGTAGGCGCGGGGGAGGCGATCTCGTGGGGGACTAGCCGTCCGTCACACCGCCGCAGTAATGCGGGTCTGGTGGCGGCATGGGGTTGGTCGACTCTCCGTACTTTGAGAACTGCACAGTGGACGCGAGCATCTTGTAGGAAACAATGACTCCTGCACCGTGACCGTGAAGCACGTATCGCCTTCGGGTGGTGGGTGTGGATGGCCGGGGTGTGGGTTTGTGTGTGTTCAAGTTAGTAAGGGCACACGGTGGATGCCTTGGCACCAGGAGCCGATGAAGGACGTAGGAGGCTGCGATAAGCCTCGGGGAGCTGTCAACCGAGCGTTGATCCGAGGATTTCCGAATGGGGGAACCCCGCACCAGTCATGTGGTGTGACCCTCGCCTGAACACATAGGGCGAGTGGAGGGAACGTGGGGAAGTGAAACATCTCAGTACCCACAGGAAGAGAAAACAACCGTGATTCCGTGAGTAGTGGCGAGCGAAAGCGGATGAGGCTAAACCAGTCACATGTGACAGCCGGCAGGCGTTGTGTGGTTGGGGTCGTGGGACGTTCTTAGATCTTCTGCCGAAGGTCTGGAGAGTCAGAAAAGTGTGTTGTTAGTGGAAGGCCTCTGGAAGGGGTCGCCATAGAGGGTGAGAGCCCCGTACACGAAAACGCGCACTCTCTCTTGAGCTCATCCCAAGTAGCACCGGGCCCGTGAAATCCGGTGTGAATCTGGCGGGACCACCCGCTAAGCCTAAATACTCCCTGGTGACCGATAGCGGACAAGTACCGTGAGGGAAAGGTGAAAAGTACCCCGGGAGGGGAGTGAAATAGTACCTGAAACCGTGTGCCTACAAGCCGTGGGAGCCTTATGCGTTTTCGGACGTGGGGGTGACTGCGTGCCTTTTGAAGAATGAGCCTGCGAGTTAGCGGTACGTGGCGAGGTTAACCCGTGTGGGGTAGCCGTAGCGAAAGCGAGTCCGAACAGGGCGTTTGAGTCGCGTGCTCTAGACCCGAAGCCGAGTGATCTACCCATGGCCAGGTTGAAGCGCGGGTAAGACCGCGTGGAGGACCGAACCCACTTCAGTTGAAAATGGAGGGGATGAGCTGTGGGTAGGGGTGAAAGGCCAATCAAACTCGGTGATAGCTGGTTCTCCCCGAAATGCATTTAGGTGCAGCGTCACGTGTTTCTTGCCGGAGGTAGAGCACTGGATGGTCTAGGGGCCCCACAAGGTTACTGAAATCAACCAAACTCCGAATGCCGGTAAGTGAGAGCGTGGCAGTGAGACTGCGGGCGATAAGGTTCGTAGTCGAGAGGGAAACAGCCCAGATCAACAGCTAAGGCCCCTAAGCGTGTGCTAAGTGGAAAAGGATGTGGAGTCGCAGAGACAACCAGGAGGTTGGCTTAGAAGCAGCCACCCTTGAAAGAGTGCGTAATAGCTCACTGGTCAAGTGATTCCGCGCCGACAATGTAGCGGGGCTCAAGCACACCGCCGAAGCTTTGGCATTCATGCAATAGCCTGCCTTTCGATCAAGGTCGTTGGGCCAGGTGTGTGGATGGGTAGGGGAGCGTCGTGTGGCGGTGGAAGCGGCGGAGTGATCCAGCCGTGGACGCCACACGAGTGAGAATGCAGGCATGAGTAGCGAAAGGGGAGTGAGAAACTCCCCCGCCGGATGACCAAGGGTTCCTGGGCCAGGCTAATCCGCCCAGGGTGAGTCGGGACCTAAGGCGAGGCCGACAGGCGTAGTCGATGGACAACGGGTTGATATTCCCGTACCCGCGAAAGAGCGTCCATGCTGAGCTCAGCGATGCTAACCACCTGAAGCCCCGTGATGGCTTCCCTTCGGGGGAGTCGCGTGTGGGTGGAACGTGGGACCCGGACTGGTAGTAGGCAAGCGATGGGGTGACGCAGGAAGGTAGTCCTACCGGTGAGTGGTAGTACCGGTGCAAGGGTGTGGCCCGTTCGATAGGCAAATCCGTCGAACACACAGGGTGAGACCTGACGCATAGCCGAATGAGGCGAATTGGATGATCCTATGCTGCCGAGAAAAGCCTCTAGCGAGCTCTGAGCGGCCCGTACCCCAAACCAACTCAGGTGGTCAGGTAGAGAATACCAAGGCGATCGAGCGAACTGTGGTTAAGGAACTCGGCAAAATGCCCCCGTAACTTCGGGAGAAGGGGGGCCATTGTCTGTCAACCGACTAGCTCGGGGCAGCAGATGGTGGCCGCAGAGACCAGTGAGAAGCGACTGTTTACTAAAAACACAGGTCCGTGCGAAGTCGAAAGACGATGTATACGGACTGACGCCTGCCCGGTGCTGGAACGTTAAGGGGACGGGTTAGCTTTACGGCGAAGCTCAGAACTCAAGCGCCAGTAAACGGCGGTGGTAACTATAACCATCCTAAGGTAGCGAAATTCCTTGTCGGGTAAGTTCCGACCTGCACGAATGGCGTAACGACTTCTCAGCTGTCTCAACCACAGGCTCGGCGAAATTGCACTACGAGTAAAGATGCTCGTTACGCGCGGCAGGACGGAAAGACCCCGGGACCTTCACTACAGCTTGATATTGGTGTTCGGTTCGGTTTGTGTAGGATAGGTGGGAGACTGTGAAGCGGGCACGCCAGTGTTCGTGGAGTCGTCGTTGAAATACCACTCTGGTCGAATTGGATGTCTAACCTCGGTCCGTGATCCGGATCAGGGACAGTGTCAGGTGGGTAGTTTAACTGGGGCGGTTGCCTCCCAAAATGTAACGGAGGCGCCCAAAGGTTCCCTCAGCCTGGTTGGCAATCAGGTGTTGAGTGCAAGTGCACAAGGGAGCTTGACTGTGAGACCGACGGGTCGAGCAGGAGCGAAAGCTGGGACTAGTGACCCGGCACCGGCATGTGGAAGCGGTGTCGCTCAACGGATAAAAGGTACCCCGGGGATAACAGGCTGATCTTCCCCAAGAGTCCATATCGACGGGATGGTTTGGCACCTCGATGTCGGCTCGTCGCATCCTGGGGCTGGAGTAGGTCCCAAGGGTTGGGCTGTTCGCCCATTAAAGCGGCACGCGAGCTGGGTTTAGAACGTCGTGAGACAGTTCGGTCCCTATCCGCCGTGCGCGTAAGAGACTTGAGAAGAGCTGTCCCTAGTACGAGAGGACCGGGACGGACGAACCTCTGGTGTGCCAGTTGTTCCGCCAGGAGCACTGCTGGTTGGCTACGTTCGGCAGGGATAACCGCTGAAAGCATCTAAGCGGGAAGCTCGCTTCGAGATGAGGTCTCTCACCGGGTCAACCGGGTAAGGCCCCCGCCCAGACCAGCGGGTTGATAGGCCGGAAGTGGAAGCACAGCAATGTGTGGAGCTGACCGGTACTAATAGGCCGAGGGCTTGACCAACACACCTTGCATTGAATATCTACTGTCTCGCGTCCACTGTGCGGTTCTGAAAGTGCGGAACCCATCGTTCCACCACCCCCCTGTCTTGACCGGATGGGTGTGGGTGGAGACTTTCACAGCGTTACGGCGGTCATGGCGAGAGGGAAACGCCCGGTCTCATTCCGAACCCGGAAGCTAAGCCTCTCAGCGCCGATGGTACTGCCCGGGGGACTGGGTGGGAGAGTAGGACGCCGCCGGACATCATTCCCGAAACGGGGTCACAGCTACGGCTGTGGCCCCGTTTCGGCGTTCCCGGCACATCCACGGAAACCGCGGTTTCTGGGGTGTCCCGATGCCAAGAAGCGCCTTTCTCGTCAGGACTCCTGACGAGAAAGGCGCTTGTCGTCGTGCGGGGGCTTGTGGTGTGACGGTTTCGGTGGCTGGTCCCGGGGTCTGCGCAACAGGACCGTCACACCCCCGGGTTAGCGTCCACCGAACCCGACGAGGAGGTCGACCGGTGCACCTGTCCCCGCACGAGCAGGAACGGCTGCTGCTCAGCTACGCCGCCGAGCTGGCCCGCCGCCGGCAGGCCCGTGGCCTGAAGCTGAACCTCCCCGAGGCCACGGCCCTGGTCAGCGACCACGTGCTCGAGGGAGCCCGCGACGGCGTCCTGGTCACGGAGTTGATGCAGACCGGCCGCACCGTGCTCACCCGGGACGACGTCATGGACGGCGTTCCCGAGATGCTGGAGGAGGTGCAGGTGGAGGCGACCTTCCCGGACGGGACGAAGCTGGTGACCGTCCACCACCCCATCCCGTGATCCCGGGCGAGGTCATCCCGGCCGAGGGGTCCATCGAGACGCTCCCGGGGGTGCCGCGGGTGGAGCTCGAGGTGCACAACAGCGGCGATCGACCCGTCCAGGTGGGGTCGCACTTCCACTTCACCCAGGCCAATGCCGCGCTGGTCTTCGACCGCGGTGCTGCGCACGGGCACCGGCTCGACATCGCCGCGGGCACCGCCGTCCGCTTCGAGCCGGGCATCGAGAAGACCGTCGTCCTCGTCCCCCTGGCCGGCGCTCGCGTCGTGCCGGGGCTCTCCGCAGAAGGGGGTCTGGGCTGATGGTCCGGCTGTCCCGTGAGCGTTACGCCCAGCTGTACGGCCCCACCACGGGTGACCGCATCCGGCTGGCCGACACCGACCTGCTCATCGAGGTGACCGAGGACCGGTCGGGCGGGCCCGGGCTGGCCGGCGAGGAAGCCGTCTTCGGTGGCGGCAAGGTGATCCGGGAGTCCATGGGGCAGGGCCGGACCACCCGCGCCGAGGGTGCCCCCGACCTGGTGATCACCGGGGCGGTCGTGCTGGACCACTGGGGCGTGGTCAAGGCCGACGTCGGCATCCGGGACGGGCGCATCGTGGCGTTGGGCAAGGCCGGCAACCCCGACACCATGGACGGGGTCCACCCGGACCTGGTGATCGGACCGGCGACCGAGGTGTTGTCCGGGAACGGGAAGATCCTCACCGCCGGCGGCATCGACTGCCACGTGCACTTCATCTGCCCGCAGATCGTGCCGACCGCGTTGGGCTCCGGGGTCACCACGCTCATCGGTGGCGGCACCGGACCGGCGGAGGGCTCCAAGGCCACCACGATCACACCCGGCGACTGGTACCTGGCCCGGATGCTCGAGTCGATGGACGTCTGGCCGGTCAACGTGGCCTTGCTGGGCAAGGGCAACACCGTCTCGCACGCCTCGCTGGAGGAACAGCTCCGGGCCGGGGCGAGCGGCTTCAAGCTGCACGAGGACTGGGGGTCCACGCCCGCAGCCATCGACGCCGCCCTCACCGTGGCAGGACGGCACGGGGTCCCGGTCGCCCTGCACTCGGACACCCTGAACGAGGCCGGTTTCGTGGAGGACACCCTGGCGGCCATCGGTGGCCGGAGCATCCACGCGTACCACACGGAGGGGGCCGGAGGAGGTCACGCGCCGGACATCATCACCGTCGCGGGGCACCCGAACGTGCTGCCCAGCAGCACGAACCCGACCCGGCCGCACACCGTCAACACCCTCGACGAGCACCTCGACATGCTCATGGTCTGCCACCACCTGGACAGTTCCGTGCCCGAGGACCTCGCCTTCGCCGAGAGCCGGATCCGACCCACCACCATCGCCGCCGAGGACCTGCTGCACGACCTGGGGGCCATCTCGATGATCGGCTCGGACGCCCAGGCCATGGGACGGGTCGGCGAGGTCGTCATGCGCACCTGGCAGACCGCGCACGTGATGAAGCGCCGCCGGGGCTCGCTGGCCGGGGACGGTGCCGCCGACAACGCCCGGGCCCGCCGGTACGTCGCCAAGTACACGATCTGTCCAGCCGTGGCGCACGGCATCGACGGCGAGGTCGGCTCGGTGGAGCCGGGCAAGCTGGCTGACCTGGTGCTGTGGGACCCGAAGACCTTCGGCGTCCGGCCGCACGTGGTGCTCAAGGGCGGCATGATCGCCTGGGGCCAGATGGGGGACGCGAACGCCTCGATCCCCACGCCGCAGCCGGTCTACCCGCGCCCGATGTTCGGCGCCTACGGCAAGGTGCCGGCGATGACGTCGATGCACTTCGTCGCCCAGGCCGCCCTCGACGACGGTCTGGCCGATCGGTTGGCGGTGGACCGGCGACTGGTCGCTGTCTCCGACACCAGCCGGCTGGGCAAGGCGGACATGCCGGAGAACACCGCCCTCCCCGACATCCGCGTCGACCCGGACACCTTCACCGTGTCTGTCGACGGGGAGGTCTGGGACCCCGAGCCGGTCGCCGAGCTGCCCATGGCCCAGCGCTACTTCCTGTTCTGACGTGACCGCTGCCCTGCTCGCGCTCGCCGACTCCCGCCTCCCGGCCGGCGGCCACACGCATTCCGGTGGGGTGGAACAGGCGATCACCGCCGGGGTGGTGCACGACCCGCGCACGCTCGAGACGTTCCTGCGACGACGGCTCTCCACCGCGGGTCGGGTGGCCGCCGGTCTCGCGGCAGCGTCCTGCCGCGCGGTGCTGACCGGGGAGGAGTCGACCCTGACGACGTGGGACGCCGAAGCGGAGGCGCGTACACCGTCCCCGGCGCTGCAGCAGGCCTCCCGCCAGCAGGGCCGCGGGCTGGTGCGGGTCGGGCGTCGCGCCTGGCCGCACCCGGCGTGGGACGCGCTCCCCGACCGGCCGCACCACCCCGTGGCGCTCGGGGTCGCGGCCGCCGCCGGCGGCCTCACCGCACGGGATGCAGCGGCAGCTGCCGCCTACCTGTCCATCACCGGTCCGGCCACCGCCGCCCAGCGACTGCTGGCCATGGACCCGATCACCGTCGCCACGGTCACGGCCCGGCTGAGCCCCGACGTGGACGTGGTGGCCAGCACGGCCCAGCCGGACCCGTGGCTGCCCGCCGACACCGATCCCCTCCTCGACCTGCTGGCCGAGGTGCACGCCTCCCGGAAGGACCGGTTCTTTGCCTCCTGACCACAACCTCGACGACTACGTGGACCCCTACGCCGATCCCGCGAACCGGGGCCACCGGCACGGCCCGCTCCGGGTGGGCCTGGGCGGTCCGGTCGGATCGGGCAAGACGGCGCTGGCGGCTGCGCTGTGCCGCACGCTCGGCGCCGAGTACGACCTGGCCGTCGTCACCAACGACATCTACACGACCGAGGACGCCGACTTCCTGCGCCGCAACGCCGTGCTGCCCGACGACCGGATCGAGGCGGTGCAGACCGGCTGCTGCCCGCACACCGCGATCCGCGACGACATCACCGCCAACCTGGACGCCGTCGAACTGCTGGAGTCCCGGCACCCGGGGTTGGAGCTGGTGTTCGTGGAGTCCGGTGGGGACAACCTGACCGCCTCGTTCAGCTACGGCCTGGTCGACGTGCAGGTCTTCGTCGTCGACGTGGCGGGCGGGGACAAGGTGCCGCGCAAGGGCGGGCCAGGGGTGACCAGCGCCGACCTGCTGGTGGTCAACAAGACCGACCTCGCGCCGATGGTGGGTGCCGACCTCGGTGTGATGCGCCGGGACTCCGACGCCGTGCGCGACGGCAAGCCCACCTTCCTCATCTCGCTGCGCGAGGACCCGGCGGCCACCCAGGTCGCCGAGTGGGTGCTCGAGCAGGTGCGCGCCCGCGCCGTGCAGCACGCCTGAGGCACCGGTGAGGACGGTGGTGGAGGTGGTCGCCCGGGCGGGTCCGGGCGGGCGCACCGTGCTGCCCGTGGTGCGGGCCAGCGGCCAGTTCGCCGTCCGACGCACCGGCCCGACGACGGTGCACCTGGTGGCCACCGCCTTCGGCCCGCTGGGCGGGGACGACGCGCAGATCAGGCTGGTCGTCGAAGCCGGCGCGCGCCTCTCGGTCTGCACGGTGGCCGCCGCGGTGGTGCTGCCGGCGCGGTCCAGCGACGGATCGGGGTCCCCGCCCTCGGTCCAGCGGGTGCTGGCCGAGGTCGCCGGGGAGCTGGACCTGCAGCCCGAACCCACCGTGGTGACCGCCCGGGCCCACCACCACGCGCTGCTGCACGCCGTGCTGGACGACGGGGCCCGGCTGACCGCCACCGAACAGGTCCAGCTGGGCCGCACCGGCGAGGAGCCCGGGCACTGGACGGGCACCACCCGTGTCGAGCGGTCGGGTGTGCCGGTGCTGCACACCACCGTCGGCCTCGGCCCGGGCGCAGCGGCGTGGCTGCCCCCGGTCGCCCCCCGGGCGTACGCGAGCACCACTCACCTGGGCACGCAGGGCGGCCGTGCCGTGGGCGACGACGCGGTGCGGCTGCCGTTGCCCGGCGGGTGGGTGGCCACGGCCTGGGGTGACCGGCTGACCCCCACCCTGGCCCGGCTGGGCGCGCTGGAGGACACCCCCCTGACGAGGAGAGAGGCCCGATGACCGAGGACCTGCCGGCGGACCTGGTGGTCCGGGCCCGTCGGGTCGTGCTGCCCGACGGCGAGCGTCCTGCGGCCGTGCACGTGCGTGACGGTCGCATCGCGGCCGTCACGGCGTTCGAGGACGCCCCCGCTGGTGCCACGACGCTGGCGGAGGACGAGGTGCTGATCCCCGGATTGGTGGACAGCCACGTGCACGTCAACGAACCCGGCCGCACGGCCTGGGAGGGGTTTGCCAGCGCAACCCGGGCCGCGGCAGCCGGTGGGGTCACGACGGTGGTGGACATGCCGCTGAACTCGATCCCGCCCACGACCTCGGTGGGTGCGCTGGAGGTCAAGCGGGCGGTGGCTGCGGGCCAGGTCAGCGTGGACGTGGCGTTCTGGGGCGGCGCCGTGCCGGACAACGCCGGTGAGTTCGCCCCGATGCTGGCCGAGGGGGTGGTGGGCTTCAAGTGCTTCCTGCTCGACAGCGGCGTCCCCGAGTTCCCGCCGCTCTCCACCGACGGCCTGCGGGCCGCGCTCACCGAACTCGCGGCCGTCGACGGTCTGCTCATCGCGCACTGCGAGGACGGCCCGACCATCGACGCCGCCCCCGACCCCGACGGCACCAGCTACGCCGCGTTCCTCGCCTCCCGGCCCGGGGCTGCCGAGGAGACCGCGATCGGCACCCTGTTGGCCGTGGCCGCCGAGACGGGGGCCCGGGTGCACGTGGTGCACCTGGCCGACGCGCACGCCCTGCCGCTGCTGCGACGGGCCCGGGCGGACGGCGTCCGGGTGACGGTGGAGACCTGCCCGCACTACCTCACCTTCGCCGCGGACGAGGTGCCCGACGGGGACACCGCCTTCAAGTGCTGCCCGCCGATCCGGGAGGCCTCCCACCGGGAGGCGCTGTGGCAGGCACTGGTCGACGGCGAGATCGACCTGGTGGTCAGTGACCACTCCCCGTGCACCCCGGAGCTCAAGCGGCTCGACGTGGGCGACTTCGGGCTGGCCTGGGGTGGCATCGCGGGCCTGCAGGTGGCGCTGCCCGCGGTGTGGACCGGCGCCCGGGCGAGAGGAGTGCCCCTGGCCCGGGTGGTGGAGCTGATGTCGGCGGCCCCGGCGGCGCTGGCCGGGCTGCCCCGCAAGGGCGGCATCGAGGTCGGGAAGGACGCCGACCTGGTCGCCTTCGCCCCCGACGCCACCGCGGTGGTGGGCCGCCTCGAGCACAAGAACCCGGTGACCCCCTACGCGGGGCGGGAGCTGACCGGAGTCGTGCGGGCGGTGTGGCTGCGCGGGGAGCGCACCGGCGGGGCCCCCGCGGGCAGGTTGCTGCGCCGCGGGGACCGGTGAACAGGGGCTACTGCTGGGGCTTGGCAGCAGCCGCCTCGTCGATCGGCTTCGGGTCGGTGGCCACGCCACCGGCGGGGTCGGCGTTGCCCAGCGCGGTCTCGGCGGGCAGCTCCTGCATCGCCTTCTTCGCGCGTTCTGCCAGGTCCTTGGGGGTCGGGGTGCTCATGGGTGCTCCTCCTGTTGGTGGGACCGGAACCACCCACTGTGCACCCTCCGGCGCTGATCGGTGGCCTGAGAGGGTGGGACGTCACCCCGAGTCAGGAGAACGATGACCGACGTCCGCGCCCCCTGGACCCAGCTGCCCGACCTCGCCGGCCGCACCCTGGGCGGTGCCGTGGTCGCGGCCAACGACGAGTTCTTCGCCGCCCGGGAGAACCTGGTGCTGCCCTGGCCGGCCGTGCGGCGGGACGACTTCGGTCACAAGGGCAAGGAGTACGACGGCTGGGAGACCCGCCGCCGCCGCACCCCGGGCGAGGACTGGGCCGTCGTCCGGCTCGGGGCGCCCGGCGTGGTGTCCGGGGTCGTCGTCGACACCGCGTTCTTCACCGGCAACTACCCGCCGCAGGCCTCCGTCGACGGGGTCGCGGTCGAGGGCCACCCCTCGGTCGAGGAGCTGGCCGGCGCCGACTGGCAGCCGCTGCTGGGCCGGGTGGACCTGGCCGGGGACACCGCCAACGCGTTCGCCGTGGTCAGCGACCGGCGGGTGACCCACGTGCGGCTGACCATCCACCCCGACGGCGGGGTGGCCCGCTTCCGGGTGCACGGCACCGTCGTCCCCGACCCGCGGTTCCTGGACGCCGGCCCGTGCGACCTGGCCGCGCTGGAGAACGGCGGGCGGGTGACCGCGGTCAGCAACGACTTCTACGGCAGCCCGCACCAGGTGCTCGGCCGGGGCGACGCCCGCTCGATGGGCGAGGGCTGGGAGAACGCCCGCCGCCGGGACGACGGCAACGACTGGCTGGCCGTCCGGCTGGCCTGCGAGGGCACGGTCACCCTGGCCGAGCTGGACACGTCGTACTTCCTGGGCAACGCCCCCGGTGCGGCCTCCCTCACCGGCATCACCGCCGACGGCACCGAGGTCGAGCTGCTGGCCCGCACCCCGTTGCAGCCGGACACCCGGCACCGGTTCCTGCTGACCGACGCGCCCGGGGTCACCGACGTCCGGCTGGACGTCTTCCCCGACGGCGGGATGGCCCGGTTGCGGCTCTGGGGGCGGCCGACCGAGGGTGGCCGGGCCGAGCTGGACCGCCGGTTCGGGGCGGGCTGACCGGGCCGTACAGCGGGCGGAGCTCCCCGGCCGACGGGTCGCCCGGCTGCACCGGCTCCGACGTGCGGACCCACACCGACGGCGAGGTCGTGGGCGCCGACACCCCGCGCCGACCGCCACCCGCGTGGGTGACGCTCACCGAGCCGACACCCGCCAGGGTCGCTACCTTGCCGGGGAACGCACAGGGAACACCCAGGTGCGCCGACCGAGGAGACAGCCATCACCCGCTCAGCCTTCCGCCGCGCCGCCCTGGGTGTCGCCGCCGCCCCCGTCCTCGCCCTGTCGCTGAGCGCCTGCGGCGCCGGCTCGGTCGACTCCGACAGCGTCGAGTCGCAGGTCGAGGACCAGCTCGAGCAGCAGGTCGGCGTCCGCCCGGACGTCGAGTGCGAGGAGGACCTCCCCGCCGAGGTCGACGCGACGATCACCTGCGCCCTGGAGGTCGACGGCGAGGACGGCGTCTACGACGTCACCGTCACCACGACCTCGGTCGACGGCGACACCGCGATGTTCGACGCCCAGGTGGCCGACACCCCGCGCTGAGGCACGTCGGCGACCGGGCCGGAAGCAGGGTCCCCGGTCCGGTCGCCCGTGTTCCACGTGGATCACGGGGGCGTCCTGTGCGAGGGGTCGGGCGCCTCCGGGAGCCGGTTCGCCGGCGCGCTGAGCGAGTGGGTCGAGGGGCAGCTGCGGCCCGACCCTCAGAGCACCGATGCCAGCTGGTCCAGCTCCGCCTCGGTGACGTCCAGGTGCGGGGACACCCGCAGCACCGGGGCGGCCAGCTCACCCGGCGCCCGGGAGGGCAGGCACAGCGTGGTGACGATGCCGTGCTCGACCCGCAGCCGGGTGTGGGTCTCGGTGACGTCCACCCCGTCCGGAGCCGCGATCGTGGTCGCCGGCGTCGGCTCGTCGACCGGCTCGACGACCCGCCAGCCGGCCACGCCGTCCAGCCGTTCACGGGTCGCCCGGCCGATCCCGGCCAGCCGCTGTCGGACGGCGACGGGGCCGGCGGCGAGGTGCTCGCCGATCGCCAGGGTCAGGCCCACCCGGCCGGCCACGTGCGCGTCGTGGGTCTCGAAGGACGTGGCCTCGGCCGGGTCGCCCTGCACCGGGGTGAGCCGGGCCCGGAACGAGGGCCGCAGCACCAGGAAGCCGACCCCGCGCGGACCGGCCAGCCACTTGCGCGAGGTGCCGTAGACGGCGTCGGCGGGGACGTCGCAGTCCACCTGGCCCAGCGCCTGGGCGACGTCGACGACCAGCGGCACCCCGGTCGCCCGGCAGATCCGGGACACCTCGACCAACGGCTGGACGACGGCCCGGTGGCTGGCCACCACGGTCAGGTGCACCGCGGCCGGGGGGTCGGCGCGCAGCGACCGGGCCAGCGCCTCCAGGTCCACCCGGCCCAGGTCGTCGGCCGCGAGCACCTGCGGCTGCAGGCCGGCGTACCGGATCGCGGCGAGGTTGCCGTGGTACTCCCCGGGCAGTACGGCCACCCGGGAGCCCGCGGGCAGCTGCCAGGACGAGAAGAGGATGCGCACCGCCGAGGACGCGCTCTCGCAGAACGCGACGTCGGCAGCCGCCAGCCCGACCAGCCCGGCGAGCACCGACCGGCCCTGCTGCAACAGCGGGGCCGCGGACTCCTCGGCCTGGTAGCCACCGACCTCGGCCTCGTGCCGGGCGTGGTGGGCGACCGCGTCGAGCACCTTCACCGACTGCCGGCTGCAGGCCGCGGAGTCCAGGTGCACCGCGGCCGGACGTGGGCGGGCGGCGCGCCAGGAGGCGCCGAGCTCGGGGTGGGGCAGGGCGCTCACCGGGCCGAGGCTAGACGGGGGTGGCCAGGGTGAGCGCGAAGTCCCCGTCGTCGTCGGTCCAGCACTCGGCGACCCGCAGCCCGGCGGCGGCCAGCTCCTCGGCGACGGCCTCGACGGTGAACTTGGTGGACACCTCGGTCCGCAGGTCCTCCCCGACCGCGAAGGGCACCTCCAGGTCCAGGCCGTCGATCCGCACGACCTGGTCACGGGTCGAGCGCAGCACCATCTCGATCCGGGAGTCCGGGGCGTTCCAGCGGGCCACGTGGTCGAAGGCGTCGAGGTCGAAGTCGGCCTTGAGCTCCCGGTCGACCACGGCCAGCACGTTCTTGTTGAACGCCGCGGTCACTCCGGCGGCGTCGTCGTAGGCGGCGACCAGCCGGCCGGTGTCCTTCACCAGGTCGGTGCCCAGCAGGAACCAGTCGTCCGGGTCGAGCATCGCGCCGACGGCGGCCAGGAACGCTGCGCGCGGGCCGGGCTCCAGGTTGCCGATGGTCGAGCCCAGGAAGGCGACCAGCCGGCGTCCCTCGCGGGGGAGCTCGCCCAGGTGCGCGGTGAAGTCGCCGACCGCGGCGTCCACGGCGAGGTCGGGGAACTCCTCGGCCAGCTGGGCGCCGGCCAGCCGCAGCACCGACGGGTCGACGTCGAAGGGCACGAACCGGGTCAGCGTGCCGGCGGTCTGCAGGGCGGTGAGCAGCAGGCGGGTCTTCTCCGACGTCCCGCTGCCCAGCTCCACCAGGGTGTCGGCGCCGGAGAGGACGGCGATCTCGTCGGCGTGCTCGACCAGGATCGACCGCTCGGCGCGGAACGGGTAGTACTCCGGCAGCCGGGTGATCTGGTCGAACAGGTCGCTGCCCCGCTCGTCGTAGAACCAGGTCGGCGGCAGCGTCTTCGGGGCCGCGGTGAGACCGGCGGCGACGTCGGCGCGCAGCGCGGCGCCGGCGTCGACCGGGCCGAGGTGGTCGGTGAGGGTGAACGTCACTGCAGGTCCTCCAGGGAGATGCCGTCGGGGGTGACCGACACCAGGTGCCGGTCGGGGACGTCGACCCAGCGCGGGTCGTCGTCGAAGGGCTCGCTCGCCAGCACCGTGCCGGCGTCGGTGGTGAGCACCGAGAGCGTGTCGCCCCAGGTGGTGGCCAGCAGCCGGGTGCCGTCGGCGGCCAGCAGGTTCAGCCGGGCGGCGGGGTCCGCGGCCCCCACCTCCCGGACGACGTCGCCGAGGTGGTCGACGCCGCGGTGGAACACCAGCGCGGCCAGCTGTGCGCTGTCACAGACCGACTCGGCGCCCGGGGACGCCGGCAGCACCGCGCGGTCGACCCGGCCGTTGTGCGACAGCAACCACCGGCCGTCGGTGAACGGGGCGGCCGCGGACTCGTCGATCGGCATGCCGACGGTGGCCGAGCGCACCGCGGCGACCACGCAGGAGGCGGCCACCGCGGGGGCGACCGAGGCGAAGGACGCCGAGCCCCACAGCGGGGTCGCCGCCCGCCACCGGGCGGGTTCGGCGCGTCCCTCGGCCCACCAGCCCACGCCCCAGCCGTCGGCGTTCACCGTGCCGTGCGCCTGCCGACGGGGTGCGTAGGACTGCACGACGAGCGCCGACGGCGGGTCGAGCACCAGTGAGGCGAGCGTGCGGGGCCGCCCCAGCCACGCGAGGTGCCTACACATCCCAGGCCAGCCGGATCCCGCTGAACACCTGGCGGCGCTGCGGGTGGTCCCAGTTGCGGAAGCTGGGCCGCAGCGTGGAGGCACCGACCGCCCAGGAGCCCCCGCGGAGCACCCGGTAGTCGCCGCCGAAGAAGGGCTCGGAGTACTGGGCGTAGAGCATCGGGGTGAACCCGGGCCAGGCGGTGAACGCCGAGCTGGTCCACTCCCACACGTCGCCGAGCAGCTGTTCCACGCCGTACGCCGAGGCCCCGGCCGGGTAGGCGCCGACCGGGGCGGGCCGCAGGGCGACGCCGTCCAGGTTGGCCAGCTGCGCGCTCGGCTCGGACGCCCCCCACGGGAAGCGGCGCCGCGTGCCGGTGGCTGGGTCCCAGCTCGCCGCCTTCTCCCACTCGACCTCGGTGGGCAGCCGGGCCCCGGCCCAGGCCGCGTAGGCCTCGGCCTCGAAGAAGGTGACGTGCTGGACCGGTTCGTCACCGGGCACCTCCTCGACGGTCCCGAAGCGGGTCCGGGTGCCGTCGGCGTGCCAGGTCATCGGCCGCTCCAGCCCGGCCTCGGCCACGTGCGCCCAGCCGCGCTCGGACCACCACCGCGGGGTGCGGTAGCCCTCGTCGGCGACGAACCGGGCGTACTCGGCGTTGGTGACCGGCACCAGGCCGATCCGGAAGGCCGGGACGTCCACGGTGTGTGCTGGGCGCTCGTTGTCCAGGCTGAAGGGCTCCTCGACGCCGTCCACCCCGAGCTGGCACGGGCCCGCGGGCACCAGCACCGAGGTGCCGGCCACCCCGGGCCGCCCGGGGGGCAGCGGTGTGCCGGCACCGAGCACCGCGGGGCCCGAGCGCAGCTGCAGGGTCTGCAGCATGGTCTCCCCGTGCTGCTGCTCGTGGCTGACCACCATCGCGGCCGGGAACAGCGCGGTGCCCGGGTCGTCGGACCGGCCGGCGGCCTCGATGCCGTCCAGCACCCGCGCCCGGACGTCGGCGACGAAGCCGCGGGCCTCCACCGGCGGCAGCAACGGCAGCCCGGCGCGCACGGCGCGGGGGTGGGTGAAGGCGTCGTAGAGCGCCTCGACGTCCACCGGCAGCACCCCGGGGCGTCCGGCCTCGCCGCCGCGCAGCAGCCAGAGGTCCTCCTGCTGCCCGATGTGCGCGAGGTCCCAGACCATCGGGCTCATCAGCGGGTCGTGCTGGCGGAGCAGCTCGGGCTCGTCGAGGTCGGTCAGGTGCAGGGTGCGGTCCCGGGCCGCGGTGAGGTCCCGGACGACGGTCTCGGCGGTCGGCTGCTGGGGGGCGGTGGTCACGAGGTCTCCTCCATCGGGGTCGGGTCGGCACAGGCGGCGAGCAGGGCGGCGGCAGGACCCGAGCGGCGGGCGGTGTCCAGCACGTCGTCGGCCGGGCTCCGACCGGCGTCGACGAGCGCGGCGAGGGCCTCGACCTCGGCCCGCAGCCCGGTCGGCGACCGGTCGAGTGCCGCGGCCAGGCAGCCCCGGGCGGCGGCGTGCAGCGCGGGATCGGCCAGCCCGAGCCGGGCGGCATCGGACCACCGGCCGGCGACCGGCTCGCAGGCGGCTGCCGCGGCATCGGCGGCCACCGGGTCGTCGAGCAGCGTGGTGGTGACCGCGGCCAGGGCCGGCCACCAGGGGTCGGGGGCGGCGTCGAGGTAGCGGACCTCGAGGAACCCGCGCAGCCGGACCGGGGGGAACAGCGTGGTCAGGTGGTAGTCGAGGTCGGCCGGCGTGGGTCGTCGTCCGCCCAGCAGGGTCTCCCCGGACGCCCAGTCGGCGAACGGGACCCGGCCGGTGACCGGCTCGGCGCCGCCGGCGTCGGTCAGCCGCACCAGCATCACCGGCGCGGCCAACGCGTAGTCGGCCCACTCGTCGGCCGGGTCGCCCCGCCCGAGCAGCGGCCCGCAGCGGGCCTGGTCCAGATCACCCCACACCTGCTGCCGGGTCGACACCCAGCCGGTCTCCTGCCCCACCAGCAGCGGGGACGACGCCGAGACGGCCACCAGCACCGGGCCCAGCGCGTGGGCCAGCGCGACCCGCTCGCGCCACCGTCCCGGCGCCCCGGCCTCCAGGTTGACCTGCAGGGACGCCGTCGACGTCATCATCGCCGCGCCGGCCCGGGTGCAGTCCACGGCGGCGAAGTGGTCCTCCATCGCCCGGTACCGGGGCCCGGGGCTCACCCGGGCCGCCGGGCGGAGCGGGTCGGCGCCCAGCGGGGCCAGCCCCAGTCCGTCCCGGGCCAGGGCGCTGCGGAGCACGGCCGCGTCGGACCGGAGGGCTGCCACGGCGGCGGTCACGTCGGGGTGCGGCGGGCCGGACAGCTCGACCTGGCCACCGGGCTCCAGGGTGACCGCGTTGCGTCCGGGCAGCGGACCCAGCCGGTCGACCAGCCCGGTGATCCGGGCCCAGGGCACCCGGACCGCGGGATCGCGCAGGTCGACCAGGTGCGCCTCGAGCTCGAGCCCCACCGGGCCGGGCGCGCCCGGGTGCAGCGCCGCGGCCACGACGTGCTCGTGGGCACTCGGCACGCCGTCCAACGGACGGGCGTCGGTGATCGTGCTGTCTGTGCTGGGAAACGCCGTGGCCACAGCCACCCCCTCCAGGTCCGGACCGGTCACGTACGACCGCGGGTCGGTGCGGGGGCGGCCTGCCGTGGCGGGCCGTCCTCGTCCACCAGGGTGCCACGCCGCTGCCACTGCCTCGACCGGGGAGAATCGGGCAGGTCCGGACGCCTAGCCTCGTCCCCACCCGGGTAGTCCGCGGGTGAGCGCCGTCCGGCGTCGACGAACGAGGGGCGGTGGGACGACGTGGGTGCCGACCGGGACTGCGCGCGACACAGCGCGTTGCTGGTCTCCGCCGACGCCGACCTCACGGCCGCCGGGGCGAGCTGGGTGCGGGCCGGCCACGAGCTCGGCCAGCCCGTCGTCGCCGTGCTCACCCCGGACGTCGCCGCCGCGCTCGCGCCGGGCACCACCGACGGCACCGTGGTCTGGGCCGACTGGTCCGAGGTGTTCGCCGGGGGCGCTCCGGCCGCGGTGACCGCGCTGCGCCGGCTCGCCGCCCGGCACCGCGTGGGGGAGGACGGCGTCGTCCGGCTGCTCATCGAGCCCTGGGCCGGCACCGACCCCGACGCGTGGCGGGAGTGGCAGCGCTTCGAGGCCGTGCTCGACCACGTCGCCGGCAGCGAGCCGCTGTGCGTGGCCTGCGTGCACGACACCCGTCGGCAGCCCGCCCAGCTGGTCGACACCGCCCGGGCCACCCACCCGGTGCTGCTGCAGGCCGAGGGCGAGGTCGCCAACGCCGACCACCAGGACCCGGCTGCCTTCCTCACCGCCCTCCCGGTGCCCGCCGAGCCGCTGGAGGGCGAGGCGCCGCTGGTCTCCGCGGACTCGGTGCGCGACCTGCGCGGGCTGCGTCACGACCTGTCGGTGCGTACCTCGGAGAACGGGCTGCTGGCGGGCCACGAGACCACCGTCGAGGACTTCCTGCTGGCCGTGGACGAGATGACCACCAACGCGCTGCGGCACGGCCGGCCACCGGTCGACCTGCGGCTGTGGGCGACCGCCGACCGGCTGGTCTGCCGGGTCACCGACCACGGCAGCGGCCTGGACGACCCGTTCATCGGCTACGGGCCCGCGCACGGCGAGGACCTCTCCCGCGGCGGGATGGGGCTGTGGCTGGCCCGCCAGCTCTGCGACCACGTGGACATCACCCCCGAGGGCGACGGCGTCTCCATCCGGCTGACCACCAGCCTGGACTGACGGTGGCCCGGGACCGGGACGCCGAGGGACGGGCCCGCAACGCCCGACCCCGGGACGGCCTGGGGCGGCCGCTGCCGCACGGGTCGCCGGGGGTGGAGCGGGCCCCGGAGGGCGTCGTCCGCACCGCCGGGGACACGCTCGTCGAGGCCCAGCGCCTGCTCGACGCAGGCCGGCCCTTCCACGCCCACGAGGTGCTCGAGGACGCGTGGAAGACCGGTCCGGACGACGAACGCGAGCTCTGGCGCGGGCTGGCCCAGCTGGCGGTCGGGCTCACCCACGCCGCCCGCGGCAACACCACCGGCGCGCGCACCCTGCTCGACCGGGGTGCCGGGCACGTGCAGGCGGCTGCCGGCACCGCGGCCCGGCTGGGGGTGGACGGCGTGGAGCTCGCCCGCTGGGCCCGGTCCGCCGACGTGACCGGTCCGGTCGAGCCCCCCGTGCTGACGGTCAGGCGGGGACCGGCACCGCAGCGTGCTCCCGACGGCGCCGCAGCACCCGGCGGGCCACCAGGACCGCGACCAGGACCGTGACCGCCAGCGGCACGAGCACGTAGACGTCCGCGTCCAGCGGCGGCATCAGGTTCGCCGCCGTCGTCCCGCTGACCACCAGGGTGGTCGCCCAGGCCAGGGCGCCGACGAACTGGGCCACGGTGAAGCGGCGGTAGGAGACCCCGGCTGCCGCTGCGGCCCGCGGGGTGAGCGTGCGGGTGCCGGCGACGCACTGGGCGACGGCGACGACGACGAGCGGGTGCCGCCGCAGCCCGGCGAAGACCCTGCTCACCAGCGCTCGGGCGCGGCCGGGGGCCTTCGCGACGAGGTCGCCGTCCCGACCCCGCCACCACGACAGGTGGGCACCCAGCACGGTCGCGGCGGTCACGACGCCGATGACCACCGGGAGCGGCAACCCGCGGTTCACGGCCAGCCAGCCGGCGGCGAGCACGGCGGTGCTCCCGGGCAGCAGCATCCCGGCGAGGAACCCGGACTCGGCGACGAGGACGACGGCGATCAGGGCCAGCCCGACCCCGCGGGGGGTCGCTGCGAGAGCTCCGAGCACGTCGTCCACGAGGTCCGGATGCCCCCGGGGCGAGATCGTGTAACGCGCAACTACTCCTGTGACGCGTCTCGCAGGGCGTCCACGGCGGCGGTGAGGAAACGGGCGACCACCGCGACGTCGTCCGCGCTCATCCCGTCGAGCACCGCGCCCACCCCGGCGGCCATCGGGGTGAAGAACTCCCGGGCCAGGTCGCGGGCCCGGTCCTGCACCCGGAGCACGACCTTGCGCCGGTCGGTGGTGCTCCGCTCGCGCACGAGGTGACCCGACCGGGCGAGCCGGTCGACCAGGGCCGTCGTGGCCGGGGAGGACAGGCGCAGCTCGGTCGCCAGCAGACCGGGGGTCATCTCCCGCCCGGCCATCGAGGCGCCCACGACGACGGCGAGGGCGTCGAGGTCGGTGCGGTGCAGGTCGTGGGTCTCGCCGAAGACCGCGGCGGTGCGGTTGCTCTCCACCGACACCGAGCGGAGCAGCAGGACCACCTCGCGCCGGCGTGCGTCCATCGTCACCCCTCGGTTTGGGTCGGGTACTTCCACGGTAGAGACATCTCGTCGTCGAAGGAACGTCCGAGGAGCACAGCATGAAGGACAGCACCAGGGTCGTCGCGGTGGTCGTGGCCGCCGTGGCCCAGATCGTCGGGAGCCCGCTGGGGACGCTGGTCTCCGGCCGCAGCGTCGGGGACGTCAGCGACGGGGCCCGCTCGCTGGTCACCCCGGCCGGCTGGGCGTTCTCGATCTGGGGGCTGGTCTTCCTGGGCTCGCTGGCCTGGGCGGTGTACCAGGCCCTGCCCGCCCAGCGCACCCGGTCGGTCCACCGCCGCACCGGGTGGCCGCTGACTGCGGCGTTCGCCGGCAACGCGGTCTGGGAGACCGTCTACCCGCTCGGCGGGGCGTGGCAGTACGTCGCCCAGGTGCTGATCTTCGGGATCACCGCCGCGGCCGCCGTCGGGTTCGCCCGGCTCCAGGACCTGGACGCCCGCGGCGAGGTCGCCGGCCTGGCCCGGGTGCTGCCCGCGGCGACGGCCGGCCTCCTCCTGGGCTGGGTGACCGTCGCCCCGGTCGCCAACGTGGGCAACACCGGCGTCGCGCTGGGCATCGACCCCGACACCACGTCGTCCCAGGTGTGGGCCGTGGTCGCGATGGTCGCCGTCGCCGCCATCGGGGCCTTCGTCGTGCTGGCCTCCCGGGTCGCCGCCGGCCCGTTCGCCGCCGCCGTGGTCTGGGGCACCGTGGCGATCGCCGCCGCCGGGGGGCCGCTGCCGGTCACCGTCGCCGCGCTCGGTGCCGCCGCCGTGGTGCTGGTGTCCCTCGGCGTCCGCGCCGCCGCCCCGCAGGTCAGCGCCCGCACCCTGCTCGTCGGCTGACCCACCCCGCCCGCGGCGTCGATCAGCTCCGACGAGGGACGTGCGTCCTCCTCCACCGGCGTCGGTGGAGGAGGACGCACGGTGGTCGTCCCACCTGATCGAAGAGCGGGGCCAGGAAGCAGGGGGCGGGGGGTCAGGTGGCGAGCTCGATGGCCACCCAGCCGATCAGCACGATGAGGAGCGGGATCGCGTAGAAGACCAGGGTGGCCCAGCGGGGGGTCCGCACCAGGGGTCGGCCGGTGCGCGGGTCGCGCACCTCGCGGGCCCGGCGGCTGACCATGTACGCCGGCGGGATGCCGACGACCAGGCCGGTCGCCAGCCACAGCCAGCCCGAACGGCCCAGGTACGGCTCGTCGAGCAGGACGGCGAAGGCCCCCTGGCCGATCAGCCAGCCGGCCGCGGCGGCCAGCACCAGGGTGGTCGTCGTCCACCACCACGGCGGCTTGCGGTGCTCGTCGGTGAGGCTGGCCGCGTACTCCCGCGGCGTGCCGAAGGCCTCGACGGGGTCCTCGCCGGTGTCGGCGACGTGGCTCTCGACCTCGGCGACGATCTCCCCGATCCGGTCCGGCGGGACCTCCTGCAGGCGCAGGTGCAGCACCAGGGACTGGCCGTAGTCGGTGACGGTGGGCGTGGGGTCGTTGCTCATCGGGTGCTCCTCGGGCTCGGGAACAGGCCGGCGGCCCGCTCGGTGAACGTGTGCCAGGCGGCTGCCCGGCGCTGCAGGTGGTCGCGGCCGGCGTCGGTGGCGGCGAAGAACTTGCGGCCGGGGCCGCCGACCCCCTCGCGCCAGGACGACGTCAGCAGTCCGTCGGCCTCCAGCCGGTTGAGCACCGGGTAGAGGGTGCCGCCCTTGACCGCCCCCAGACCCGCGGTCTGCAGGCGCTGGGCGACCGCGTACCCGTACGTCTCCTCCTCGGCGACGGCGGAGAGCACCGCCAGGGGCAGCACCGCCCGCAGCCACTCGGTGGGCAGTTCGTCGTCGGCCATGACTAGAAGCTAGCGGCCACTAGTCAGGGACACAAGCTAGTCGCGCCGATGGAACCCGGTTGCGGTCACAACGGTCGCCGTCCCGTCGTTGGGAGACGTGGGTCACCGGTGGGAGGCTCGGCGGGCCATGACAGAGACCCCTGCCCAGACCCCCGCCGAGACCCCGGCGCCCGCCCCCGCCCGGGGGCCGGTCACCTCGGCCTCCTACTCCGTCACCGTCCGGCTGGCCGCCGACGGCGACCCCGCCACCATCGGCCGGATCGCCACCGCGGTCGGGTCCGCCGGCGGGGCGGTCACCGCGATCGACGTGGTGGAGTCCCGTTCGGACGGGCTGACCGTCGACGTGACCTGTTCGGCGGCGGACACCACGCACTCCGAGGAGGTGGTCGCGGCCCTCGACGCCCTGGACGACGTCCACGTGCGCAAGGTCAGCGACCGCACCTTCCTCCTGCACCTGGGCGGGAAGATCGAGGTCGGGTCCAAGGTGCCGCTGAAGACCCGTGACGACCTGTCGATGGCCTACACCCCCGGGGTCGCCCGGGTCTGCCTGGCGCTCGTCGACCACCCAGAGGACGTCCGGCGGCTGACGATCAAGGGCAACACGGTCGCCGTCGTCACCGACGGTTCGGCGGTGCTCGGGCTGGGCGACATCGGCCCGGGCGCCGCGATGCCGGTCATGGAGGGCAAGGCCGCGCTGTTCAAGCGGTTCGCCGACATCGACGCCTGGCCGGTCTGCCTGGACACCCAGGACGTCGACGAGATCGTCCGCACCGTCGAGCTCATCGCGCCCGGCTTCGGCGGCATCAACCTGGAGGACATCGCGGCGCCCCGGTGCTTCGAGATCGAGGCCCGGCTGCGCGAGAAGCTCGACATCCCGGTGTTCCACGACGACCAGCACGGCACGGCGATCGTCGCGCTCGCGGCCTTGCGCAACGCGCTGCGGGTGGTGGACAAGCGGCTGGAGGACGTCCGGGTCGTCGTCGCCGGGGGAGGCGCCGCGGGGACGGCGATCGTGTCGCTGCTGCTGGAGGCCGGCGCGCAGCACGTGCTCGTCTGGGACCGCGAGGGCATCCTGCGCCCGGACGACGACCGGCTCTCCCCGGCCAAGCGCGAGCTGGCCGCCCGGACCAACCCGGCGTGCCGCAGCGGCGAGCTGCCCGACGCCCTCGTGGGCGCCGACGTCTTCATCGGCGTCAGCGCGGGCAACGTGCTCCCGGTCGAGGCGCTGGCCGGGATGGCCGAGAGGGCGATCGTCTTCCCGATGGCCAACCCGACGCCCGAGGTCGACCCGGTGCGGGCCCGGCCCTACTGCGCCGTCGTCGCCTCGGGCCGGTCGGACCTGCCGAACCAGATCAACAACGTGCTGGCCTTCCCCGGCGTCTTCCGGGGTCTGCTGGACGCCAAGGCCACCGAGATCCGGCCCGGGATGCTGCTGGCCGCGGCCGACGCGTTGGCCGCCGTGGTGCGGGACGACCAGCTCAACGCCAACTACATCATCCCGAGCGTGTTCGACGCCGCGGCGACGGAGGCGGTGGCGCATGCCGTCGCGGAGTCCGCCCGACAGGCGCCCGGCGCGACGCTGCAGCTCGATGAGGACCGGCTGCCGGTGTGAGTAAGGTGAGCCTCACCTAAACCAGCGGGAGGCTCGACGTGGCACGCAGGAACGGACTCGGCACGGTGGCGCTGGCGGCGGTGGGGGGTCTCGTCCTGGCCGCCTGTTCGGCGGATCCCGGCCCGGCGGGGGCGCCGGTGGCGGCCACGGACGAGGTGCGGTCGGTGACCCACGCGCTGGGCACCACCGAGGTGGTCGGCACCCCCGACCGCGTCGTCGTCCTGGACAGCGGCGAGCTCGACGCCGTCACCTCCCTCGGCATCGTCCCGGTGGGCACGGTGGAGACCGAGGGGCTGCTCGACGAGCTGGCCGGCACCCACGGGTTCGAGGCCGACGACGTCGAGGTCGTCGGCTCGATCTCCGAGCCCGACCTGGAGGCGGTCGCCGCGCTGCAGCCGGACCTGATCCTGACCAACGCGATCCGGCACGAGGCGATCTACGACCAGCTGTCCGCGCTGGCCCCGACGGTGGTGTCGGCCGAGCTCGGGGCCGTGTGGCAGGAGAACTTCCTGCTCTGCGCCGAGGCGCTGGGCATGACCGAGCAGGCCGAGGAGATGCTCACCGGCTACGAGACCCGGATCGGGGAGATCGCGGCTGCCTGGGGCGACCCGGGCGTCACCGAGGTCGCCGTCCTGCGGTTCATGGGGGGCGGTGAGGTGCGGGCCTACGCCCGCGGCTCGTTCATCGGCAGCGTGCTCGAGGACGTCGGGTTCACCTGGCCGGCCGCGCTGGACACCACGGAGAACCGGGTGGAGCTGACCCCGGAGTCGCTGGACACGGTCACCTCCGACGTCGTCTTCTGGTCCCCGGGCTTCTCCGACGCCGGCGCCGCCGAGTCGGCCTCGATCACCTCGGGCGGGCTGTGGACGTCGCTGCCCCCGGTGCAGGCCGGCGGCGACCACGAGATCGACGACAGCCGCTGGTTCCTGGGCCTGGGCCCGTCGGGCGCCGACCTGGTCCTCGACGACCTCGCGGAGATCGCGGCCGCCCGCTGACGAGAGGCGCCCTCCTCGTCACCCGGGCGGGGGGTCGTGCGGTGGACGGGGTGTCGTCGGTGGGACGACGATGGACCCGTGCCCGAGTTGCCCGAGGTGGAGGCGCTGGCCGCGTTCCTGCGGGAGAACGCCGTCGGCAGGGTCGTCACGCGGGTGGACCTCGCGGGGATCCAGACGCTGAAGACGTTCGACCCGCCGCTGGTCGCGCTCGCCGGGCTGGAGGTCACGGGCGCGTCCCGGTCGGGCAAGTTCCTCGACCTGGACGTCTCGGGCATCCACCTGGTGGTGCACCTGGCCCGCGCCGGCTGGCTGCACTGGCGGGCCCAGCTGCCCGAGGCCCCGCCCAAGCCGGGCAAGGGACCGCTGGCGCTGCGCCTGCACCTGGACGACGGGGCCGGCTTCGACCTCACCGAGCAGGGCACCCGCAAGGGGCTGGCGGTCTACGTCGTCCGGTCGCCGACGGCCGAGGTGCCCGGCATCGCCCGGCTGGGGCCCGACGCGCTCGCGGTCGACGCCGAGGCGTTCGCGGCCCTGATGGCCGGCCGCAAGGGCCAGCTCAAGGGCGCCCTGACCGACCAGACCCTGATCTCGGGCATCGGCAACGCCTACTCCGACGAGATCCTGCACATCGCGAAGCTGTCGCCGTTCAAGGGCGCGGACAAGCTGAACGACGACGAGGTGCTCCGGCTCTACGACGCGATGCGCACCACGCTGGCCGATGCCCTCGAGCGGCAGGTCGGTCAGAAGGCCGCGACGCTCAAGGGCGAGAAGCGGGCGACCATGCAGGTGCACGCCCGCACCGGGCTCCCCTGCCCGGTCTGCGGGGACACCGTGCGCGAGGTGTCCTTCGCCGACACCTCGCTGCAGTACTGCCCGACGTGCCAGACCGGCGGCAAGCCGCTGGCCGACCGGCGGATGTCCAAGCTCCTGCGGTGAAGGACCCCGCTGCCCCCCACGACACGCTCCGCGCGCCGTGGGGCCCTGCAGCGGGGCCGTTCCATCAGGTCAGCTGCATCAGGCGTTCTCGAACGCGACCCTGTCCACCCGGCGGTGGTAGGCCGAACCGATGCGGCCGCCGAGCAGCGCGCCGATCAGGGTCACCACGAGCACCGCGCCGAGGGCGATGAGCCCCGCGGTGGTGGCGGTGCCGGACTCCACCGGCAGCGCCGGCAGGTTGAGCTGGTCGAACACGTTGTACTGCGAGCCCAGGACCAGCCCGGCGACGGCGACCAGCACCGTGATGATGACGCCCCACAGCCAGACGCCCAGGCCCTGCTTGGCCCCGTTGAAGCGGGCCATCCGGCCGGCGACGTACCCACCGGCCAGGTAGGCGAGGAACAGCACGACCAGCAGCGCGATCGCCGCACCCAGGCCGATGCCGGTGGCCGCCTGGTCGGTGGCGCTCTGGGCGTCGTCGATGGTGGCGTTCAGGCCGAAGGCCAGGCCGGCCGCGGACAGGACCGCCAGCAGGATCACGGCGACGCCGATCGCCGACAGCCAGCCGAAGAACGCCGTCCCCATGTGCAGGCCGCCGTAGCGGGCCCGCTGCACGGCGGCCATCTCCTTGGCCGTGGTCGGGACGGCGGCCCCGGTGCGGTCGTCGCGACCGTCGCCGTCCCGGTCGACGGGGTGCTCGGCGTCGGCGACGGGCCGCGCGCCGTGCCGGCCGGAGCCGTCGGCGAGCTGGTCGGTGGTGGGGTCGTACGGGGTGGCGCCCCGGCTGTCGTCGGCCATGGTGGGACTCGTCTCGGTGGGTGCACCGGCGCCTCGGGCGGCTCCGGTCGTCGGGGATGGGTGCCCGGCCCTCCGCGCGTGCAACCCTGCGTGCCGTGTTCGTGACCTTCGACCTGTTCAGCGCCCTCGTCGACAGCCGCACCGGGGCGGCCGCCGCGCTGGCCGAGATCACCGCCGGCGCGGGGCACCCGGCCGACGGCGGTGAGGTGTACGACGACTGGGACGCCCGCAACAAGGCCTCCCAGCGCGACGTCGTCGAGTGGGTGCCCTTCGCCGAGCACTGCCGCCGTTCGCTGGCCGCCACCTGGGCCGCCCGGGGGTGGTCCGACGACCCGACCGCGGCCACCGACGCGCTGCTGGCCGGCCTGCCGGACTGGCCGCTGTGGCCCGACGTCGCCGAGGTGCTGGCGGTGCTGGCCCGGGAGCACCGGGTCGGTGTGCTGAGCAACGTCGACGACGCGCTGTTCGCCCGCACCCGGGTGGCCGGGCTGGTCGACCCGGCGGACCTGGTGAGCAGTGAGCGGGTGCGCGCCTACAAGCCGCACCCGCAGCTCTACCGGGGTGCGGTGGCCGCCGGGGTGGACGTGCACGTCCCGGCGTCCGCGCGGGACACCCGGGGAGCGCTGGAGGCCGGGCTGGCCGTGGTGCGGGTGGCCCGCCCCGGGCACCGGGTCGACCCGGCCGGCCCGCAGCCGGAGCGGACCGTGTCCGACCTGCGGGCCCTGCCGGGGGTGCTCGCCGGCCTCAGCGGACCGCCGTCCACCAGTCGGGGGTGACGGGGGTCGAGTCGGTGAGGTCCAGCCGCTCCCCGGGCCGGGGGACGACGACCGGGACGTCGGACCGCGCCGCCGCCTCGAGCAGCCGGTCGACCGGCTCGGCCCAGCCGTGGAAGGCCAGGTTGAACGTGGCCCAGTGGATCGGCAGGAAGACCCGCCCGCCCAGGTCGCCGTGCGCGCGGACCGCTTCCTCGGGGTCCATGTGGATGGCGGCCCACGCGGGGCTGTAGGCCCCGATCGGCAGCAGGGTCAGGTCGAAGGGGCCGTGCTGGGCGCCGATCGCGGCGAACGCCGGGTGGTACCCGGTGTCCCCGCCGAAGAAGACCCGGTGCCGGGGGCCGCGGACCACCCAGGACGACCACAGCGTGTCGTCCCGGGACAGGCCGCGTCCGGAGAAGTGCCGGGCCTCCACGCAGGTGAGGGTCAGCGGACCGACGGTGTGCGAGCCGGCCCAGTCGAGCTCGACCACGCGGTCGGCGGGGACGCCCCAGCCCCGCAGGTGCTCCCCGATGCCCAGCGGGACGACGAACGGGGCGGACTGCTCCGTCACGAGCCGGCGGACGGTGGGCAGGTCGAGGTGGTCGTAGTGGTCGTGGCTGATCAGCACCGCGTCGACCTGGGGGATCTCCTCCAGCGGCCCGGGGACCGGGTGCAGCCGGCGCGGCCCGAGGGTCGCCGAGGGGGAGACCCGCTCGCCCCACACCGGGTCGACGAGCACCCGGTGGCCGTCGACCTCGAGCAGGGCGCTGGCGTGGCCGTACCAGGTGACGGCGAGGTCGGCGGCCTGTGCGGGCACCTCAGGGCGCACCAGCGGCACGGACCCGCTGGGGACGCCGGCCCCCCGGCCCTCGCGCAGCTGCTTGAGCAGGGCTCCGCGGGAACCCGGCTCCATCGTCGGGGTGGGCACCGTGTTGCGGAACTTGCCCTCGGAGAACTGGGGGGACCCGGTGACCAGGGGGCGCAGCCTGCGACGGCGCGCACCGATCTGGGTCGGGACGCCCCAGGCGGCCCGGCCCAGCAGTGCGGCGGGGACGGCGGCGGCCGCGGTCAGGGCGGCGGCGGCGAGGGCCGAGGTGAGGGAGCTGCGGCGGGGGTCAGGTGACACGCCCTCCAGCATCCCCGCCGGGAGCGCTCCGCGTCAGCTGGGGGTGGGCGTCGCCAGCGGGGAGGGGCTGGTCTCCGTGGGCTCGGTCGTGGGCTCCGGGGTCGGCTCGGGGGTCGGCTCGGTCGTGGGCGCCGGGACCGACTCGGAGGTGGTCGTCGGCGGGGTGGTCGACGGCGGTGCCGTCGTCGTCGGCGCCGTGGTCGTCGGCTCGGTCGACGTCGGCGTCGGCTCGCTGGTCGTCGGTTCCGTGGTGGTGGGCTCGGTGGTGGTCGGTGCCGTGGTGGTCGGTGCCGTGGTCGTCGGCCCGGTCGTCGTGGGGACCGGCTCGGTCGTCGTCGGCGTGGCGGTGGTCTCCCGGGCCGACGCGGTGGTCGGCGCGGTGGTCGGCTCGGGCACCGGCTCGGGGGCCGGCACCGCGACGGTGGGCTCCTCGACCTCGGCCTCCTGGGGCACCTCGACGGGGGCCTCCACCGGCGCCTCGGCCCGGTCCTCCACCGACGGCTCGGGCGCCGACGTCGGCACGGTCGTGGTGGCGCCGGTGTCGACGTCCCCGGGCTCGACGGGCGCGGACGGGACCACGGACGCCGGCGGGGTGAGGGCACCGGTGGCCACCGGGGCGTCCACCGTGGTCTCCGCGGCACTGGTCGCCACGGCACTGGTCTCCTCGCCCGGGCCGGCGAGGAACTCGGCCTGCCCGGCCTGGCTGGGGTCGGTGGGGGTGGAGTCGGAGGGGGAGGCGACGGCGAGCACCGTCAGGCCCCCTGCTGCGACGACCCCGACGCCCAGGGCGACGGCGGCCGGGGCGACCCGCCGGGCCACGGTCGGCCGCCGGGGGCCGACGGTCAGGGGCTCGGCGTCGGGCACCAGGTCGGCGACGATCACGACCGGGGTGTCCCCGGTGTCGGCGTGCCGGCCGTAGACCTCGGCGTCGGGGTCGAACCCGTCCTCGGTGGCTGCCATGACCTGCCCCTCCCGTCGTCCGGACCCGGTGGTCCGCCCCCGACTGCACCACGGATCAGCGCCCCGTGCCGGACGGCCGGGGCGCTGACCTGCGTATTCGTCGCTGTGCGTCAGGTGACGCGCACTGCCTGTGCCTGTCAGCCGGCGATGGCGGCCACCGGTGAGGTGCGGGCCGCCCGTCGGGCGGGCAGCACCGAGGCGAGCAGCCCGGCGAGGGTGGCGACCAGGACGATCGCCAGGACCTGGAGCCACGGGATGCTGACGACGGTGCCGTCGGCGGACAGCGAGCCGAGCACCGACGCGGCCCCGACCACGCCGTAGCCGCCGCCCAGGAGCACCCCGAGCGCGGCGGCCACCCCGGCGACCAGCACGGCCTCCCACGCCAGCAGGCCACGCAGCTGACCCCGGGTCAGGCCCAGCGCCCGCAGCAGCCCGCTCTCCTGCCGCCGTTCCACCACCGACAGCGCCAGGGTGTTGCCGACCCCGATCAGGGCGATCAGCACGGCCACCCCCAGCAGCCCGGTGACGACCAGCAGCAGGGTGTCGAGCACGTCGTCGATCGCGGCGCGCTCGCTGGCGATGCCGCTGACCGCGGCGGTGGGGACGGCGGTCCCGGCCAGCTCGGTGACGTCCTCGACCACGGTGGCGGTGTCGGCGCCGTCAGCCAGCCGCAGCCAGACCTGGCCGGTGCCGGCGTCGGGCACCAGGGCGGCCAGCTCCGGTCCGGTCAGCCGCGGCTCGTAGACGTCGTCGCTGCCCAGCACCGTGGTCATGGTCAGCGACCGGTCGCCTGCGGTGAAGGTGACCGGGTCGCCGGCGGCCACCCCGAACTGCTGGGCCAGGTAGGGCGGCAGCACGGCCTCCCCGACCGCGGGGAGCTGCTGGTCGGTGGTCGACCGCAGCACCGGCAGCGTGGCGGCGGTGTCGAAGCCCTCGGCGTCCCAGACCTCGCCGTCGGGTCCGGTGACCTGGCCGGTGGTGACCGCGACGCCGGCACGCACGCCGGACACGGCCGTCAGCTGGCCCAGCAGCGAGGCGGGCAGGTCGCCCGAGTAGTCCTGGACGACGACGTCGGTGGGGTAGGCCGCGTCCAGGCCGGCCGAGGCGGTCGCGCGGGCCGAGGAGGCGCCGACCACCATCGCGGTCGTCAGGGTCACCCCGATGACCAGGGCGGTGGCCGTGGCCGCCGTCCGGCGGGGGTTGCGGGTGGCGTTGCCGGCCGCCAGGCGGCCGGGCACGCCCCCGGTGCGGCCGAGCAGCCGGCCGGCCAGTGCCACCACGGGCGGGACGGCGCGCTGGGCCAGCAGGAGGGCGCCCAGGAAGCTGAGCACCCCGCCGGGCAGGGCGACGAGCACCTCGCCGGACGCGGCGCCGTAGAGCAGCAGCGCGACGCCGGGCAGCAGCATGAGCAGGCCCAGGGCCAAGCGCAGCACACCGCTGCGGGAGCGCAGCGGGGCGGCGTCGGTGGGCCGCAGCGCGGCGAGCGGAGCCACCCGGGTCGCGGCGCGGGCGGGGGCCAGCGCGGCCACGACCGTCGTCACGAGGCCGACGACGACGCCGGCGGCCACGGCGGTCCACGGCACCGTCACCCCGGACAGCGGGATGGGCGAGTCCAGGCTCCCGGCCAGCGCGGAGACCCCGGCGGCCAGTCCGATCCCGGCGAGCACACCCAGCACGGAGGCGGCCAGGCCGGTGACCGCGGCCTCGCCGAGCACGCTGCGGCGGACCTGCCGGGACGTCGCCCCGATGCAGCGCAGCAGCGCCAGCTCGCGGGTGCGCTGGGCCAGCAGGACGGCGAACGTGTTGGCGATGACCAGCCCCGCGACGAGGACAGCCACGGTGGCGAAGACCAGCAGGACGACGGCGAGGGCGTCCGAGCCGCCGGTGATGGCGGCAGCCGCGGTGTTCGCGGCCTCCTCACCGGTCTGCAGGGTGACCGCACGGGTGGCGATGGCGGCCTGCAGTGCGGTGGTGTCGGGGTCGCCGGCGATCCGCAGCTCCGACGCGGTGGCACCCCAGGCCTGCGCCTGCGCGGGGGTGACGAAGCCCTGCGCGTAGAGCCCGCCGGTGAGCGAGCCCGAGAGGTCGACCAGGCCGGTCACGGTGACGTCACCGGTGGTCTCGGTCCCGTCGGCGGCGAAGGTGGTGACCGGCAGGACGTCGCCGACCGCGACGTCGGTGGACGCCGACAGGGCGATCTGGCCCGGCCCGGTGGGGAAGGAGCCCGCGGTGAGCTCCTGCCAGCGCAGCTGCTCGGCGTCGGCGACGGGCGTGATCGCGACGTACCGGGCGCCGGTGGTGCCCGGGAGGACGGTCTGGAGGGAGGTCGTCCACTCGGGGGCGACGGCGGTGACCCCGGGGACGGCGGCGACGGCCGCGGCGTCGTCACCGAGGGAGGCGCCCTCGGTGGAGGACAGCACGTGGTCGCTGCCGACGTACTGGGCGCCGACGGAGTCGAGCACCGTGGACTTCGCGGTCTGGTTGAGGACCAGGGTGGCGACGACGAAGGCGACGGCGATGACGATCGCGGTCATCGAGGCGATCAACCGGCCGGCGTTGGCCTTGACCTGGGCGAGGAGCACGCGGTCCACCCGGTCAGCCCCCCAGCCCGCGGAGCGCGTCGATGACGGCGTCGACGGTGGGCTGGTGGACCTCACCGGCGAGCCGGCCGTCGGCCAGCAGGACCACCCGGTCGGCGTAGGCGGCGGCCACCGGGTCGTGGGTGACCATCACGACGGTCTGCCCGGTCTCCCGGACGCTGGAGCGCAGCAGGCCGAGCACCTCGGCGCCGGCCCGGGAGTCCAGGTTCCCGGTGGGCTCGTCGGCGAAGACCACGTCGGGGCGGGGCAGCAGCGCCCGGGCGACGGCGACCCGCTGCTGCTGGCCGCCGGAGAGCTCGTGCGGGCGGTGGGCGAGCCGGTCGCGCAGGCCCAGCCGGGCCACCACGTCGTCCATCCAGGCCCGGTCGGGGCGCCGACCGGCCAGCTGCATCGGCAGCACCATGTTCTCCCGGGCGTCGAGCACCGGCAGCAGGTTGAACGACTGGAAGACGAAGCCGATCCGGTCCCGTCGGAGCCGGGTGAGCTGGTCGTCACGCAGCGAGGTGAGCTCGGTGTCGCCGAGCCAGACCTGCCCGGCGGTGGCGGCGTCCAGGCCGGCCAGGCAGTGCATGAGGGTGGACTTGCCCGAGCCCGAGGGGCCCATGATCGCGGTGAACCGGCCGCGGTCGAAGGCGACGTCCACCCCGTCGAGGGCGTGCACGGCGGTCTCTCCCCGACCGTGGGTCTTGGTCAGCCCGACCGCGCGGACGGCGGCGGCGCTGGGCGGGGCCTCGCCCGGGACGGTCATGACGGGGACGGCGGAGTCGAGCACGGGTGCCTCCTGGTGGGCGGTGGTCAGGACCCGTCCAACCTCCCGCCGGGAGGCCCTCCACCGCGTCGGAGCTGGGGCGGGACCCTGCCCCGGCCGTGCTGCACCCGTGGGGGGAGGACCGTCATCCCCCGGGGGGACTCACTCGTCGAACAGGTCGTCCGGGCCGGCTGCGGTGACCGCCTGCCGGGTGCCGTCGGGCAGCACGAGGGCCGTGGTCGCGCGGTCGTCGTCGACCAGCGCGAGGCCGTCGGTGAGTGCCAGCGGGGTGGTCGTCGTGCCGTCGACGAGGGCCAGGCCCGCGGTGCCGGCCGGGGCGGTGACCAGCAGCGTGCTGAGCACCCGGGTGGTCTCCCGGTCGGCGACGTTGCACCGGGCGGCGACCACCAGGGCGGCGACGTCGGTGCCGGCCGGGGAGGTCTGCAGGCCGCAGCCGTTCTGCTGCAGGGTCCCGTCGTCGAGCCGGTCGGCCCAGGCGGTGCTGAGGACGACGGCCCCGCTGGGCACCGGCACGGCGAGCACCGCGGCGTCCACGGTGCCCCCGAGCGGGTCGGGCAGCGCGCCCGCCCAGAGCAGGGTGGGCCGCAGGGTCGCGGGGTCCAGCCCGGTGGGGACGGCGACCGCGGACAGCGCGGCCCCGACCGCGGCGACCGAGGGCGGGGAGCTCGACCGCAGCGCCGACAGCTCGGGGACCGGCGCGGCCGGCCCGACGGGCAGGTCGGCCACGGTCACCGGCACCGGGGCCAGTGTCAGGTTCGAGAACTCCCCGGCCCGGGCCACCTGGACGCGGACCGCGACGCCGCCGGCGTCGGGTGCGGCCAGCCGCAGCGTGCCGACCCCGGCGTCCACCGGCAGGGCGGTGAACACCCGCTGCACCGTGCCCGCCGGCCCGACGACCTGCCCGGTCGAGACCCGCACGCCCTCGTCGGGGGCGGCGACCACCAGCAGCGCGGTGCCGGCGAGCAGGGCCGCGGGCTGGTCGGGCCGCAGGGTGACCGGCCGGTTCGCCGGCACCATCTCCTCGGCGGCCGCGCCGGGCGGCCCCAGCGACCACCGGCCGGACAGCTCGCCGTCCACCGTGCCGACCACCAGCACCCACCGGGCGTCCAGCTCGTCACCGGCGAAGACCACCCGGCGGTCGGTCGGCGTCGGCTCCCCGGCGAAGGCGGCCTCCGTGACGGCCGCCAGGAAGGCGTCGTCCCCGGCCGCGGAGCCGCGGGTGGGTGCCTCCAGGGCGGTGTCCCGGTCGGCCGGGGCCGGGTCACGGGGCAGCGCCCGGACGACGGGGACCAGCAGGGCGAGCACCACCAGCACCGCCACGGCCAGCAGCGGACGACGACGGGCGGACCGTCGGTGGTCCCGCACGACGACCGCGGCGTCGGCGTCGGTGAGCACCGGCGGCCGGCGCACGGCGAGCAGCCCGTCCAGCGCGCCACCGGGGTCGGCCCCCAGGGCCCCGGCAGCGGGCGGCAGGGGCCGGCCGGACGCCGCGGCGAGCACCACCGCGGTGCGGTCGGCGGTGGCCAGGGCGGCGAGGGCGGCGGCGGTCCGGCGGGCGGCGGCCAGCTCGGTGGGGGACACCCACCACGGGTCCGCGCCGCCCCCGGTGACCCGGCCGCGGGGGTCCCGGGTGCGCACCAGGGCGGCCAGGGCCGCGGCCCGGTCGGCGTCGGCCGGCAGCCGGGCCAGCGCACGGTGCGCCCGGTCCTCGGCGAGCTGCTCGTCGCCGGTGAGCAGGAACCCCGCCTCGAGCAGGGCGGTGCGGTGCGCGGCGACCAGCGCCCGGTCGCGGTCCACCGGCTCAGGCAGTGGCGTCGCGCAGCAGGTCGGCCGGTTGCACCAGTCCGCAGCGGTAGGCCAGCACCACGGCCTGCACCCGGTCCCGGGAGCCGGTCTTGGCCAGCACCCGGCCGACGTGGGTCTTGACCGTCGCCTCGCTGACGAACAGGCCGGCGGCGATCTCGGTGTTGGAGGCGCCGTAGGCCATCTGCACCAGCACCTCGCGTTCCCGGGGGGTCAGGTCGGCGATGCCGGGGTCGGGGGTCGCCGGGGTGGCCGGCTGCTCCGAGCGCAGCATCGGCGCCACGTGCTGCAGCAGCCGGCGGGTGGAGCTGGCGGCGATCACCGCCTCGCCGGCGTGCACGGTGCGCAGCGCGGCCAGCATCTCCTCGGGGGCGGCGTCCTTGAGCAGGAACCCGCTGGCCCCGGCACCGATCGCGGCCAGCACGTACTCGTCGAGGTCGAAGGTGGTCAGCACCACCACCCGCGGGGGGTCGGGCAGCGCGGTGACCTGCGCGGTGGCCTCGATGCCGTCCGTCCCGGGCATCCGGACGTCCATCAGGACGACGTCGGCCGGGGTGCGTCGCAGCAGCGCGACCGCGGCGGCCCCGTCACCGGCCTCGCCGACCACGGTCAGGTCGGGCTGGCTGTCGATCACCATCCGGAACCCGGCCCGGACCATCTGCTGGTCGTCGACCAGCACCACGCGCACCTGCTCGGGGGAGCTCATCGGCGCTGACGGTAGGGCAGCACCGCGTGCACGCCGAACCCCCCGCCGTGCCGGGGCCCGGCGTCCACCCGGCCGCCGTGCAGGGCGGCCCGCTCGCGCATGCCCAGCACGCCGTGCCCACCCCCGTCCCCGGTCTCCCGGACGGCGGCGGCACCGCGGCCGTCGTCGAGCACCGAGAGCTCCAGGGCGTCCTCGCGCCAGTGCAGCCGCACCCAGGCACGGCTGGCCGGGCCGGCGTGCTTGAGCACGTTGGTCAGCGACTCCTGGGTGATCCGGTAGGCGGCCAGCTGGGTGCCCGCGGCCAGCTCGACCGGGGTGCCCTCGCTGATCAGGTCCACGTCCAGGCCGCTGCGCTGCACGTCGGCGACCAGGTCGGTGATCGCCGCGACGTCGGGCTGGGGGGCGAACTCCTGGGCGCCGTCCTCGCGGAGCACGCCCAGCAACGAGCGCATGTCGGTCAGTGCCGTCCGCCCGGTGGCCGCGATCTGCTCGAGCGCCCCGATCGCGGCCCCGGGGTCGGTGCGCCCGGCGTACCGGCCGCCGTCGGCCTGGGCGATGACCACCGACAGCGAGTGGGCGACGACGTCGTGCATCTCGCGGGCGATCCGGGCGCGCTCGGCGCTCGCGGCCAGCGCCATCTCCTGGTCGCGCTCGACCTCCAGCAGCTCGGCCCGTTCGCGCAGCCCCTGCTCGCGCAGCAGCCGGCCGCGCTTGACGCTTCCCATGGCCCAGCAGGCCAGCACCAGGACGGCGATGGCCGCGGCGCTGATCAACGTGCCCTGCAGGCTCGCGTAGCCCGAGCCCACGCCCAGGTAGACGTTGCCGAAGTACCGGTCGGCGGCGAGCAGGGCGCCCACGAGACCGACGACCAACCCGGCCCGTCGCCAGGCCGCCGGTGCGTAGGCGGCCAGGGCGTAGACCATCGCCGGGGCCGCGACGTTGGCGAGCAGGAACTGGGACAGGGCGACCAGCTCGACCAGCCCCGCGACGGTCACCGCGATCGCCGCGGGGACGGTGGCCCGGCGGCGCCAGGCCAGCGGCGCGATGAGGGCCAGGCTCAGGACCAGGACCACCGAGGTGCTGTCGTCGCTGCCGAGCCCGCTGGTCACGACGAGGAAGAAGAGGAGGACGGCGAGGGCGGCGTCGACGAGGAAGGGGTGCTCGCGCAGCCAGCGGGAGACGCGCTCCAGCGCGGGCTGCCGGTCCGCTCCCACCTGCGTCGTCACCTGCTCGACCCTAGGCAGCCGCCGCCCCGGCGTCGTCGTCCCCAGGGATGACCCCGGGTGCGACCGGGGTGTGCCGGTGGCAGGCTCGGGCCCGCCCGTGGCGTGCGTCGAGACGAGGACCCCATCAGCACGACGACGACCGACCCCGCCGACGAGGGCCGCCGTCCCTTCGGAGCCGACGTGGGCACCCCCGACACGGCGGGTCAGCTGGTCGTGCGGGTGACCGGGGTGCTGGACAACTACAGCAACCCGCGGCTGCCGCGCCAGCTGCTGGCCGCGCTGGAGGACGCCCCGCAGCGCCTGCTCGTCGACCTCGAGGGCGTGGACTTCTTCGGCTCGGCGGGGATCACCGCGCTGGTCGAGGTGTCCAAGGCCGCCGACGCCGCCGGCAAGGAGCTCCGGGTCCGGGCCACCCAGCGCACGGTGACCGGCCCGCTCGAGGTGACCGGACTGCTCGACCGGCTGCGGCTCACCGAGGACTGAGCCGCACCCGCGGTCAGCGCAGCGCGACCCGGATGCCCGCGGGGCCGCTGAGGAACTGCACGTGGGACAGGTCGGGGGCGTAGCCGTCGGCCTCGAGCTCGCTGTGGTCGTGGGTGTCCCCGACGGCCAGCGTCGCGCAGCCCGCGGCCCGGCCGGCGGCCAGTCCGGCGGGGGCGTCCTCGACGACCAGACAGCGCTGCGGGTCGACCCCGATCCGGTGGGCGCCCAGCAGGAACGGGTCGGGCGCGGGCTTGCCGTTGGCGACGTCGTCGACGCAGACCACCTCGCGCGGGCGACGCAGACCCGACCCGGCGATCCGGGCGGCCAGCAGCGGGCCGGTGCAGGAGGTGACGATCGCGACCCGGTTGGCCGGCAGTGCGGTGAACGCCTCGGTCACCCCGGGCAGCACGTCGATGCCGGCGTCGGCCTGCGCGGTCTCCAGCTCGTGGATGCGGTGCATCCCGGCGGCGACCTGCTCGGCGGGCAGCAGCGAGCCCACGATCAGGGCCGCCGGGCGTCCCCCGACGGCGGCGAGCGCGGCCGGGTCGACGCCGAACTCCGCGGCCCAGGTGTGCCAGGCCTCGACCGCGCCGGGCATGGTGTCGATGAGGGTGCCGTCCATGTCGAACAGCACGCCGTCGAACGTCCGACCGGTCAGCGCGTCGAGGTCGAGGAGGGCGCCGGGGCGCGGCTGGGTCCGTTGCACGTGACCGAGGGTCCCACCACCGGTCGAACGGGCGGTGACACCGGGGCGACGGTCCGTCGGGTCTCGCTCGGAGGGGCCGGGTGGCAGGGTGGTCCGGCGTGCCCCTCGGTCGGTCGTTCTGGAGGCTGCTGGCCGCCAGCACGCCCTCCAACCTGGCCGACGGCGTCACCCGGGTCGCGCTGCCGCTGCTGGCCGCGACCCTCACCCGTGACCCGGTCGCCGTCGCCGCGCTGACGGCCCTGGCCTTCCTGCCCTGGCTGCTGTTCGCCCTGCCGGCCGGGGCGCTGGTCGACCGGTCGGACCGGCCCCGGGCGATGGCGCTCGCGAACACCGTCCGGGCCCTGGCGTTCGGGCTGCTCGCCGCGGCCGTGCTGACCGGGACCGCGGGGCTGCCGGTGCTCTACGCGGTGGCGTTCACCATCGGGGTGGCCGAGACGGTCTACGACTCGGCGGCCCGGGCGGTCCTGCCGCAGGTGGTCACCCGCGACCAGCTCGACCGGGGCAACGGCCTGCTCACCACGGGGGAGTCTGCCGGTGAGGGCTTCGTGGGGGCCCCGCTGGGCTCGGCGCTGTTCGTGCTCACGGCCGCGGCGCCCTTCGTGACCAACGCGGTGGTCTACGCGCTGGCCGTGGTGCTGGTGCTGACCATCGCCGGCACCTCCCGCCCCGTGCGCACGGCCGTGGCGCCGACGACCGTCCGTCGCGACGTCGCCGACGGGGTGCGCTGGCTGTGGGCACACCGGCTGCTGCGCGGTCTGACCGCGGTCTCCGGGGTCACGTCCCTGCTGGCCGCCCTGACCTCCGGGGTGCTGGTGCTGCTGGCGCTGGAGACGCTGCGGGTGACCGAGGCCGGGTTCGGGCTGCTGCTGACCGCCTCCGCGGTCGGTGCGGTGGCCGGCGGGCTCACCGCGACACCCCTGGCGCGCCGGATCGGCCGGACGGCGACCCTGGTGCTGGGGGCGGCGCTCGCGGGGAGCTGCTTCGTGGCGCTGGGGGCGGTCTCGGACCCCTGGGTGGCCGGGGTGCTGCTGGCCGTGGACTCGGCGGCCGTGATGCTCTGGAACGTGCTGACCATGTCGCTGCGCCAGGCGCTGATCCCGGAGGAGCTGTTCGGCCGGGTGCAGGGCGCCTACCGGACCGTGGTGTGGGGCGCGATCCCGGTCGGCGCGCTGCTGGGCGGCTGGCTGGCCGCGGCCACCACGGTGCCCACCGTCTTCCTCGTCGCCGGGACCGGCCAGGTGCTGGTCAGCGGCTGGCTCTGGCGGCTGCTCCGAGCCCATCGCGGCGAGGTGGCCGGCGCCCTCACCTCGGCGCGCTGAGCCCCTGGTCCGCGGGCGGGCCGAGCTCCAGCACGACGGTCGTCCCGGGGGCGTGGACCAGGCGCAGCCCACCACCGGAGGCCTCGGCGGTGCGGCGGGCGATGTCCAGCCCGAGACCGCTGGAGCCGGCTCCGGAGACCCCGCGGTCCAGCACCGCGGTCGTCAGGCCGGGGCCCTCGTCGGCGACGGTGACGACGGCCCCGCCGCCGGTCCGCGCCTCGACGAGCACCGCGAACGCCGTCCCCACCCCGGTGTGCGCCACCACGTTGCCCAGCAGGGCGTCCACCGCGGCGGCCAGGTCGTCGGCGGCCAGCCGGACCGGCAACGGGCCCGCGGGGAGGGAGACGGTGACGGACCGGTCCTCGTCCTCGGCCAGCGGGGTCCAGAAGGCGATCCGGTCGGCGACGACGGCCACCGCGTCACACCCGGCGACCAGCCCCTCCCGCTGGGACCGGCGGGCCTCGGCGATCACCGCGTCGACCGTCCGGTCCAGGGCGTCGACGTCGTCGACCAGCCGGTCCCGGGCCGGGCCCGGGGGCAGCGCGTCGGTGTCCAGCCGCAGCGCGGTCATCGGGGTGCGCAGCCGGTGTGCGAGGTCGGCGGCGGTCTCCCGCTCCGCGGTCAGCAGCTCGTCGATCCGGCCGGCCAGCCGGTTGAGCGCCGTCCCGACCGCCCGGACCTCGGGGGGCCCGGCCGGTTCGACCCGGGCGTCCCGGTCCCCGGCCCCCAGCCGGTCCGCGGTGTCGGCCAGCCGACGCACCGGACGGGTCATCGAGCGGGCCAACCGGTCGGCCAGCAGCAGGGCCAGGAGGAACAGGAGCACCCCCAGCCCGGCGAGGACCGCCCAGCTGCGGGTCACCCCGGCGCGCTGCTCCTCCTCGGGGACGAGCACCGAGAGCGTCGCCGTGCCGCCGTCGGCGCGGCCCACCGGCTGCACCAGCCGGGTGCCGTCGGCGGACTCCTCCTGCGCGGCAGTGCTGCCCACCGGACCGTCGGGGACGGCCGAGGGGTCACCGAGCACGGTGCCGTCGGTCCAGACCACGGCGACCCGCCGTCCCGAGGCGACGGCCACCTCCACGGCCACCCGGACGTCGTCGAGGCCGGCGAGGGCGACCGAGGGGATCAGCACCTGCACCTGTTGCTGCCCGGCGTCCAGCGCCCGGGACGCGGCCACCCGGGACACCAGCGTCGCCGCCGGCACCAGGAAGGCCAGCAGCACCACCGAGGTGGTGGCCGCGACCAGCAGCGTGATCTGCCGCCTCACGGCGCGGGCACCGCCAGCCGCACGCCGACCCCCCGGACCGTCTCCAGGAACCGGGGCTCGGCGGCGGTCTCGCCCAGCTTGCGGCGCAGCCACGACAGGTGGACGTCCACCGTCCGGTCCGAACCGCCGTACGGCAGCTGCCAGACCTCGGCCAGCAGCTGGCGCTTGGTGACGACCGCCCCCGGGCGGGCCATCAGGTGGGCGAGCAGGTCGAACTCCTTCGGCGCGAGGTCCACCGCTGCCCCGTCCAGGGTCACCCGCCGGCTGCGTGGGTCCAGCACGAGCCCGCCGACGGTGACCGGCCCGG
Source organism: Geodermatophilaceae bacterium NBWT11 (assembly GCA_014218215.1). Lineage (NCBI taxonomy): Bacteria > Bacillati > Actinomycetota > Actinomycetes > Geodermatophilales > Geodermatophilaceae > Geodermatophilaceae bacterium NBWT11. The sequence continues at coordinate 2,302,775 of CP043652.1, forward strand.
CCCCGTCGTCCGCGTCGCCGGCGGCCCGGCGCAGCACGGCGCGGATCCGGGCGTCCAGCTGGGCCGCGGCGAAGGGCTTGACCACGTAGTCGTCGGCGCCGGCGTCCAGGGCGCGCACCACGGAGGCGTCGTCGTCGCGGGCGGTGGTGACGATGACCGGCACCGCGGAGACGGCCCGGAGCATGCGCAGCACCTCGACGCCGTCCAGGTCGGGCAGCCCCAGGTCCAGCAGGACCAGGTCGGGGGTGCCGTCCACGGCCAGGCGCAGGCCCTCCAGCCCGGCGGCGGCCGAGGACAGCACGTGGCCCCGCTCGCGCAGCGCCCGGACGACGGCGCCGCGGATCCGGTCGTCGTCCTCCACCACCAGCAACTGGGCCACGGCCGGACGCTAACCGACCCCGCAGCCACCGGGGGACCGGCCGTGCGGGAGCTTGTCGCCGCCTTGACCTGCCCTTGACCTCGCTGGCGACAATCTCCTCGCCATGACCAAGACGAGCATCCTCCTCGGAACCGCCTGGACCGGTGCGGCTGCGGCCGCCGTGGGCCTGGGCCTCGTGGCCGTCGGCCTGATCGACGCCGACGGCGCGACCGCAGCCACCCCCGCTGCCTCGACCAGCACGCTGGCGACGGCGGCGCCCGCGACGACCCCCGCCCCCGGCGCGACCGGGACCGTGACCACCGCCGGGGTGCACCAGACCGCCGGCGGCACCGTCTACGCCAGCTGCACCGACGGCACCCCGTCCGTCTCGGGTGCCCCCGCCCTCGGGTGGGAGCTCGACGACAGCCCCGCCCCCGGCGAGGTGGAGTTCAAGCAGGGTGACCTGCGGGTCGAGGTGCTGGTCACCTGCGGCGCCGACGGCCCGGTCTTCACCGACGACGACCGCTCCGGCGGCTCGTCCTCGTCCTCGTCCTCGTCGTCGTCGTCGTCGTCCTCGTCCACCGCCCCGGCCACCGGCTCGACGTCGGCACCCACGTCGGCCGACGACCACGGCTCGGGCGGGCACGGCGCCGACGACACCGGCCCCGACGACTCGGGCTCCGGGTCCGGGTCCGGGTCCTCCGGCAGCGACGACCACGGCTCGGGCGGACACGGCTCCGACGACTGAGCCCCGCACGCCTCCGCCGAAGGCGCCCACACCACCGGGGTGGGCGCCGTCCTCATGCCGCGGCCTGGTCCTCCGCCGGGCCTGGCGCCGCGGCCCCGGTCGCCCGCACCCCCACCACCCAGTCGGCCAGCGTGCGGCGCAGCGCGACCCCGAGCCGGTCGGCCGGCACGTGCAGCTCCGCGCGCATCGTCAGCGGCAGCCCGGGGCTGTCGGCCCGCTCGAGCAGCCGGAGGTCCGCGGCGAGCTCCGTCCGCTGCTGCGCCACGGCGGCGGCCCGCTCGGCCCGGGACGCCCCGGGCAGCGTGACCCGCACGTAGACCCGGGTGGAGTCGGCGTCCTCCGGCTGGAGCAGGACGAGCACGGTGCGCGACGTCCCGTCGTCCCGGCGCCGGAGTTGGAACGGCGTGGCCACGTCGGCCCGGCCGCCGGCCCAGGTGCCGGCGAAGCCGCCCTCGTGCAGCACGACCTCGGGCACCGCGGGGGTCGGGTCCAGCAGCGCGTCGGCCAGGACGGCGGCCGGGACGCCGGTGCGCACCGCCGGCAGCCAGGTGCCACCCGGGTCGCCCGGTCCGAGATCGGCGCCGCGGGGCTCGGCCGGCGCCAGCCACACCACGCCCCACAGCTCGCGGACCCCCCAGGCCGGGGCGGCCGCGGTCACCTCGCCGCCGGTGCGCTCCAGCGTCCAGGTCCGCCCGAGCAGCCGGACGGCGAGCCACCCGCCCTCCCGCAGCTCGACGGCGAGGGCCACCGGGTGCCAGGCGTGCTCCAGCGAGGCGTCCAGGTTGCCCAGCACCGGACCGGTCGGGCCGGGCAGCACCGGGACCGGGTCGGCCGTCGTGTGCGACCCGGCCCGGGGCGGGCGGTGGTGGACGGTGCGTTCGGGGGCGATCCACACCCAGCCGTCGCGTTCCTCGACCGCCCAGGGGGCTGACAGGTCCGCGCGCGGGGGCGGGGTGCCGTCGACGCCGAGGGACGGGATGTCCACGCAGCGGCCGTCGGTGGTGAACCGCCAGCCGTGGTGCGCGCACTCCAGGGTGCCGTCCACGACGGACCCGGTGGTCAGCGGCGCCAGCCGGTGCGGGCAGCGGGCCGACAGCGCGGTGACCTCGGCGCCGGGCCGCAGCCGCAGGACGACGTAGGGACGCCCGCCCGCACCGACCGCGATCGGGCGCTGCCGACGTCGGCCGCGCGGGCGACGGGGAACCAGCCGGTGGAACCGGGTGAGGGGACAGTCCTCGAGAGGGCCATGCACCAGGGGACCGCCCGGGGATCACCCCCGCGTTGCCCATAGGTGACGAGTTCGGGTCGGCCCGGACCGCACCGGGTCCCGGCGGGTCGTTCCGGAACCCCGCACCGCACCCCTAGTGTGAGCGTTCACACACAGCGGACCCACAGTGAGGTTGGACCCCGTGACACAGCCCGAACGCCGGCTCCTCACCCCCGAGGAGTACCGCCAGGCCCAGAACTCCCCGGAGTTCACCGAGCTGCGCCGACGCTTCCGACGGTTCGCCGTCCCGATGACCGTGGCCTTCCTGGCCTGGTACCTGCTCTACGTGCTGCTCTCCACCTACGCGGTGGACCTGATGAACACCCACGTGTTCGGCAACGTGAACCTCGGGATCCTGCTGGGCCTGGGCCAGTTCGTCACGACGTTCCTCATCACCCAGCTCTACGTCGCGTACTCCGCGCGGCGCACCGACCCCATCTCCGACGAGATGCGCGGCCGGCTCGAGGCCCACGAGTTCGCTGCGAAGGAGGACCCGCGATGACCCCGGAGACGATCGGCGAACCGGCCGTCAACATCTCGATCTTCGGCGTCTTCGTCCTGATCACGCTGGTCATCACGTTCCGGGCCAGCCGGGGCAACTCCAGCGCGGCGGACTTCTACGCCGCCGGGCGCAACATCTCCGGCACCCAGAACGGCCTGGCCATCGCCGGGGACTACCTGTCCGCGGCCTCGTTCCTCGGCATCGCCGGCGCCATCGCGGTCTACGGCTACGACGGCTTCCTCTACTCCATCGGCTTCCTGGTCGCCTGGCTGGTGGCGCTGCTGCTCGTCGCCGAGCTGCTGCGCAACACCGCCCGGTTCACCATGGCCGACGTCCTGGCCTTCCGGATGCGCCAGGGGCCGGTGCGCACCGCGGCCGCGCTGTCCACGCTGACCGTCTCGCTGTTCTACCTGCTCGCCCAGATGGCCGGCGCCGGTGGACTGGTCACCCTGCTGCTCGGGGTCAGCGGCGAGGCCGCCCAGGCGCTCACCGTCGTCGTCGTCGGCGCGCTGATGATCTTCTACGTGCTCGTCGGCGGCATGCGCGGCACCACCTACGTGCAGCTGATCAAGGCGACGCTGCTCATCGCCGGTGCGTTCGTCATGACGATCTGGGTGCTGGGCAAGTACGGGTTCAACCTGTCCTCGCTGCTCGGCGGGGCGGCCGACACCGCCGCCGTGCAGGCCACCCCGCGCGACGTGCTCTCCCCGATGGGCCAGTACGGCGCCAGCGGCACGTCCAAGCTGGACTTCGTCTCCCTGGGCCTGGCGCTGGTGCTCGGCACCGCGGGTCTGCCGCACGTGCTCATGCGCTTCTACACGGTGCCGACGGCCAAGGACGCCCGGAAGTCCGTGGTCTGGGCGATCTGGCTGATCGGGTTCTTCTACCTGTTCAGCCTGGTCATCGGCTACGGCGCCGGCGCCCTGGTCGGGGCCGACGAGATCCTCGCCGCCCCCGGCGCGGTCAACTCCGCCGCCCCGCTGCTGGCCTTCGAGCTCGGCGGCACCGTGCTGCTGGGCATCATCGCCGGCGTCGCCTTCGCCACGATCCTCGCGGTCGTGGCCGGCCTGACCATCACCGCGTCGGCGTCCTTCGCCCACGACGTCTACAACTCGGTGATCAAGAAGGGCTCCGCGTCGGGCAAGCAGGAGGTCCGGGTCGCCCGGATCACCTCGGTGGTCATCGGCGCGGTCGCCATCGGGCTGGGCATCCTGGCGCTGCAGGCCGGGCTGAACATCGCCTTCCTGGTGGCGCTGGCCTTCGCCGTCGCGGCCTCGGCGAACCTGCCGACGATCCTCTACACGTTGTTCTGGAAGCGCTTCACCACCCAGGGCGCGCTGTGGTCGATCTACGGCGGGCTGATCTCCTGCCTGGTGCTGATCCTGTTCTCCCCGGTCGTCTCCGGCGGTGCGGTCAACCCGGCCACCGGCAAGTCCACGTCGCTGATCCAGGACGTCGACTTCTCCTGGTTCCCGCTGAACAACCCGGGCCTGGTCTCCATCCCGCTGGCCTTCTTCCTCGGCTGGCTGGGCACGATGCTGTCCAAGGAGAAGCCGGACGTCGACAAGTACGCCGAGCTCGAGGTGCGGTCCCTGACCGGCATCGGCGCGGAGCAGGCCGTCCAGCACTAGGCCCGGCTGCAGGGCCCCAGGGCGCGCGCAGCGTGTCCTGGGGGGCAGCCGGGTCCTTCTTCCGGCGTCCCCAGGACGCCGGGGCTCTGCTGTGTCAGCGGGGGACGGTGGAGAGGTCGGCGGCGGCGTCGTCGTAGAGGTCGGCCATCGCCGTCCGCAGCTTGTACTTGAGCACCTTGCCGCCCACGGTCTCGGGCAGCGCGTCGCTGAAGAGCACCGCCTTGGGCGTCTCGAAGCCGGCCAGCCGGCCCCGGCACCAGTCGACGAGCTCGCGCTCGGTGATCGTGGCCCCGGGCGCGCGGACGACGACCGCCGTCACCGCCTCGCCCCAGCGGTCGTGCCGCAGCCCCACGACGGCGGCCTTGGTCACCTGCGGGTGCTCGTGCAGCAGGGCCTCGACCCTGATGCTGGAGACGTTCTCGCCGCCGCTCTTGATGATGTCCTTGTACCGGTCGACCATGATCCGCAGCCCGTCCTCGTCGACCACGCAGCTGTCCCCGGAGTGGAACCAGCCGTGGCGGAAGGCCTCCTCGGTGGCGGCCCGGTCGCGGTAGTAGCCGGCGGTCACGACCGGGGAGCGGTAGACGGCCTCGCCGGGCACCCCGGGGGAGTCCATCAGGGAGCTGCCGTCGACGTCCATCACGGTGGAGGCCAGCAGCGGGCTGGGGATGCCGACGTAGTTCACCGACGAGCCGGCGGCCCGGTACTTGGCGTCCTCGACGTCGGGCCAGAACCGGTGGCAGCTGATCGCCTCGGTCTGCCCGAAGATGCCGACCAGGGTCAGGCCCTCGCCGCAGGTCGCCTTCAGCGAGTCCCGGACGCCGACCTCGACGGCACCCCAGCCGTAGACGACCACCCGCAGCGTGCTGGTCCCCGGTGCGGACGCCGCGGCCAGCTCCGCGGCGAAGGCCTTGACCAGCTGCGGTGAACCGCCCCAGACCGCCGTCCCGCCCTCGCGGACGACGGCCGCGGCCATGTCCGCCGGCACCGGGCGCCGGCCGATGACCAGCCGCCCCCCGGCCAGGAACGCCGACAGCGACAGGATCTGGTCGGCCACGTGGTAGACGACGGGCAGGAACGCGACCTGGACGACGTCGGCCTCGACCGGGATCCCGCGGGTGAGCGACAGGGCGTGGCCCAGCGCCGCCTGGTGGGCGTAGTGGTGGGACAGCATCACGCCCTTGGGCAGTGCCGTGGTCCCGGAGGTGAAGAGGATCTCCCAGACGTCGTCGCCGTGGACGGTCGCCGCCCCGGCGTCCTCGGCGGACTGGGCGGCGGTGAAGTCGGCGAAGGACGCGCTGCCCTCGATCGGGCCCCCGCCGATGGTCACGGTGACGTCCACGGCCAGGTCGCAGGCCTCGAAGGCCGGGCGCACGTGCTCCCAGAGCTCGGCGTCGACGACGGCGAACCGCGGCTGCGCCAGGTCCACCAGCTGCTGCACGACGTCGGGGGCCAGGGAGGGGTTCAGCGGTACCGACACCAGCCCGGCCCGGGCCGCACCGAGCTTGGTCAGGTAGGCCTCGACGGAGTTCTCGCAGACCAGCAGCACCCGGTCGCCGCGCACCAACCCGGCCGCGAGCAGCCCGTGGGCGATCCGGTCGACCAGCCCTGCGGCCTCCCGGTAGGTCAGCCGCTCGAACGCCGGGTCGCCGAACGCCCCTGCCCACCCGGTGATCGCCACCCGGTCGGGCCGGCTGTACGTCAGCCGTTCCAGCACGTCTCCGACGCTCGTCCGGTTCCACCGGTCGTCGGCCCGGCGGTCGTACAGGCTGTCCACGTCGATGGCCACGCGTGCTCCTCGTCCCCGGCCGGGCGTCGTCGCGCGGCGTCGTCGGGAGTGAACCGTCGACCACTCGGCACCCTCCCGTCAAGGGCAGGCTGTGAGCCCGTGCACAACGGGGCCTGGTCTCTGTCGGTGGGGTCGGCTACGGTGCGGCAGTAGTGAACGACCGATCACATGGGAGTGCCCGATGGAGTTCGCCGAGAAGCCCGAGCTGCAGGCCCTGCGCGAGACCGTGGGCGCCATCGCGGCCCGCTACGGCGGCGCGTACTACGCCGAGCACGCCGCCCGGCACGAGCCGCTGACCGAGCTGTGGGCCGAGCTGGCCCGGGGCGGCTTCATCGGCATCAACGTCCCCGAGGAGTTCGGCGGCGGGGGCGGTGGGCTGGTCGAGCTCGCCATCGTCTGCGAGGAGATCGCCGCGCAGGGCTGCCCGATGCTGCTGCTCCTGGTGTCGGCGGCGATCTCGGCGGAGGTGATCACCCGCTTCGGCGACGCGGAGCAGAAGCAGCGCTGGCTGCCCGGCCTGGCCGACGGCACGTCCAAGGTGGTCTTCGCCATCACCGAGCCGGGTGCGGGGTCCAACAGCCACCAGCTCGCCACCACCGCCCGCCGCGAGGGCGACGACTGGCTGATCTCGGGCACCAAGTACTACATCTCCGGCGTCGACGAGGCGCAGGCGCTGATGGTCGTGGCGCGCACCGGCACCGACGAGGTCAGCGGCAGGGCGCAGATGTCGCTGTTCCTCGTGCCCACCGACGCCGAGGGCCTGGTCGCGCAGCCGCTGCCGGTGGACGCGATGCTCCCCGAGCGCCAGTTCACGCTGTTCTTCGACGACGTCCGGGTCGGCCCGGAGATGGTGGTCGGCGAGGTCGGTGCCGGGTTCGCGCAGGTGTTCCACGGCCTGAACCCCGAGCGGATCACCGGTGCCGCGCTCTGCGTGGGGATCGCCCGGTACGCGCTGGGCAGGGCCACCGCCTACGCCAACGAGCGCACCGTCTGGAAGGCCCCCATCGGGTCGCACCAGGGCGTCTCCCACCCGCTGGCCAAGGCAGCGATCGAGACCGAGCTGGCCGCGCTGATGACCCGCAAGGCCGCCTGGACCCACGACGCGGGCCTGCCCGCCGGGGAGTCCTCGAACATGGCCAAGTACGCCGCCGCGGAGGCCGCACTCGGTGCGGTGGACGCCGCGATCCAGACCCACGGCGGCAACGGGCTGTCCTCCGAGTACGGCCTGGTCCCGTACTGGGGGCTGGCCCGCCTGCTGCGGATCGCCCCGGTGAACCGGGAGATGGTGCTCAACCACGTCGCCCAGCACACCCTCGGCCTGCCCCGCTCCTACTGAGGAGAGCCCCGTGCCCGTCACCCCCCTGCAGGACAACCTGGTCCACCGGGTCAACGTCGGCGACACCCTCACCCGCACCGCGGACCGGATGCCGTCCAAGGTCGCCGTCGTCGACGGGGACCGCCGGATCACCTACCGCGAGCTCGACGACTGGACCGACCGGCTGGCCCACACCCTCGTCGACCGGGGCTACGCCCCCGGTGACTCCCTGGGCTTGGCCAGCGGCAACAGCGCGGAGTTCCTGGCCGTCTACTACGCCTGCGCGAAGGCCGGCGTGGTCTGCGTGCCGCTCAACCTGGGCTGGCGGGCCGCCGAGGCCGGCTACGTGCTCGGGCACGCCGGCGTCCGCGGGATCGTGCTGGAGGCCCAGCTCGCCGACTGGGTGGGCGAGGCGCTCACCGACGTGGACGGCGTCACCGACGTGGTGGTCGCCCCCGGCACCGGTGGATCCGTGCCGAGCACCCTGGCCGGTCGGACGACGACCACCCTGGAGGGGTTCACCGGCACCGGCACCGGCCCCGTCGAGGTGCTGGTCGCCGACCGGGCGCCGCTCACCTACCTCTACACCTCGGGCACCACCTCGGCGCCCAAGGGCGTGGTGGGCAACCACCTGGCCGTCTACGTCGAGTCGATGACCATGGCGCTGGAGGCCCGCTGGACCGACGAGGACCGGTTCATCGCGATGATGCCGATGTTCCACACCGCCCAGCTCAACTGCTTCTGCACCCCGGCCGTGCTGCTCGGCGCCACCCTGGTCGTGCACCGCGGGTTCGACGCCGACCGGTTCCTGGACACCGTCGAGGCCGAGGGGATCACCCAGGTGTTCGGCCTGCCGATGATGTTCCGCGCGCTCACCGAGCGGCCCGACACCGCCGGCCGCGACCTCTCCACCCTGCGGCGGGCCTGCTACGCCATGGCCCCGATGCCCGAGGCGCAGCTGCGCCGGGCGATCGAGGTGTTCGGCTGCGAGTTCTTCCTGCTCTTCGGACAGACCGAGATGAGCCCGACGACGACGCTGTTCCGGCCCGAGCACCAGCTCACCCACGCCGGGGCGGTCGGCACCCCGACCGTCGGCGTCCGGGTCGCCCTGGTGGGTCCGGACGGGGAACGGGTGCCCGCCGGCAGCGAGGGCGAGATCGTCTACCGCAGCCCGCAGGCGCTCACCGAGTACCTGCACGACCCGGTGGCCACCGAGGCGGCCTTCGCCGACGGCTGGTTCCACTCCGGGGACATCGGCCGCTTCGACGACGACGGCGTGCTCTGGTTCGCCGACCGCTCCAAGGACGTGATCAAGACCGGCGGGGAGAACGTCGCCTCCATCGAGGTCGAGCGCGCGCTCTACGCCGCCGACCCCGACATCGCCGAGGTGGTCGCGGTCGGCCTGCCCCACGAGCGGTGGACCGAGGCCATCACCGCCGTCGTCGTCGCCCGGCCCGGGACGACGGTCGACACCGACGCGCTGCTGGCCGCCGTCCGCGCCCGGCTGGACGGCTACAAGGTGCCCAAGGCCGTCGTCGTGCTGGAGGACCTGCCGCGCACCTCCACCGGCAAGGTGCAGAAGAACGTGCTGCGGCAGCGGCTGGCCGACCACTACCGCGAGGTGACCGCGTGACCGTCTCCACCGACCCCCGGGTCACCGAGGGCACCGTGCTGACCTCGCTGCTGGACACCCGCGGCGACCAGTACCGGACCAACCGCACCGCCTCCCTGGCCGTGCTCGACCAGCTCGAGGAGCAGCTAGACCTGGTCCGGGCCGGCGGCGGTGAGCGGTACCAGGCCCGGCACCGCGACCGGGGCCGGCTGCTCGCCCGGGAGCGGATCGAGCTGCTGCTGGACCGGGACGCGGCCTTCCTCGAGCTGTCCTCGCTGGCCGCCTGGGGCACGCCGTTCACCGTCGGGGCCAGCATCGTCACCGGCATCGGCGTCGTCTCCGGCGTGGAGTGCGTGCTCATCGCGCACGACCCCACGGTGCGCGGTGGGGCGATGAACCCGATCTCGCTGAAGAAGACGCTGCGCGCGCTGGAGATCGCCCGGCGCAACCGGCTCCCGGTGGTCAACCTGGTCGAGTCCGGCGGTGCCGACCTGCCCAGCCAGGCCGACCTCTTCGTCAACGCCGGCCAGATCTTCCACGACCTCACCGAGCTCTCCTCGATGGGCGTCCCGACGATCGCGCTGGTGTTCGGCAACTCCACCGCCGGGGGCGCCTACGTGCCCGGCATGTGCGACTACTCCGTGCTGGTCGACCAGCAGGCCAAGGTGTTCCTCGGCGGCCCGCCGCTGGTCAAGATGGCCACCGGCGAGGACGCCGACGACGAGGAGCTGGGCGGCGCGGCGATGCACGCCCGGGTCTCCGGGGTCGCCGACCACTTCGCCGTCGACGAGCGGGACGCGATCCGGCTGGGCCGACGGATCATCTCGGAGCTGAACTGGCGCAAGCAGGGCCCGGGGCCGAGCTTGCCCGCCGACGAGCCGCTGTACGACCCCGACGAGCTGCTGGGCATCGCCCCGGCCGACATCCGGGTGCCCTTCGACCCCCGCGAGGTGCTCGCCCGGGTCGTGGACGGCAGCCGGTTCGGTGAGTACAAGCCGGAGTACGGCACCAGCCTGGTCACCGGGTTCGCCTCGGTGCACGGCTTCCCGGTCGGTGTGCTGGCCAACGCCCGCGGGGTGCTGTTCAGCGAGGAGGCCAAGAAGGCCGCCGAGTTCATCCAGCTGGCCAACCAGGTCGACACCCCGCTGGTCTTCCTGCAGAACACCACCGGCTACATGGTCGGGAAGAGCTACGAGCAGGGCGGCATCATCAAGGACGGCGCCAAGATGATCAACGCCGTCACCAACTCGACGGTCCCGCACATCACGATCAACACCGCGGCGTCCTTCGGGGCCGGCAACTACGGGATGAGCGGGCGGGCCTACGACCCCCGGCTGATGTTCGCCTGGGCCGGCGCCAAGCTCGCCGTCATGGGCGCCACCCAGCTGGCCGGGGTGATGTCCATCGTCGGCAAGGCCTCGGCGGAGGCCTCGGGCCGGCCCTTCGACCAGGCCGCGGACGACGAACGACGGCGCGGCATCGAGGCCCAGATCGAGGCCGAGTCGCACTCCTTCTTCGTCACCTCGAAGGTCTACGACGACGGCCTGCTGGACCCCCGCGACACCCGCACGGTGCTCGGCATCGCGCTGTCCGCCGCCCACTCGGGCCCGATCGAGGGGCGCCGTGGCTACGGCGTCTTCCGGATGTGAGCGCCGTGACCATCTCCAAGCTGCTCGTGGCCAACCGGGGTGAGATCGCGCTGCGGGTCATGCGCACCGCCCGCGAGATGGACGTCGCCACCGTCGCCGTCTTCTCCGACCCCGACGCGGACGCACCGTTCGTGCACGCCGCCGACGAGGCCGTCGCGCTCCCCGGGTCGAGTCCGGCCGACACCTACCTGCGCGGTGACCTGGTGATCGCCGCGGCGCTGGCCACCGGTGCGCAGGCGGTGCACCCGGGCTACGGGTTCCTCAGCGAGAACGCTGGCTTCGCCCGGGACTGCGCCGCGGCCGGGCTGGTCTTCGTCGGCCCGACCCCCGAGGCGATCGACGCGATGGGTTCCAAGACCGCGGCCAAGGAGCTGATGGCCGCCGCCGGGGTGCCGGTGCTGCCCGGCGTCGTGGTCGACGAGGGCACCGACCTGGTCGCCGAGGCCGCCCGGATCGGCTACCCGGTGCTGGTCAAGGCCGCGTTCGGTGGCGGCGGCCGCGGCATGCGCATCGTCGCGGGCCCGGACGGGCTGACCGACGCCGTCGACAGCGCCCGGCGCGAGGCGGTGTCGGCGTTCGGCGACGGCACGGTGTTCCTGGAGCGCTACGTCGAGCGGCCCCGGCACGTCGAGGTCCAGGTCGTCGGCGACACCCACGGCACCGTCGTGCACCTCTTCGAGCGGGAGTGCTCGATCCAGCGCAGGTACCAGAAGGTGCTGGAGGAGGCACCGTCCCCCGCGGTGGACGACGCGCTGCGCGCCCAGCTCGGCAAGGCCGCGGTCGCCGCCGCGCAGGCGATCGGCTACGTCGGCGCCGGCACCGTGGAGTTCGTGCTCGCCCCCGACGGCGACTTCTTCTTCCTGGAGGTCAACACCCGGCTGCAGGTCGAGCACCCGGTCACCGAGCTGGTCACCGGCCTGGACCTGGTGCGGGTGCAGCTGCAGGTCGCCGAGGGCCTGCCGCTGCCGCCCGAGGTGCTCGACGCCCGGGTCACCGGGCACGCGATCGAGGCCCGGCTCAACGCCGAGGACGTGCCGGCCGGGTACCTGCCGGTCACCGGCACCGTGCACCGGTTCGCCGTCCCCGCTCTCCCCGGGGTGCGGGTGGACAGCGGCGTGGCCGACGGCTCGGTGGTCGGCGTGCACTACGACTCGATGCTGGCCAAGGTCGTCGCGCACGGGGCCACCCGCGACGAGGCCTGCCGGCGGTTGGCCCGTGCGCTGGCCGAGACCCGGGTGCACGGCATCGTCACCAACCGCGACCTGCTGGTCGCCGTGCTGCGGGAGCCGGAGTTCCGGGCCGGGGAGATCGACACCGGCTACCTGGGCCGGCACCCCGAGCTCACCTCGCCTGTGCTGGACGCCGAGGTGACCGCACTGCACGCCGCCGCGGCTGTGCTCGCCGACGCGGCCGGCCGCCGCGCCACCGCGCGGGTGCAGCGACCGGTGCCCAGCGGCTGGCGGAACGTGCCGAGCGGGGACCAGGTCGCCGTCCTCACGCACGGCGACGACGAGCTGGAGGTGCGGTACCGGCGGACCCGGGACGGCTGGCGGGTGCGCGTCGGGGACACCGCACTCGACGTCGGCGCCGTGCAGGCGACCGCGGACCGGGTGCTGCTGACCGTCGGTGGGGTCCGCCGGTCCCTGGCCGTGCACCGGGTGGGCGAGGAGGTGTTCGTCGACGGCCCCGCCGGGTCGACGGCGTTCACCGAGGAGCCGCGGTTCCCGGTGCCGGGCAGCCAGGCCGGGGAGGGCTCGCTGCTGGCCCCCATGCCCGGCACCGTCGTCCGGGTCGCGGTGGCCGAGGGCGACACCGTGACCGCGGGGCAGACCGTGCTGGTGCTGGAGGCGATGAAGATGGAGCACGTGGTGGCCGCACCCACCGACGGCGTGGTCGGCGAGCTGCACGCGACGGTCGGGCAGACCGTCGACACCGGCGCCGTGCTGGCCGTGGTGACGGCGGTGGAGGCGTGAGCGTCACCTACGAGGTGGTCCGCCGGGTCGCCTGGCTGACCATCGACCGGCCCGAGGCCCGCAACGCGCTGTCCGCCGAGGTGCGGCGGCTGCTCACCGAGGGGTTCGAGCGCTTTGCCGCCGACGACGGGGCCGCCGTCCTGGTCGTCACCGGCGCGGGGGAGAAGGCGTTCTGCGCCGGCGGAGACCTGCGGGAGATGGCCGACACCGGCCTCACCGTGCCGCCGCCGGACTTCGTGCCCCAGCCCGGCCGGACGATCGAGCTGACCAAGCCGGTGGTCGCCGCGGTCAACGGGATCGCCTACGGCGGCGGGTTCCTGCTCGCCCAGCAGTGCGACCTGGTGCTGGCCGCCGAGCACGCCCGGTTCGCGATCAGCGAGGCCAAGGTCGGCCGTGGTGCACCCTGGGCGGCCCCGCTGTCCTGGCTGGTCCCCCCGCGGATCGCCATGCAGCTGCTGGTCACCGGCGACCCGATCACCGCGCAGCGCGCGTACGAGGTCGGCCTGGTCAACGAGGTCGTGCCGGCCGACGAGCTGCACGACGCCGCCCAGGCCCTCGGCGAGCGGATCGCGGCCAACGCCCCGCTCTCGGTCGCCGCGGGCAAGCAGACCGTGCGGCTGATGGCCGGGCAGCGGTTCGCCGACGCGTACGCCGAGGCCGAGGCGCTGTGGGAGCCGGTCTACCTGTCCGACGACGCGCAGGAGGGACCGGCCGCGTTCCGGGACAAGCGCACCCCGGTCTGGACGGGGCACTGAGGTGCCCGTCGACATGGGCGCGCTCGTCGCCGACCTCGCCGCCGAGTCCGCCGACTTCGACCGGGTGCTCGCCGCACTGCCCGAGGACGCCTGGGCCACCCCCACGCCGGCGGAGGGCTGGACGGTGGCCGACCAGGTCGTGCACCTGGCCCACTTCGACGAGACCGCGACCACCGCGGCGCTCGACCCCGACCGGTTCCGCGCCGAGGCCGAGGCGCTGATGGCGCACGGCGACGACTTCACCGAGGTGGTCACCGCCGCGAACCGGGGGCGGACGCCGGCCGACCTGCTGGGCTGGCTGCGGACCGCCCGGGCCGGGTACCTGCGGGTGTTCGGTGCGATGGACCCCGGCACGGTGCTGCCCTGGTACGGCCCCCCGATGAGCGCCGCCTCCTCGGTGACCGCCCGGCTCATGGAGACCTGGGCGCACGGCCAGGACGTCAACGACGCCGTCGGCGCCACCCGCGAGCCCACCGGTCGGCTGCGGAACACCGCCCACCTGGGGGTGGCCACCCGGGGCTGGAGCCACCGGGTCCGGGGTGAGGAGCCGCCGTCCGAGCCGGTCCGGGTGGAGTTGACCGCACCCGACGGCGCGGTCTGGACCTGGGGACCCGCCGACGCCGAGGACCGGGTGACCGGCCCCGCGCTGGACTTCTGCCTGCTGGTCACCCAGCGCCGGCACCGCGCCGACCTCGCCCTGACCGCCACCGGCCGGGTCGCCGACCACTGGCTGGACCTCGCGCAGGCCTTCGCCGGCCCGCCCGGACCCGGGAGGACCGCCTCGTGACGCGGGAGCCGATCAGGATCGCCAACTGCTCCGGCTTCTACGGCGACCGGCTGGCCGCCGCCCGGGAGATGGTCGAGGGCGGCCCCATCGACGTCCTCACCGGTGACTACCTGGCCGAGCTGACCATGCTCATCCTCTGGAAGGCCCGCCAGAAGGACCCCGACACCGGCTTCGCCCGCACCTTCCTCACCCAGCTCGAGGAGGTGCTCGGCACCTGCCTGGACCGCGGGATCAAGGTGGTCAGCAACGCCGGTGGCCTCAACCCGGCCGGCCTGAGCACCCAGATCGGCGCGCTCGCCGAACGGCTCGGGCTGCACCCGCAGGTGGCGTACGTGCACGGGGACGACCTGCTGCCCCGGGTGCCGCAGCTGCTCGCCGACGGCGTGGACCTGGCCCACCTGGACACCGGTCAGCGGCTGGCCGACGCCGGCGTCGACCCGGTCTCGGCCAACGCCTACCTGGGCGGCTGGGGCATCGCCGAGGCGCTCACCGCCGGGGCGGACGTCGTCGTCACCGGCCGGGTCACCGACGCCTCGGTCGTCGTCGGGCCGGCGGCCTGGTGGCACGGCTGGTCGCGCACCGACTGGGACGCCCTGGCCGGTGCGGTCGCCGCCGGGCACGTGATCGAGTGCGGGCCCCAGGCGTGCGGGGGCAACTACGCGTTCCTGGACGAGGTCGTCGACCGCCGGTACCCCGGCTTCCCGATCGCCGAGGTCGCCGCCGACGGGTCCAGCGTGATCACCAAGCACGCCGACACCGGGGGTCTGGTCTCGGTCGGCACGGTCACCGCCCAGCTGCTCTACGAGATCGACTCCCCGGTCTACGCCAACCCCGACGTCGTCGCCGACTTCGGCACCTGCGAGCTCACCCAGCAGGCGCCGGACCGGGTGCTGATCGCGGGCACCCGGGGGTCGGCGCCCTCGGACCGGCTGAAGGTCGCGCTGAACCACCTGGGCGGCTACCGCAACACCATGACCCTGGTGCTCACCGGGCTGGACGTGGAGGAGAAGGCGGCTTGGGCCACCGACGAGCTGTTCGGCATCCTCGGCGGCCGGGACTCCTTCGCCGGGACCGACGTCCAGCTGCTCCGCTTCGACACCGCCGACTCCCCGCTCAACGCGCACGCCACCGCGCACCTGCGGGTGACCGTGAAGGACGCCGACCGGCGGAAGGTCGGCCGGCGGTTCTCCGACGCCACCATGCAGCTGGCCCTGGGTGGCTACGCCGGCTTCCACACCACCACCCCGCCGTCGGCGGAGAGCGCCTACGGCGTCTACTGGCCGGCCCTGGTGCCCCGTGACCTGGTCGAGCACGTCGTCGTCCTGCCCGACGGCACGGCCCGGCTGGTCGAGCACTCGCCGTCCGGTCCGGTCCCCGCGCCGGTGTCCGCCGCGGTGCCGGCCTGGGACGACGACGGGCCCACCGAGCGGGTGCCGCTCGGCCGGCTGGTGGGGGCGCGGTCCGGGGACAAGGGCGGCAACGCCAACGTCGGGCTCTGGGCCCAGGACGACGAGACCTGGGCGTGGCTGGCCGCCACGATGACCGTCGAGCGGTTCCGCGAGCTGCTGCCCGAGGCGGCCGACCTCGCCGTCCGCCGGTGGGAGCTGCCGCACCTGCGCGCGCTCAACCTGGTCGTCGTCGGACTGCTGGGGGAGGGCGTGGCGTCGGCGACCCGGCCCGACCCGCAGGCCAAGGGGCTGGGGGAGTACCTGCGCTCCCGGACCCTCGAGGTGCCGGTCAGACTGCTGCGGTGACCAGCGACGGGGGTGGCGTGCGCACCCGCGACCCCGACCGGCGGGTGCGGATCCTCCGGGTGGCCGCCGACCTGCTCGCCGACCGCGGGTTCCACGGCGTCTCGATGGCCGACATCGGCGGGGCGGCCGGCATCGTCGGGTCGGGGGTCTACCGGCACTTCGACAGCAAGTCCGCCGTCCTGGTCGCGCTGCTGGACGACGTGATGGACCGGCTGCTGCAGACCGCCTCGACCGCCGGGGCCTCGGGCCGGGACGAGCGCGAGGTGCTCGCCGACCTGGTGCACGGCCAGGTGCTGTTCGCCGTCGACGACCGGGCGCTGTTGCAGCTCTACCAGCGCGAGGTGCACAGCCTGCCCGACGCCGACCGCCGCCGGCTCCGTCGCCTGCAGCGGCACTACGTGGAGGAGTGGGTGCACGTGCTCGCCGAGCTCCGCCCGGAGCTGACCGACGCCGTCGCCCGGGCCTCGGTGCACGCCGCGATCGGCGCGGTGCAGTCGGTGGCCACCTACGACGGCGGCCTGCCCCGGGACGAGGTGGTCGCGCTGCTCACCCGCACCGCCTACGCCTGCCTCGGCGTCGAGCCGTGACCGCGCTGGCCTGCGTCGACATCGGCTCCACCTTCACCAAGGCCGCCCTCGTCGACACCGACACCGGGGCGCTGCTGGCCACCGCCCAGGCCCCCACCACGCTGGAGGACGTCGTCCGCGGGGTGCTCACCGCGACCGCCGACTTCCCCGACGCCCCGGTGCGGGCCTGCTCCAGCGCCGGCGGTGGGCTGCGGCTGGCCGTGGTCGGCTACGAGGCGCTGATCAGCGCCGAGGCCGGGCACCGAGCCGCGCTGAGCGCGGGGGCACGGGTGGTGCACGTGGCCGCCGGGCTGCTCTCCGCCGACGGGCTGGTCGGTCTGGCCGCCTCCCGCCCCGACGTCGTCCTCCTGGTCGGCGGCACCGACGGCGGCGACACCGCGGTGCTCACCCACAACGCCCGGGCCCTCGCCGGGTGGGACCGGTCCGTCCCCGTCGTGCTGGCCGGGAACGCCCAGGTCCAGGACGAGGTGGCCGGCCTGCTGCGGGACGGCGGCCTGCCGGTCACCGTCTGCGACAACGTGCTGCCCGACATCGGCCTGCTCGCCCCCGAGTCGGCCCGGGCGGGCATCCGCGCGGTCTTCCTCGACCACGTCATCGGCGGTGACCGGCTGTCCACCGACCCCCGGCTGCGGCAGTGGGTCCGCGCGGTCACCCCGGACGCGGTGCTCGACGGGGTCGTGGTGCTGGCCGGTCTGCGCGCCGACGCCGCCGTCCCCGGCGTGGTGGTGCTCGACGTCGGCGGCGCCACCACCGACGTGTACTGCGTGCCCGACCTGGACCCCGAGCAGGCCGCGCTGCGCCGCGAGGCGGTCGGCGTGCCCGCGCACCGGCGCACCGTGGAGGGCGACCTCGGGGTGCACCACGCGGTCGAGGACCTGCGCGCCGCAGCGCACGCCGAGGGCCTGCCGCCGCTGCCCGACGGCGCCCTGGCGATGGGCGAGGCGGCCGCCACCGTGGCGCTGCGCCGGCACCTGCGCGCCGAGGCCGCCTACGGCCCGGGCGGGGCCAGCGCCCGCGGGGTGGGCCTGGTCGTGCTGTCCGGCGGGGTGTTCCGGCACGCCGGCGCCGCCGCCCGGGACGCCGTCGTCACCCGGCTGGCCGCCGACCGCGGAGGCGCCGGGGGTGTGCTCGGTGGGACCGAGGTCGCCGTCGATGACCGGTACGTGCTGGCCGCAGCGGGCCTGCTCGCCGGCGACCACCCCGCCGCCGCCCGCGGCCTGCTCGCCCCCCTCGCCTGACCCCCTCGCTCGCCCGCTCTTCGATCAGGTGGGACGACCACCGTGCGTCCTCAGCCACCGACGCCGGTGGAGGAGGACGCACAGTGGTCGTCGGAGCTGATCGACGCCGCGGGGCCGGGTGGCGGTGGGGGGGCTGCTCGTGGGTCTGGTGCTGCTGGGCCTCGACGTGGTCGACAACCCGTTCTGGTGCGTGTCGATCGGCATCGTCGTGGCCGCGGTGGCCATGCCGATGCGCCGGGCCGTCAGCCGGGCGGGCTGAGCGTCCGGGCCCACCGGCCCGACGCGGCGGCGGCGAACGGTGCCGCGTCGTCCGCGCTGAGGTCCAGCGCGGTGTAGCCGCCGCTGCCCGCGCCGACGGCCGCCACGACGGTGGCCAGGCCCTGCCGGCGCTGGAAGAACGTCTGGTGCACCTGCCAGCCGACCACGGCGCGACGCTGCAGCACCGCCTGCTCGCGCACCAGCCAGCCCGACCGCACCGAGAACGACCGGGGCCCGGCCGCGTGGCCCAGCGCGGCGTACCGGCCCAGCCCCAGCGGCACCCCGAGCGCGCTCAGCACGAGCCCGACGGCGAGCAGCCACCACTGTCCCGTCAGGGCCAGCAGCACGCCACCGCCCACGGTCACCAGCAGCCCGCCGACGACGGCCCGCAGGATCCTCCGCCGGCGCGCCGCGGGCGGGTGGGCCCGCAGCGGGCCCGGGTCCTCGACCAGCCGGGAGGCCAGTGCCCACGCCTCCGCCCGCGGGCCCAGCGGCAGCAGCTGCCCCCGCCGGGTGGCATCGCCCAGGCCGGTGACCAGTGCCGAGGCCCGCGCGGCCCCGACCCAGCGCATGCCCAGGCCCTCCGAGACCGTGCAGCCGCGGATCCGGTCGACCTCCAGCTCGGTGTGCCGCCGGGTCAGCAGCCCCCGGACGGCGACGAGCGACCCACCCCGGCGGACCAGCCGGAACCGCCAGTTCACCAGCGCGCTGCCCACCACCGCACCGACGGCCAGCAGCACGACGGCGACCAGGAGGGCGACGACCAGCAGCCCGGTGTCGGTGAGGTCGGGCCGCCCCAGGTCGGGCGTGAACCGGTCGGGCAGCTCGTCGGCCAGCCGGAACAGCGCGCCCACCGCGGCCAGGGGCACGGCCAGGTAGCTGCCGACCAGCGGGGCGTAGAGCAGCCAGCGGTTGTCGAACCGGGCGAACTCCTCCTCGACCGGTTCGGCCTCGAAGGCCTCCACCGGCACCTCGGGGGCGCGCCGGGCCAGGAGGTGGACGCGCAGCCGGTCGGCCTCGGCGGGGGTGATCCCGTCGACGACCAGCTCCTCCTCCTTGGCCGAGACGGCGCCGGCCGCGGCGTCGACCCGCACCCGGACGAGGCCCAGGAGCCGGTGCACCAGCGGGGTCTCGACCTCCACGCCGCGCACCCGGTCGTTGGGCACGGTGCGCACCGAGCGGGACAGCAGGCCGCGGGTGACGACCATCGCGGACGCACCGTCGACGTAGGTGAACCGCCACCACGACAGCAGCGCCCCGGCCAGCGACAGCACGGTGATCCCGACCGCGATGAGCACGACGGCGAACACCCCGTCGGTCAGCCCGCGGAACGCCCCGATGCCCAGCACGACCGGCACGAACTGCCGGGCCTGCCGGAAGGTGATCGTGTGCACGAGCACGACGCGCCAGGAGGTCCGGCGTCCGACCGGGGCCCGCGCCGGGTCCGGCGGCTGCCAGGGACCGCTCACGTGGCCTCGTCCCGCACCGTCTCGGCCCGGCGCGCCAGGTCGTCGGCGACCCGGGCGGCGACGTCGGCCTCCAGGTGCAGGATCCGCACGGTGCCCTGCGAGGACGCCGTCAGGACCGCGACCGTGGCCAGCCCGAACACCTGCTGCACCACCCCGCGGGTGACGTCGACGGTCTGGATCCGGGACACCGGCACCAGCGTCCAGGTGCGCGACAGCCAGCCGGTGAGGGTGTAGACCGCCTCGTCGGTGACCTCCCAGCGGTGCACCCGGTACCGCAGCCGCGGGCGCAGCCCGATCGTCACCACGGCCTCGACCACCACGAGCACCGGGAGCAGCACCGCCACCCAGGTGGGCAGCGGGAGGAACACCTCCAGGAGCACCACCACGACCACCCAGAACAGCGCCCCGAGGACCCCCTCGGCGGTCCACAGCCCGATCGCGTTGCGACCTGGGGACCAGGCGGGCTGTCGGGCCGGGTCGTGCCGGGGAGCGCTCATCGTCGTCCATCCTCGCAGGCCGGACCCCGGGCGGGCGTGCCACGATGGGGTGCGTGACGATGCCGCAGCAGGTCCCCACCGTGCCCGCCGACCAGGTCCCCGACGACGCCGTCGTGCTCGACGTGCGTGAGGACGACGAGTGGGTCGCCGGCCACATCGACGGCGCGACGCACGTGCCGATGGGCGAGGTGCCCGCCCGGCTGGACGACCTCCCCGAGGGCGACCCGCTCTACGTGACCTGCCGGGGCGGTGGCCGCTCGGCCCGGGTCGCGGCCTGGCTGAACCAGAACGGCTACGACGCGGTGAACGTCGGCGGCGGCATGGGCGACTGGGAGGCCGCCGGCCGTCCCATGGTCAGCGAGACCGGGAACGCACCGAGAGTCGTCTAGACGCCACCTGCCGCGGGCCCCGGTGCAGGGGCCCGCGGCGTGCGCAGCGCGTCGTGGGTGGCAGCGGGGTCCTCCTACTGCGGCTGGTAGTCCGCGAAGCGGGTGCGCAGGTCCTTCTTGGAGAACTTGCCGACGCTGGTCTTGGGCACCTCGTCGATGAACTCGACCGCCTCGGGCAGCCACCACTTGGCCACCAGCGGGGTGATGTGGTCGATGATCTCCTGCTTGGAGGACTCCTCGCCCTCCTTGAGGACGACGCAGGCCAGCGGGCGCTCGTCCCACTTGGGGTCCGGGATCGCGATGACCGCGGCCTCCTTGACCTTGGGGTGGCTCATGATCGCGTTCTCCAGGTCGACCGAGCTGATCCACTCGCCGCCGGACTTGATCAGGTCCTTGGTCCGGTCGGCGATGCGCACCGAGCCGTAGGAGTCGACCGCGGCCACGTCGCCGGTCTTCATCCAGCCGTCGGAGGTGGACAGCTCCACGCCCTCGTCGGGCTTGTAGTAGTCCTGCGCGGTGGTCGAGCCACGCACCTGGAGCTCGCCGGTGGCGACGTCGTCCCAGGGCAGCTCGTCGGTGGTGCCGGCCTCGACGATCCGCACCTCGACGCCCATGAACGGGATGCCGGCGCGGGCGCGCCAGGCGGCCTTGTCCTCGTCGCTGCCGTCGAACAGGTGGCGGGGGAGGCGGGCCGAGGTGGCCACCGGGTGCGTCTCGGTCATGCCCCAGGCCTGCAGGATGGGCAGCCCGACCTGCTCGCGGTAGGCCTCGCTGAGGGCCTTGGGGACGGCGGACCCACCGCAGCCGATGTCGCGCAGCTGGTGCTCGCGGCCGGCCAGCTCGGGGAGCACGCCCTGCCAGATGGTGGGCACGCCGGCGGTGAACGTGACGCCCTCGTCGACGATCAGGTCCGCCAGCGCCTTGGGCTGCATCATCGGGCCGGGGAAGACCATCGCGGCACCCACCGAGGGGCCGGCCTGCGCCAGGCCCCAGGCGTTGGCGTGGAACATCGGCACGACCGGCATGACGACGTCGGTCTCGCCCATCGAGAAGACGTTGGGCTGCACCACGGCCATGGTGTGCAGCACCGTCGAGCGGTGCGTGTAGAGCACGCCCTTGGGGTTGCCCGTGGTGCCCGACGTGTAGCACATGCTGGCTGCCTGGTCCTCGTCCTCGACCCGGAAGTCGACCGGGCTGGCCGCGGCGAGCAGCTCCTCGTAGTCCCGCACGCGCGGGTCGTCGGGGATCTCGTTGTCCCCGCCGTCGTCCATCACCACGACGTGCTTGACGGTGGTCATCGTGTCCACCAGCGGCCAGAACAGCGGGAGCACCGTGCGGTCGACGAAGACGACCTCGTCCTCGGCGTGGTTGGCGATGTAGGTCAGCTGCTCGGGGAAGAGCCGGATGTTCAGCGTGTGCAGCACGCGCCCGGTGCTGGGGACGGCGAAGTACAGCTCCAGGTGGCGGGCGGAGTTCCAGGCGAACGTGCCCACCCGGCCGTCGGCGCTGATGCCCAGGTCGTCCAGGACCCCGCCCAGCTTGCGGGTGCGCTTGGCCCACTCCGCGTACGTCGTCCGGACCGGCCCGGTGGGCGAGTTCGTCACGATCGGCTTGTGGCCGTGGTGGCGCTCGGCGTACCGGAAGATCGAGTCGATCGTCAGGGGCGTGTGCTGCATGTGACCGCGCATGCAGCGCATCGTGCCAGTGAGCGCGCTCACCTTCTACTGGTGGGTAGCTCCGCTCAGCGGCGCAGCACGACCGGCAGCTCGGCCAGCCCGCGGATGACGAACTCCGGACGACGGACGGCCTCCCCGCCCAGCTCGACGGACGACGTCCGGGACAGCAGCGCGCCGAACCCGGCCTGCAGCTCGACCCGGGCCAGCGGGGCGCCGATGCAGAAGTGGATGCCGGCCCCGAAGCTCACGTGCGGGTTGTCGGCCCGGCCCACGTCCAGGTCGCCGGGGGAGTCGAAGACCGCGGGGTCGTGGTTGGCGCTGCCCAGCAGGGCGGCGACCTTCTGGCCCCGCTCGACCACGACGCCGCCGAGCTCGACGTCCTCGGTGGCGGTGCGCTCGAAGAGCTGCAGCGGGGAGTCGTAGCGCATCAGCTCCTCGATCGCGGTCGGCAGCAGCGCGGGGTCCGCGCGCAGCCGGGCCAGCTGGTCGGGGTGCTGCAGCAGCGCGAGCAGGCCGTTGCCGGTGACGTTGACGGTGGCCTCGTGACCGGCGTTGAGCAGCAGGATGCAGGTGGTGACCAGCTCGTCCTCGGTGAGGGCGTCCCCGGCGTCCCGGACGCCGACCAGGTGGCTGACCAGGTCGTCCCCGGGCACCCGGCGGCGTTCGGCGGCGAGCTCCCGCAGGTAGGCCACGAACTCGTCGGCGGCCCGCTCGGCGGCGTCCTCGGTGTCGGGGGTGCGGCCGTACTCGTACATCTTCACGATGGCGTTCGACCAGGGCCGCAGCAGCGCCCGGTCGCTCTCGGGGACGCCCAGCAGCTCGGCGATCACCGCGACGGGCAGCTGCTCGGCCATCCCGGTGAGCAGGTCGACCGGGGTGCCGTCGGCCGACGCGTCGGCGAGCTCGTCGACCAGCCGGTCGGCCAGCTCCACCACCCACGGCCGCAGCCGCTCCACGTGCCCGCGGGCGAAGGCCTTGCTGATCAGCCGCCGCAGCCGGGTGTGGTGCGGGGGCTCCATCTCCAGGATGGCGTTGCGGTGCACCAGGTTGAACGACCCGAAGCGGTCGGCGGGCTCCCGGTCGGCCCAGATCCGGCCCAGCCGGCGGTCCCGCAGCACGGTGTTGGACTCGGCGTGGGTGAACGCCAGCCACAGCCCCAGCCCCTCGTGCCACTGCACCGGGGCCACGGCCCGGGCGGCGTCGAAGGCCGGGTACGGGTCGAGGACGACGGCGGGGTCGGACAGGTCCAGCGGCGGGGCGGTCGGCACACGCGGAGGCTAGCGACGCCCGCTCCGTAACCTGGGCGGCATGGCCCGCACCGCATCCCGTCGTCGTCCTGCCGCCCCCGCCGCCGACGGTGAGGTCAACCCCAAGGCGCCCTGTCCCTGCGGGTCGGGCCGCAAGTACAAGCACTGCCACGGCTCGGCCTACGCCCCGGTCGTGTCCCGGCCCTTCGAGGGCCTGGCCGGCGAGGCCGACTGGGTGGCGCTGCGCGAGCTGGTGCCCTCGGCGACGGCGACGCTCTCCACCGCGGACGGCCGCACCGTGACCCTGGCCAGCGTGCTGCCCGGGGGCGCCCCCGGCCTGGTCCGGGCCAACGGCGAGATCGTCCTCGGCGTCCAGCTCGCCACCTCCTCCGACGACGTCAGCCGCGACCTGGGCACCGCGCTCGCCGCGGCCCTGGAGGCCCCGGCCGGCAACCCGGTCGACCCGGGCCCGATCGGCGCCGAGGGCTCGGCCGGCCCCCGGCTGCAGGAGCTGCTGGACCCGGCCGCCCCCCTCGAGGTGACCGTGCACGAGGACTTCGGCTTCTGGCTCGAGGGCACCGGCGCAGGCCCGGCCGCGCTGGCCGGCCTGGAGCGGGCCAACGAGGCGGTCATCCCCACCGTCCGGCTCGAGGGCCTGGACGCCGCCTACTGGTGCCGGCCCGCGGTGGACCGGGCCCACGTGCGGTGGGTGCGTCCCGAGCCCGAGGAGCAGCTCCTGGACGCCCTCGCCCGGCTGGGCGCGGCCGAGCAGCTGACCCTCGGTGAGGGCACCAAGTACGCCGGCGCCTTCCGGGCGCACGGCCTCGTCGTCCCGGTGTGGGACGTGCCGGCCGACACCCCGCCGGCCGACTGGGCCGGCCCGGCCGCCGAGCTGCAGACCCGCCTGGAGGCAGCCCTCGCGGTCACCGAGCCGCTGTCCACCGACGAACGCCGGTCACGGGCCGGGCTGCTCTCCCGGCAGGTCACCCTGCGCTGAGGCGGACGGGGCCCGGGTGGTTCCGAACCCACCCGGGTCCGCCTGCTGTGGCCGACGTGGCGCAGGTCACGCCCGGCCCGCTTCGGCCCGTTCCGCGCACAGCCGGGTTACGTGGGGCCACCGCCTTCGTTACGAGAACGTGACACGAAGCTGTCCGGAACCTCTTGACGGGAGTGTGTTGTTAGCGCTCACAATGTGAGCGCCCGCACAGACGTGGGCCTGAGCGCCGAGATGTGTGTCCGGCGGCAGACGTCTCGAAGAGGAGATCCATTGAGCAACAAGCTCAAGATGACCGCCCTGGGTGCCGCGCTGGCATTCGGCCTGACCGCGTGTGGCGGCGGTGGCGCCGGCAGCGGCGGTGGCGACACCGCGGACGCCGACCCCAGCGACCTCAGCATCGGCGTCTCGATGCCGACCGAGACCTCCGAGCGGTGGATCGCCGACGGCGACGCCGTGCAGTCGCAGCTCGAGGACGCCGGCTACACGGTGGACCTGCAGTTCGCCAACGACGACATCCCCACCCAGTCGCAGCAGATCGACCAGATGATCACCGAGGGCGCTGACCTCCTGATCATCGCCGCGATCGACGGCACCGCGCTCTCCGGCCAGCTCCAGGCCGCCGCCGACGCCAACATCCCGGTCATCTCCTACGACCGCCTGATCCGCGACACCGAGAACGTCGACTTCTACGTCACGTTCGACAACTTCGCCGTGGGCGAGGCCCAGGCCAACGCGCTGCTCACCGGCCTCGGCCTGCAGAACGCCGACGGGTCCGCCGGCACGGCGACCGGTCCGTTCAACATCGAGCTGTTCGCCGGCTCGCTGGACGACAACAACGCGTTCTTCTTCTTCAACGGCGCGATGTCGGTCCTGCAGCCCCTCATCGACGACGGCACGCTCGTCGTCCCCTCGGGCCAGACCACCATCGAGCAGGCCGCCACGCTGCGCTGGCAGCAGGAGACCGCCCAGTCGCGCATGGAGACCCTGCTCACGGGTTCCTACAACGACGGCACGGTCCTCAACGGCGTCCTGTCGCCCTACGACGGCATCTCGCGCGGCATCATCACCGCCCTGCAGAACGCCGGCTACGGCCCGGACCTCGCCTCCACCCCGCAGCCGCTGCCCGCGGTGACCGGTCAGGACGCCGAGATCGCCTCGGTCGCCCTGATCGACCAGGGTGTCCAGAGCTCCACGATCTTCAAGGACACCCGTCAGCTGGCCGAGCAGGCCGTCACCGCCGCCACCGCCATCCTCGAGGGTGGGGAGCCGGAGGCCAACGACACCGAGACCTACGACAACGGCGTCAAGGTCGTCCCGTCGTACCTGCTCCCCGTCGAGACGGTCTACGCCGACGACATCCAGTCGGTGCTCGTGGACTCGGGTTACTACACCGAGTCCGAGGTCCAGTCCGGCCAGGCCGACTGACCCACCCCGCCTGACCCGGTCGGGCCCGGCAGCCTCGCGCTGCCGGGCCCGACCGGCACCACCCCTGGGCACGCTCCCGGGGGCACCTGCACGAGCACGATCCGGCAACGAACGAGTGAGACGACGGAGTCCATGGCCGACCACATCCTCGAGATGCGCTCCATCACCAAGACCTTCCCCGGCGTCAAGGCCCTGTCCGACGTCACCCTGGCGGTGTCGCGCGGCGAGGTCCACGCCATCTGCGGGGAGAACGGCGCCGGCAAGTCGACGCTGATGAAGGTCCTCTCCGGGGTGTACCCGGCCGGGGACTACGACGGCGAGATCGTCTTCGACGGGCAGGTGTGCAACTTCGCGGGGATCCGCGACTCCGAGCACGCCGGCATCGTGATCATCCACCAGGAGCTCGCCCTGGTGCCCTACCTCTCGATCGCCGAGAACATCTTCCTGGGCAGCGAGAAGCGCGGGCGCTTCGGTCTCATCGACTGGAACCTGGCCAACGCCGAGGCCGGTCGACTGCTGCGTGAGGTGGGCCTCGAGGAGAGCCCCACCACCCCGGTCGGCACGCTCGGCGTCGGCAAGCAGCAGCTGGTGGAAATCGCCAAGGCACTGAGCAAGGACGTCAAGCTGCTCATCCTCGACGAGCCCACCGCGGCGCTGAACGACACCGACTCCGCGCACCTGCTCGGGCTGATCCGCGGCCTCAAGGGCCGGGGGATCACCTCGATCATCATCTCGCACAAGCTCAACGAGATCGACGCGATCGCCGACCACACCACGATCATCCGGGACGGCCAGACCGTCGAGACCCTCGACATGGCCGACCCCACCGTCGACGTCGACCGGATCATCCGGCTGATGGTCGGCCGGGCGCTGGACTCCTACTACCCCGAGCGCGAGTCGCACCCGGGCGAGGAGGTCCTGCGGGTCGAGAACTGGACCGTCAAGCACGCCACCCAGGACCGGCTGGTCGTCGACGGCGCGAGCTTCGACGTCCGGGCCGGTGAGGTCGTGGGCATCGCCGGGCTGATGGGCGCCGGGCGCACCGAGCTCGCGATGAGCATCTTCGGCCGCTCCTACGGCACCTACGTCGACGGCAAGGTCTTCGTGCACGGCCGCGAGGTCAAGGCCAAGAGCGTGTCCGAGGCCATCGACGCCGGTCTGGCCTACGCCACCGAGGACCGCAAGAAGTACGGCCTCAACCTCATCGACGACATCTCGCGCAACGTCTCGGCCGCCGCGCTGGGCAAGCTGTCCACCCGCGGGTTCGTGGACTCCAACGAGGAGACCCGCGAGGCCGAGGACGCCCGGACGTCGATGAACATCAAGGCCCCGACGGTGAAGTCGATCGTCGGCAAGCTGTCCGGTGGCAACCAGCAGAAGGTCGTGCTGTCCAAGTGGCTGCTGACCGACCCCGACGTGCTGATCCTCGACGAGCCCACCCGTGGCATCGACGTGGGCGCCAAGTACGAGATCTACACGATCATCAACCGCCTCGTGGCTGCCGGGAAGGCGGTGGTGGTCATCTCCTCGGAGCTGCCCGAGCTGCTGGGCATCTGTGACCGCGTGTACACGCTCTCGGCCGGCCGCATCACCGGGCAGCTGCCCGTGGCCGAGGCGACCCAGGAACGCCTCATGACCCTCATGACCCAGGAGAAGGAGCTCGTCGGATGACCCACACCGTCGGTCCGACGTCGGAGCCCGAGGCCGAGTCGGCCACGCAGGCCAAGGACGTCGCCCCCGCTGCCGCACTCGGAGTCGGCACCAGCGACGTCCGCGCGCTGCTGACCCGCAACCTGCGCACCAGCGGCATCTACATCGCCTTCGTGGTGGTGGTCGCGCTGTTCGCGATCCTGACCGGGGGCACCTCGCTCTCCCCGGGCAACATCACGAACATCGTCCTGCAGTACTCCTACATCCTGATCCTGGCGATCGGCATGGTCATCGTGATCATCGCCGGCCACATCGACCTCTCGGTCGGTTCGGTCGTGGCGGTCACCGGTGCCACGTCCGCCGTGATCGTCATCCGGCAGGACCAGCCCTGGTGGGTCGGCGTGCTCGCCGCCCTCGCCGTCGGCCTGGTCATCGGTGCGTGGCAGGGCTTCTGGGTCGCCTACGTGGGCATCCCCGCGTTCATCGTGACCCTGGCGGGCATGCTGCTGTTCCGCGGCCTGACCCTGCAGGTGCTGGACAACATCTCGCTGTCGCCCTTCACCCCGGAGTACGGGCGGATCGCCTCGGGCTTCAGCAACGGGCTGCTGGGTGGCAACGGCTTCGACGCGTTCACCCTGCTGGTGTTCGCCGTCGCGGTGGTCGCCTACGCGGTGAGCCAGTACCGCACCCGCCTCGCCCGGGTCCGCTACAACCAGACCGTCCCGTCGTTCCCGCTGTTCGTGGCGCAGATCGTCGTCGTGGCCGCCGTCGTCATGGCCTTCGGCTACCAGCTGGCCACCGCCCGCGGTCTGCCCTACGTGCTGGTCATCCTGGCCGTGCTGATCATGGTCTACGGCATCGTGACCAAGCGGACCGTCTTCGGCCGGCAGGTCTACGCCATCGGCGGCAACCTGGCCGCGGCCACGCTGTCCGGCGTCAAGGTCAAGGCGGTCAACTTCTGGATCTTCGTGAACATGGGCTTCCTGGCCGCCGTGGCCGGTGTCGTGTTCTCGTCCCGGTCCAACGGTGCCCAGCCTGGCGCCGGCAACAGCTTCGAGCTCGACGCCATCGCCGCGGCCTTCATCGGTGGCGCTGCCGTCACCGGTGGTGTCGGCACGGTCGTCGGGGCGATGGTCGGTGGTCTGCTCGTCGGTGTCATGAGCAACGGCATGCAGCTCATGGGCGTCGACCAGTCCATCCAGTCGATGGTCAAGGGCCTCGTGCTGCTGCTCGCGGTCGCCTTCGACGTCTACAACAAGCGCAGGGCCGGCTCCTCCCGCTGACGCGGGGGGACCGGCAGGGGCGGCGCGGGTGTCGACGGAGACAGCCGGGGCCGCCCCGGCCGGGGCGGTGAAGGCGTTGGTCATGGCCGACGTCGCCGCCCGGGCCGGGGTCTCCCACCAGACGGTCTCGCGGGTGGTCAACGACCACCCCAACGTGGCCGCACCCACCCGGGAGCGGGTGCAGCGCGCGATCGCCGAGCTGGGCTACCGGCCCAACACCGCGGCCCGCGCGCTGGTCACCGGCTCGTCCCGGACCATCGGGCTGATCACGATCAACGTGAACCAGTACGGGCCGGCGCAGACGCTGATCGGCCTCGAGGAGGCGGCCCGGGCCGCGGGCTACTCGCTCTCGGTGGCCATCCTCGACGAGCCCGGACTCGACGAGCTGCAGGGTGCGCTGGACCGCTTCCTGGCCCAGTCGGTCGACGCGGTCGTGCTGCACACCTCCAGCTCCCAGGCCGTGGAGGCACTGCGTTCCCTCGACCCGCCGGTGCCGCTGGTCGCGGTGCAGATGGGGGCCGAGGAGGTCCGGCCCACCGTCACGGTGGGGCAGGAGGCCGGCGCCCGGCTGGCCGTGGCGCACCTGCTGGGCCTGGGTCACGCGACCGTGCACCACGTCGCCGGCCCGGCCTACTCCCTGGAGGCCCAGCGACGGGTGGTCGGCTGGCGAGCCGAGCTGACCGGCGCCGGCGCAGAGGTCCCCGAGGTCGTGCACGGCGACTGGTGGCCGACGTCGGGCTACGCGACCGGGCTGGCCCTGGCCGCCCGGATCGCTGCCGGGGAGGTCATCACCGCGGTCTTCGCCGGCAACGACCAGATGGCCCTGGGGTTGATGGTCGCGCTCTGTGCCAGCGGCCTGGAGGTGCCCGGTGACGTGAGCGTCGTCGGCTTCGACGACGTGCCGGAGGCGGCGTTCTACACCCCGCCGCTGACCACGGTGCGCCAGGACTTCGCCGAGCTCGGCCGCCGGGGCGTGGCGCTGGTGCTCGCGCAGCTGGCCGGCGAGGACACCCTCCCCGACCAGGTGGAGCCCCAGCTGGTCGTCCGGTCCAGCACCGCCCCACCCCGCCGCTGAGCCGCGCCCTCGACAGGGGTGTGGTCCGGAGCACGTTGTTAGCGCTAACATACTGAACACCGCGGACGGGTCCGACGTCGTGACCGCGCCGCGCGGAGGAGGAACGCATGTCCGAGCAGCACGTCATCGGGGTCGACTACGGCACCCTGTCCGGCCGGGCCGTCGTGGTCCGGGTGTCCGACGGGGCGGAGCTGGCCAGCGCCACGCACCCCTACCCGCACGCCGTCATCGAGCGCGAGCTGCCCGGCACCGGGGAGCAGCTGCCGCCGGACTGGGCGTTGCAGGTGCCCGCCGACTACGTCGACGTGCTCAAGACCGCGGTGCCGCAGGCGCTCAAGGCCAGCGGCGTCGACCCGGCCTCGGTCATCGGCATCGCCACCGACTTCACCGCCTGCACGATGGTGCCCACGCTGGCCGACGGGACCCCGCTGTGCGAGGTGCCGGAGTTCGCCGGGCGCAAGCACGCCTTCGTCAAGCTCTGGAAGCACCACGCGGCCCAGCCGCACGCCGACCGGATCAACGCCCTGGCCGCCGAGCGTGGCGAGGCGTGGCTGCCGCGCTACGGCGGGCTGATCTCCAGCGAGTGGGAGTTCGCCAAGGGCCTGCAGCTGCTGGAGGAGGACCCGGAGGTCTACGCGGCCACCGAGCGCTGGGTCGAGGCCGCCGACTGGATCGTCTGGCAGCTGTGCGGGGAGTACGTGCGCAACGCCTGCACCGCCGGCTACAAGGGCATCCGGCAGGACGGCGCGTACCCCTCCGCCGACTTCCTCGCCGCGCTGAACCCGGGGTTCGCCGACTTCGTGACCGACAAGCTCGACCAGCCGATCGGCCAGCTCGGTGAGCGGGCCGGCGGCCTGACCCGGGAGGCCGCGCGCTGGACCGGGCTGTCCGAGGGCATCGCCGTCGCCGTGGGCAACGTCGACGCACACGTCACCGCCCCGGCCGCCCGGGCCACCGAGCCCGGCCAGATGCTCGCGGTGATGGGCACGTCCACCTGCCACGTGATGAACGGCGACACCCTGGCCGACGTGCCGGGCATGTGTGGCGTCGTCGACGGCGGGATCATCGACGGGCTCTACGGCTACGAGGCCGGGCAGAGCGGCGTCGGCGACATCTTCGGGTGGTTCGTCGACACCGCCGTCCCGCCGGCCTACGTGCAGGCCGCCGCCGAGCGCGGCATCTCGGTGCACGAGCTCCTCACCGAGCTCGCCGCCGTGCAGCGGGTCGGTGAGCACGGCCTGATCGCGCTGGACTGGCACGGCGGCAACCGCTCGGTGCTCGTCGACGCCGAGCTGTCCGGGGTCGTCGTGGGCCAGACGCTGGCCACCCGCCCCGAGGACACCTACCGCGCGCTGCTGGAGGCCACCGCCTTCGGCACCCGCACGATCATCGAGTCCTTCGAGTCCAGCGGGGTGCCGGTCACCGAGCTGGTCGTGGCGGGCGGGCTGCTGAAGAACGCCTTCCTCATGCAGACCTACGCCGACGTCTGCCGCCGTCCGCTGTCGGTGATCGTGTCCGAGCAGGGCCCGGCACTGGGCTCGGCCATCCACGCCGCCGTCGCCGCCGGGGCCTACCCCGACGTGCCGGCCGCCGCCGAGGTCATGGGCAAGGTCCGCCGCGGGGCGTACACCCCCGACCCCGAGCGGGCCGACGCCTACGACGCGCTGTTCGCCGAGTACACGCTGCTGCACGACCACTTCGGCCGGGGCGGCAACGACGTGCTGCACCGGCTCCGCAAGATCCGTCGCGAGGCCGCTGCCGCCGCCGGTCGTGGCGTCACCACCCCCGCCCTCGACACCGAGGCCCCCAGCCTCGAGGAGCTGCCCGCATGAGCGCCGACACCCGCAACACCGTCAAGACCGCCGCGTCCGGCGAGTCCGGGACCTTCCGCGCCCAGCGCGAGGACCTCGCGCGGCTGCACCAGCTGCTGGTGAGCAACGGCCTGGTCACCTGGACCTCGGGCAACGTCAGCGAGCGGGTGCCGGGGGAGGACCTGTTCCTGATCAAGGGCAGTGGCGTCGGCTACGACGAGCTGACCTGGGAGGGGATCACCGTCTGCGACCTCGACGGCCGCGCCGTCGACGGCGTCAAGGGCCCCTCCAGCGACACCGACGCGCACGCCTACGTCTACCGGCACATGGCCGAGGTCGCCGGCCAGGTGCACACGCACAGCCCCTACGCCACCGCCTGGGCCGCGCGGGCCGAGCCCATCCCCTGCGTGCTCACCGCGATGGCCGACGAGTTCGGCGGACCGATCCCGGTCGGGCCGTTCGCGCTGATCGGGGACGACTCGATCGGCCAGGGCATCGTCGCGACGCTGCAGGGCCACCGCTCGCCCGCCGTCCTCATGCAGAACCACGGCGTGTTCACCATCGGCGGGAGCGCCAAGGCCGCGGTCAAGGCCGCCGTCATGACCGAGGACGTCGCCCGGACCGTGCACTTCTCCAAGCAGCTGGGCGAGCCCCTCCCGATCAGTGACGCCGACGTCACGGCGCTGTGGCAGCGCTACCAGAACGCCTACGGGCAGAAGTGAGCGAGATGACGACCCCCCAGATCTGGTTCCTCACCGGCAGCCAGGACCTCTACGGCCCCGAGACGCTCCAGCAGGTCGCCGAGCAGTCCCAGCGCGTCGCCGCCACCCTCGACGGGGCCGCCGCGGTGCCCGTCGAGGTCGTGTGGAAGCCGGTCCTCAAGGACTCCTCGGCCATCCGGGCCGCCATGGGCGCGGCCAACGAGGACGCCGCCTGCATCGGCGTCGTCACCTGGATGCACACCTTCTCCCCGGCCAAGATGTGGATCGCCGGGCTGGACGCGCTGCGCAAGCCGCTGCTGCACCTGCACACCCAGGCCGACGCCGCCCTGCCGTGGGCGACCATCGACATGGACTTCATGAACCTGAACCAGGCCGCCCACGGCGACCGCGAGTTCGGCTTCGCCCTGACCCGGCTCAAGGTCCCGCGCACCACGGTCTCCGGGCACGCCTCGAACCCGGCCGTGCAGGCCCGGGTCGGCGGCTGGGCCCGTGCGGCGCTCGGCGTGGCCGAGGCCCGCACCCTGAAGCTGGCCCGGTTCGGCGACAACATGCGCAACGTCGCGGTGACCGAGGGCGACAAGGTCGAGGCCGAGCTGCGGGTGGGCGTCTCGGTGAACACCTACGGCGTCAACGACCTGGTCGACGTCGTGGCCCAGGTGACCGACGCGCAGATCGACGCGCTGGTCGCCGAGTACCTGGACTCCTACGTCGTGGCCGAGGACCTCCGCCCCGGCGGCGACCGGCACGACAGCGTGCGGGAGGCCGCGCGGATCGAGGCCGGCCTGCGCGCCTTCCTCGTCGACGGTGGCTTCCGGGCCTTCACGTCCAACTTCGAGGACCTCGGCGCCCTGCGCCAGCTCCCCGGCCTGGCCGTGCAGCGGCTGATGGCCGACGGGTACGGCTTCGGCGGCGAGGGGGACTGGAAGACCTCGGCGCTGCTGCGCATCCTGAAGGTCGTCGGCGGCGACCGGCCCGGCGGGACGTCCTTCATGGAGGACTACACCTACGACCTGTCCGCGGAGACCCCGAAGATCCTGGGCGCGCACATGCTCGAGGTCTGCCCCTCCATCGCGGGGGAGAAGCCGAAGCTCGAGGTGCACCCGCTGAGCATCGGTGGCCGCGAGGACCCGGCCCGCCTGGTCTTCACCGCGGCGTCCGCGCCCGGTGTGGTGGTCGGCTGGGCGGACCTGGGCGACCGGTTCCGCTGGGTGGCCAACGAGATCGACGTCGTCCAGCCCACCGAGGCGCTGCCGAAGCTCCCCGTCGCGCACGCCGTGTGGGAGCCCAAGCCGGACTTCGCGACCTCCACCGAGGGCTGGCTGACCGCCGGGGCACCGCACCACACGGTGCTCTCCACGCAGGTCACCACCGACGAGCTCACCGTGCTCGCCGAGGCGTTCAGCACCGAGCTGGTGGTCATCGACGAGGCCACCACCCGGCGTGGCCTGGCCCAGGAGCTCCGCTGGAGCGCCGCGTACCACCGGCTCGCGAACGGCGTGTAGCCCACAGTCGCCACGGGGCGGGCCGGATCACCGGCCCGCCCCGTGTGCTCCCACCGGCTCAGCGGCCGGTGTGCTCCATCCAGATGCGACGCCGCTCGACCTTGGTGCGCACCCGGCTCATCGCCTCGACCCGGCGGGTCTGCTCGGGGGTGGCCCGACGCTCGGCGACGGCGACCTCGGCCTCGCGGATCTCCCGCTCGGCCCGGCGCTCGGCCGGGGTCGATGGCGGCAGCTCCGGCTCCTCGTCGGCGTCGGTCTCCCGGTTGCCCGCGGTCTGCAGGTGGTACGGGTTGTCCGCCGGCAGGTTCCCGCTGACCCGGCCGTACAGGCCCAGGGTCAGCAGCACGATGCCGGTGACGATCGAGAAGATGACGTTGGCCATCGAGAAGGCCAGCACGTTCAGCGACGTGTTCAGCACGAACAGGTGCCAGAACGCCGACAGCAGGAACGCGACCCCGAAGCCGATCATCACCACGCCGGACTGCCGGCCGCCGCGCAGCGCGGAGGCGACCAGGACCGCGGCGGTGAGCAGCGAGATCGTGGAGAGCAGGCCGTTGCTGGACAGGCCCACGACGGTGTCGCCATCGGTGGAGAAGTACTCGAGGCCACCGAGCAGGCCCAGCAGGCCGAAGACGGCGAGCACCGCGGCGACCACGAGGGCGCCGATCCGGTGCACCACCTTGACCTTGCGCGCGGTCGGGGTGTCGAGGTCGTCCTCGGTGCCCCACACGGTGGCACCGCTCTGATCGGGGCGCTGCGGGTCGACCGCGGGGCGCTGGGGGGCGTTCGTGGAGTCCATGACGGGTGCCTCTCTCGGTGCGCTCTGGTCTGAACGACCTGCGCCAGCTACCCGCCCCCGCGCACCTGTAACCGTCGCTTACGCCGGTGGGGGGAGGCTGTGTGGCACCCCGGTGTCGGCCAGGAGCTCGGCGACGGCGGCCTCGGCCTCCTCCCGGGCCCGGCCCGGGCCCTCGACCAGCGCGGAGAGCACCGTGCCGTCGAACACCGCGACCAGCCGGGCCGGCGGCGGGCCGCCCCGACCGCTGCGGTCGAGCACCTCCTGGACCAGGGCGTCGAGCCGCCGTCGGGTCGCCGCGAGCACCGGGCGCACCGCCGGGTGGCGCCCGGTGGCCAGGAAGCGCTCGTAGTACGCCAGCAGGTCGGCGTCGGTGCGGCGACCGGGCCCGACCACCACGTCGGCGACGAGGCCCGCGGTCGCCGCCGTGGGCCGGCGGCGGCGGGGGAGGGCCTCGACCAGGGCGGCGACCTCGTCCAGCTCTCGCGTCCCGAGGGTCTCCAGTGCGGCCGCCAGCAGGTCGGCCAGGTCGCGGAAGTAGTAGGTGGTGGCGGCCAGGGGCACCCCGGCGGCCGCGGCCGCGGTGCGGTGCGAGACCGCGTCCGGGCCGCCGGCTGCCACCAGGTCGGCCGCGGCGCGGACGATCGCGGTCCGGCGCAGCTCGCCCTTGGGGGTGGCGCCCACGGCTCAGTGCGCCGAGGAGGGGGCCAGGTTCAGCCCGATGACCCCGGAGACGATGAGCACGATCGACAGGATCCGCAGGGTGCCCACCGGGTCACCGAGCAGCGCCATGCCCACGATCGCCGTCCCGGCCGCCCCGATGCCGGTCCACACCGCGTAGGCCGAGCCCACCGGGAGGGTGCGCAGCGCGATGCTCAGCAGGGTGAAGCTGACCGCGGCGCACACGATGAACGAGACGGTCCACCAGAGCCGGCTGAACCCCTCGGAGTTCTTCAGCGAGACCGCGAACGCGGTCTCGAAGAGTCCGGCGACGATGACGAGTGCCCAGGCCACGGGGAGCCCCCTCGGTGCGAGCCGCGGGCTGGTCCGGCGGCTTTCTGGCACGACCGTACCAAAAAGTCAGGAGGTGGGCGGCTTGGGCACCTCGGCCCAGACCTGCTTGTCCTCGGGAGTGACGTCCACCCCGTGGGTGAGCGAGAGGTCCGCGACCAGGTAGAGGCCGTGGCCGCCCTCGGCGGCGGGGCGGTCGACGGCCGGTTCCGGCAGGCGCTCGACGGCGGCGTCGGCGGCCACCACCACCCACGAGTCGGCCCGGTCGAACACCTCCAGCCGCGCCGGGGGGCGCCCGTGCCGCAACGCGTTGGAGGCCAGCTCGTCGATCACCAGCACGACCTGCTCCACGGTGTCCTCGACGACGTCGGGGTCCTCCGGCCCGGCCGCCCCGGTGGGCAGGGCGGTGTCCAGCAGCAGCTGTCGGGCCGCGCGACGGACGGCGGCCAGGCCCCGCAGGTCGGTCAACGCCCACTGCTGCGCCGGGGCCGGGACCGGCGGGGTCGCCGCGGGCAGCCAGAGGTCGTCCCGGTCGCGCGTCAGCACGGGTGCGGGGTCCAGCTGCAGGGCCAGCAGGGCGATGTCGTCCTCGGCCTCCTGGGCCACCAGGTCGAGGAGGTGGTCGCAGAGGTCGCCCCCGCGCACCCCGGCTGCGGTCGCGGCGCCGACGGTCGCGACGAGCCACGCCGTCCCGTCGTCGAGGTCGGTGCCCCGGCGCTCGACGAGGCCGTCGGTGTACAGCAGCAGCGTCTCCCCGGGCGCCAGCTCGGCGCGGTGGTCCGACCGCCGGGCAGCGGGGTCCACGCCGAGCATCAGCTCGGGTCGGGTGTCCAGCAGCTCGACCCGCCCGTCGGCCCGGACCACGAGCGGGGCCGGGTGCCCGGCGTTGGTCCAGCGGACCACCCGGACCTCGCGCTCGTCGGGCTCCTCCAGGCAGGCCAGGACCAGCGTCGCGTAGACGCCCGTGCCCAGGTCGGCCAGGGCACGGTCGAGCTGGCCGACGACGGCGGCCGGGGGCTCGTCGACGGTGTAGGCGATCCCGCGCAGCAGGTTGCGGGCCTGGCCCATCAGCGCCGCGGCGTCCTGGTCGTGCCCGCTGACGTCGCCGACCACGACGTCGACCAGGCCGGCCGCGGTGGTGAAGCTGTCGAACCAGTCGCCGCCGATCTGGGCGAGCAGCCCGGCCGGGCGGTAGCGGGCGGCCACGGTGCACCCGGGGTGCTGGGTCGGTTCGGTGAGCAGGCTGCGCTGCAGCGCCTCCGACATCTCCACCGCCTGCACGGCCCGGGCCTGTTCGGCGTCCCGGGCCCGGATGCGCACCAGGGCCTGGGCGCACTGGGCGGCCAGCGCGGAGAACACGTCCTCGTCGGCGGGGGAGAAGGACCGCGGGTGGTCCCAGCCGAAGGTGAGCGCGCCGAGGGTCTCCCCGCCGGCGAGCAGGGGGTAACCCACCACGGCGTGCAGGCCGGTGGCCTCGAACATCTCCGCCATGCCGGCGCCGCTCGCCCCGCCGACGGCCCGGTCGCCGAGCAGGACCGGACGGCGGCCGACGGTGACCGCGGCGGGGATGAGCTCGCTGTCCAGCGGGATCTCGGCGTACGCCGCGATCGCGTCGTCGGCGCCGGTGGTGATCGCCTGGGAGACCACCCGGCCCCGCAGCACCCCGATCGCCCCGGTGGTGGCGCCCACGGTCCGCAGGCCACGGTCGACCAGCACCCCGCGGAGCTCGGCCAGGTCGCGGGCCTGGGCCATCCCCAGCGCCGCCTCGGCCAGTGCGGCCCGCAGTGCGAGGGCGTCGCTCTCGGCCGCGCGGGCCCGGGACACCTCACCGGCCCGGGCGAGCATCCGCGCCTCGACCTCCTCGGCCCGGGCCCGCCAGGTCCCCTCGGTGGGCGTGGGCAGCGCCGCCTGCTGGCCCAGCACGTAGTCGGTGACCTCGGTGAGCACCTGCACCACGAGGACGACCTCGTCGTCGGCGACCACCGGGACGGCCAGGTGCGACCAGTAGCGCTCGCGCGGGATACCGGTGTCCCGGTCGGCGATGTCGTAGCGGGCCACCGGCATCGGGTCCGGCCGCCGGGACGCCGCGGCGCGCTGGAAGGACTGCACGATGAACGGGGTGCCGTCGACGTCCAGGCTGCCCGGGTCGGGCGGGAACAGCGAGACGATGTCCCGGCCGACCACGTCCGCGCGGGTCATGCCGAACATCCCCAGGTACGCGTCGTTGGCGTCGACGACCACCATGTCCGGGTCGACGGCCACGTGCGGGGTGGGGAGTGCGGCGAACAGCTGCGCGTACAGGTCCCGCGCCACCGCCCACCTCCTGCTCGTCCACCCGTGTCGCTGGAGATGATGACCCACCCGGGGCGGCCGGGGGTCAGCCGGGGAGGTCCTCCCGGACCACCGGGCAGCTCATGCACCGCGGTCCGCCGCGGCCGCTGCCCAGCTCGGACCCGGCGATCGGCACGACCTCGATCCCGGCGGCCTCCAGTGCGGCGTTGGTGACGGTGTTCCGCTCGTAGGCCACGGCCAGCCGGGGGGCCAGGGCGAGGGTGTTGTTGCCGTCGTCCCACTGCTCGCGCTCGGCGGTGACCGGGTCCAGGCCGGTGTCGATGACCCGCAGCCGGTCGATGCCCATCGCGGCGGCAGCGGCGACCAGCAGCGGCTGCGGGCCGGTCACCCGCAGCTCGGTGGTGTCGGCGTCGTCCGGGGGCTGCTCCCCGGCCGTGACGGTCCAGGCGACCAGGTGGTCGGCGAGGTTGGGGTACATGACGACGGCGTCGACGTCGACCATCGTGCAGATGGTGTCCAGGTGCATCGTGGCCCGCTCCTGCGGCACCGGGACGACGAGGACGGTGTGCGCCAGGCCGCGGGCGAAGGCCCGCCGGGCCACCCGCTCGGCCCCGCCGGCGGTGGTGCGCTCACCGACGCCGACGGCCAGCACGCCCGGGGCCAGGGCGAGCACGTCGCCGCCCTCGAGGTGCTCCAGCTCGGGGCCGTAGAGCTGCTCGGTGCCGGCGAAGCGCGGGTGGTGGCTGTAGACGGCCCGGGTGATCGTCGACTCGCGCAACCGGGCCGGCATGGTCAGCGAGGTGACCGCCACCTGGTCGCCGACCCACACCGAGGAGTCCCGGGTGAAGAGCAGGTTCGGCAGCGGGGGGACGACGAAGTCCCCGCGGGTCATCAACTCGTAGGCCAGGCCCCGGCCGCCCCGCAGCTCGTCGTGCGCCAGCCCGGCGATGAGCACCGAGGCCAGGTCCGCCGCGCCCAGCCCGGAGAGGTGGGAGGTGGTGGCGTGCCGCAGCGTCGCGCCCAGCCGGGGGTCGTCGACCGCTGCGGCGATCAGCTCGTCGCGGGCGGCGGGGACCTCCATGACGTCGGCGAGCAGCCGGTCCAGGTGCAGCACCTCGACCCCGCGCCCACGCAGCGCCTCGGCGAAGGCGTCGTGCTCCTCCTGGGCGCGGGCCACCCACGGCACCCCGTCGAAGAGCAGCTGGTCGTTGTTGCGCGGGGTGAGCCGACGCAGCTCGGCGCCGGGGCGGTGCAGCATCACGGTGCGCAGCCGGCCGACCTCGCTGGTCACCCGGGGCGGCAGGGGGGCGCTCGTCGCGTCGGCGGTCACGGGGGCGGCGGTCATGGGTGCAGAGCCTTCCCTGCGCCCACCTCCCGGTCCAGCCGGGGCAGACTGTCGCGGTGACCGAGCCCCGTGCCGCCCAGCCGACCTGGTTCGTCGTCCTGCTCGGGCTCGGCCTGGCCGTCCTGGTGGCCGGGCTGTCGTTCTTCGCCCTGCAGGCCCTCGGGGTCGAGGCCGTCGGCGGTGGCTTCGTGCTGGTGATCTGCCTGCTGGCCGCCGTCGTCGGGGGCTTCCTGGCGCGCACCGTCGCGGCCAGGCTCCCTCCGCTGGGCCGCCCCCGCTGACCTGCCGGTCGACCCCAGCAGCACCCCGCCGACCACGAGGGCGCCCCAGGCGAGCTCGGTGCCCGTGGTCGGCTCACCCAGCAGCAGCCAGGCCGACCCGATGCCGACCACCGGGACCAGCATGGAGAACGGCGCCACCGTCGACGACGGGTGCCGGCTCATCAACGCACCCCAGACCCCCGAGCCGAGCAGGGTGGCCACCAGCACGGTGAAGGCCAGTCCGGCCAGCGCCAGCAGCCCGGTCGTCGTCCCCAGGGTGGTCAGCGAGCGCCCGACGGCGTCGGGCCCCTCGACGGCGAGGGAGACCCCGAGCATCGGCAGCGGGGGCACCACGCTCATCCACAGCGTCAGGGCGAACGGGCGCGGCGCCCGGGCCTGACGGGTGCAGAGGTTGCCCAGCGCCCAGCCCAGCCCGCCGCAGAGGGTGAGCAGCACCGGCAGCAGCAGCGCCCCGCCGTCCACCTCGGCCCGGTGCAGGGCGATCCCGGCCAACCCGGCGACGGCGACGGCCACCCCGAGGGCCTGCCGTCCGGTGAGCCGTTCGCGCAGCAGCAGCGCGGCCAGCACGACGGTGCAGGGCGCCGAGGACTGCAGCACCAGGGAGGCCAGCCCGGTGGGCATCCCGGCGGCCATCGCCGCGTAGAGGAAGAGGAACTGCAGGACGCCGAACCCGACCCCGTAGCCCAGCACCCAGCGCCAGGGGACCCCGGGCGGACGCACGAAGAGCACCGTCGGGACGGCGATCAGCGCGAAGCGCAGGGCGACCAGGAAGAAGGGCGGGAACTGCTCGAGCGCGACGTGGATGGCCGGGAAGTTGAGGCCCCAGGTGACGGCGACGAGGCAGGCGAGCAGGCGGTCGCGGGTGGGCACGTGCTGATCCTGCGGCGGGAGATCGTTCAGCACCATCGAATCCTGGTGCGCTGTCGATGTAGCGTTGCTGCATGGACGTGCGGGCGCTGGAGACGCTGCGAGCGGTGCGCAGCCAGGGCGGGGTGACCGCCGCGGCCGCGGTGCTGCACCTGACCCCGTCGGCGGTCTCCCAGCAGCTGGCCGGGCTGGCCCAGGACGCCGGCGTGCCGCTCACCGAGCGGGTCGGGCGCGGGCTGCGGCTGACGGCCGCGGGGGACGCGCTGGCCGATGCCGCGGTCGACGTCGCGGTCGCCCTGGAACGGGCCCGGACCGCGTGCGCCGTCTTCCGCGACGCGCCCACCGGCACGGTGCGGGTCGCGGCGTTCCAGTCCGGGGCCTGGATGCTCTTCCCGCGGCTGCTCACCCGGGTCGCCGCACAGGGCGGGATCGAGCTGCGCTGCTCCGACGAGGACGTCGCCCAGCGGGAGTTCGCCGCCCTCACCGACCGCCACGACCTGGTCGTGGCGCACCGCCCGGAGGACGGCGAACCCGGGTGGGGCGGGGGCGTGCGCGTGGTGCCGCTGCTGCGGGAGCCGCTGGACGTGGCACTGCCCGCGGAGCACCGGTGGGCCGACCGGGAGTCCGTCACCCCGGCCGACCTGGCCGACGAGGACTGGATCACCGTGCGGCACGGGTTCCCGCTGGCCCGGGCCCTGGCCGACGTCGGGCTGCGGTCGGACACCACGCCCCGGGTGGTGCAGCGGATCAACGACTTCCACGTGGTGGAGGCGCTGGTGGCCGCCGGGCACGGCATCGCGCTGCTGCCCCGGTACTCCTCCGGCCTGCACCCCGGCGTCCGGCTGGTGCCGTTGGTCGGGGTGCGGGCCGGGCGTCAGGTGGACGTGCTCGTGCGCCGGGACGTCGCCGAGCGACGGGCCGTGCGAGTGGTGCTGGAGGAGCTGGTCGCCGTGGCCGGGGAGATCGACGGCCGCGGGGACCTCAGGCCGGGGTGACCGGGGCGGGCACCGAGCGGAAGACCCGGTTGAGGCCCGTCTGGTTCAGCAGCAGCCGCAGCGACGTGGGGGGCTCGACGAGCTCCAGCTCGGCGCCGGCGCGCTTCTGCTTGCGGGCCAGGTGGACCATCAGCTCCAGCCCGGCCGAGCTCATGAAGGTGACCTCGCGGGCGTCCACGCGGGAGGGCCACTGGGCCGGTCGCACGGTCACCCGGAAGTGCCGCACGACGTCCTTGTCGATCTCGCCGGTGAAGACCAGCAGCTCCCCGTCGCCGACGAGGGAGATCGAGCCGTGCTCGGGGGCGGTGTCTTCCGCGGGCTCGGTCATGGCTGCGCCTGTAGCCGACCTGTGCGTTCGCAAACCCCGGCCCGGCGCGTCACCCCGGGAGGAGGACCCCCGGGTTGCAGACCCCCTGCGGGTCCAGCCGGGCCTTGACCGCCCGCAGCACGTCCACGCCGAGGGCCCCGACCTCCTGCTCCAGCCAGGGCCGGTGGTCGGCGCCGACGCCGTGCTGGTGGGTCAACGTGCCGCCGGCGCCGAGCAGCGCGTCGGTGGCTGCGCGCTTGGCGGTGAGCCACTGCTGGAGGGGCAGGCCGTCGTCCCGGTCGGCCAGCACGGTGACCACCAGCGAGGCGCCGGTGGCGTAGCCGTGCGCGACGTGGGTGAGCACGAGGGGTCGGTGGCCGGGCCGGCTCAGCGACTCCCGCAGCGCCCGGCGCACGGCGTCGTAGACGGTGGGCAGCGCCGACCAGGTGGCCGCGGTCTCCAGGGTCTCGACCAGCAGGCCCTGGTCGAGCAGCTGGTCCCGCAGCTGCGGCACCGCCGCCCGGGGTGCTCCGGCGCGGGTGCCCAGCCGCATCGCGCCGCTCTCCCGCAACAGCGCCGACGCGGCGGCCCGGCGGGCGCGGACCACCGTCGGCAGCCCCTCCCAGCCCAGCACCAGCAGGCAGTCCCCACCGTGCCGCCGGGACCGGAGCAGGCCACGCAGGGCCCGCGCCCCGGACCCGCCGGCCAGCAGCGACCCGGTGCGGGTGTGCGCGGGGTCCCCGAGCGACACGACGTCGGGCAGCAGGTCGTGCCGGGCCAGCCGCTGCAGCGCGGCCAGGCCGGCGGCCCAGCTGCGCAGCGACCAGCCCTCGTGGTGCCGGGCGCGGGGCTCGGGGCGCACCTGCAGCCGCAGCTCGGTGACCACCCCGAGGGTGCCCTCGGACCCCAGGGCGAGGGCGAGCAGGTCGGGTCCGGCGGCCGGTGCCGGGGGCCGGCCGAGCTCGAGGACGCCGGTGGGGGTGGCCAGGGTCAGCCCGGCGACCAGCCGGTCGAAGCCGCTGGTGCCGGTGGCCGCGTGCCCGCCGAGGGTGCCCTCGGCGAGGTCCTGCGGGAGCCGGTCCAGGGCCAGCCCGTCCGCCTGCAGCGCCTCGGCCAGCGCGGGCGCCCGCATCCCGGGGCCGACGGTCACCAGCGAGGAGGGCACGTCCAGGGCGCGCACGGAGGCCATCCGGGCCAGGTCGAGCACGACCACCGGCCGGTCGTCGGCGTCGGTGCCGGGCAGCCCGCCGACCGGGCTGGTGCCGCCTCCCCAGGGGACGACGACGACCCCGCGGGCGCTGCACAGCGCCAGGACCGCGGCGGTCTGGTCGGTGTCGGCCGGGGTCAGGACGGCGTCCGGGGCGTCGGAGGCGTCGCCCTGCCGACGGCGCAGCCGGTCGAGGTAGCTGGTGCCGCCGGTGTGCCGCAGCCGGGTCTCCCGGTCGTCGGCCACCTGGTCCTCGCCCAGCAACGCCACCAGCTCGGCGCGCACCTCGGCGGGCAGCCGGGTGGCCCGGGGCTCGAGGTCGGCCGCCGGCACCGGCGGCGTGGCCCGCGGGGTCCAGCCGAGCTCCCGGGTCAGGTGCTTGCGCGCGGCCTTGGACAGGGTCTGCTCCCGGGCAGCGGGCTCGGCGGGGGTCGGTGCGGGCTGCTCGGGCATCGGTCCAGTCTGCCCGCCCGGGCCGCCCCCACCCGGGACCCCCGCGGGTCGGTCAGGGCGTGGGCCAGTCCGGGAAGCGGCCGTCGGGGAAGCGGGCGGTGCCGACGACGACCGCGGCGCCGGCGAGCAGGGCGGCGTTGAGGAGGGCGAACCCCAGGAACCCGGCCGGGGCCAGCACCGCGCCGGCGACCAGCGGCACGCTGACCTGCCCGGCCCGGTTGGCCCACAGCCGCACGCCCAGCGCAGCACCCTGCACGCCGGGGGGCACCAGGCCGACGGTCCAGGACATGGTGAGCGGCTGGGGCGCGCCGAGGGCGACGCCGAGCAGCACCATCGCCGGCCACCCGGCAGCCGTGGGGCCCAGCGCCAGGAGCACCAGGGCCAGCACGCCGGTCACCAGGGCCCCGGCGAGCACGGGGCGGACGCCGAGCCGGTCGACGATGCGGCCCAGGGCGACCCGGCTGAGCACCGACACCGCTGCGCGCAGGGCCAGCAGCAGGCCCAGGGTGCCGGCGGCGACGTCCCGCTCGGCGGCCCAGAGCGGCAGCATCGTGTACATCAGGTCGACGGTCACCAGCACCGCGGCGCTGGTGCTCAGCGACCGCCAGAACTGGGGCAGCCGCACCAGCCGGTGGGCCGGGAGCCCGGCCCGGGTGCCGTCCGCGGCCCGGGGCGCCCGGGTGGGGCGGGGTGCGCTGCGCACCGCCACCCCGGCGGCCACCAGCCCGACGACCCCGG
Organism: Geodermatophilaceae bacterium NBWT11; assembly: GCA_014218215.1. Classification (NCBI taxonomy): domain Bacteria; kingdom Bacillati; phylum Actinomycetota; class Actinomycetes; order Geodermatophilales; family Geodermatophilaceae; species Geodermatophilaceae bacterium NBWT11. The sequence goes on from CP043652.1 coordinate 2,347,033, forward strand.
CGATCCCGCAGGCGACCAGGCCCTGACCGGTCCCCGCCGCGGCCACCGCGCCGAGACCACCGGTGACCGCCAGCGGCGCGACCAGCTGGCCCAGCGACGCCGCGGTGGTCACCAGGGAGAAGTGCCCGGTCCGGTCGCCGGCGGCCGAGCGGGCCGCGACGACGGCCTGCTGGCCGACCATCGCGAGCAGGCTGCCCGCGCCGGTCACCGCGGCGCCGGCGAGGAGCCGGGGCAGGTCGGGGGCGGTGGCGATCAGCGTCGTCCCCACCAGCAGGACGACGATGCCGAGGACGGCGACCGCGCCCCCGCCGAACCGGTCGCAGGCGCGTCCCGCGGGCACGGCACCCAGCAGTGCGGGGAACGCCGTCGTGGCGGCCAGCACCCCCAGGGCCGCGACCCCGGCGCCCTGCTCCACGGCGACGAGCCCGGCGAGCACCCGGGCGCCCACCCAGACCACCTGCACCGCGGCCGTCTGCAGGGTGAGGAGGGCGAGCCAGCGCTGTCTCACGAGGGCCGCAGCGGGACCTCGCCGCGGCCGCCGACGAGCCGGGTCAGGTCGTCGATCGACTCGCGGACCGCCGTGTAGTGCCCGGCGTCGAGGTGGTGCACGGCCAGCTGCAGGGCGTAGACGATGGCCATCGGCACCAGCAGGGTGTTGTACTCGCTGTCCCGGCCGCGGCCGGCGGCCAGCACGTGGTCGGGCCGGGGCTCGAACTCGTAGCCGGGCGTGTCGGTGACCAGCACGACCCGCCCGCCGCGGTCCTGGGCTGCGGCCACCAGGGCGGGCAGGCTCGTGGGCGCCTCGCGCAGCGCGAAGGCCATGAGCAGGCAGTCGGCCCCGAACGTCACGAACCCCTCGGCGATCTCCCGGGCGGTCGGGCCGATCGGGACGACGACCTTGCCCAGCCGCTTCAGCCGGCGGGCGAGCAGGTCCACCGCCTCGCGCGCGCCGACCGACGTGTAGAGGTAGACGCGCGCCGAGTCGTGCACCGCCCGCGCGGCCGCGTCGACGTCCTCCTGTCGCAGGTGCCGGCCCATGAGGGTCAGCGCGGCGGCCTCGTCCTCGGCCAGGGACGCGACGTCGTGCCCGGTCTGGGAGCGCATGACGCCGCTGGGGGCCCGGTCGCTGCTCTCGTCCCGGCGCAGGTCGGTGCGCAGCTCGGCGTACCCGCGGTAGCCGAGCTTCTGGGCCAGCCGCACCACGGTGGACTCGTGCGCCTGGGCCCGTTCGGCCACCTGTGCCGCGGTGAGCCCGGAGGCCTCCTCCTCGGTGAGCAGGACGTTGAGGACACGCCGGTCGGACGTGCTGATCGATCGTGCGTTGGTGGCCAGCGCCGCCCGGAACCCCACGTGGTCTCTCCTCGGTCCGCTCGAGCCGTCCGGCTCGGGTTGTTGACAGCATCACACCTCAATGCAAGCCTGTGCAAGCTTGCAAGTCCGCCCGCCAGGGTGGAGGACTCCTCGCAATGGGGCGACATCCGATGACATCTCAGACCCACTCCCGCACCATCCTCGAACGGACCCTCGTCGGGTCCGCCGCCGTCGCCGGCGCCGTGGCCCTCGTGGCCGGCAACGGCTACGGGCTGACCGCCCCCACGGGCGTCGGCTCCGGCGTCGTGCCGGCCGTCGCCGGGGTGCTGCTCCTGCTCGGCGCCCTCGCCTGGACCGTCGAACTGGTCGTCGCCGGCCGGGCCGCGGCCGACCAGCCCGCACTGGCCACCGTCGTGGCGCACCAGGTGACCGACAGCGAGCTCCTCGACGACGAGCTCGAGGAGGAACCCGACCCGATGCCCGGGCGTCGGGACGTGGGCCGGGTGGTCACCGTCCTGGTCGCGATCGCGGCCACCGCGGCCCTGCTCCCGGTGCTCGGGTTCAGCGTCAGCATGGTGGCGCTGCTCCTGGTGCTGCTGATCGGCGTCAGCCGTCGCCGGCCGCTGGCCGCCGTCGTCGTGGCGGTCGTGGCGACCGCCGCCGCCCGGCTGGTCTTCGAGACCTGGCTGGGCACGGCGCTGCCGACCAGCTCCCTGCCCCTCCTGTCGACCTGGGGGCTGTGAGCCGTGTTCGGTGCCCTGTTCGACGGTCTGCTGTCCATCCTCACCGTCCACCACCTGGCGTTCGCGCTGCTCGGCTGCGTGCTGGGCATGCTCGTGGGCGTCCTGCCCGGCTTCGGCCCGGCCGCGGCGGTCTCGCTGCTCATCCCGGTCACGTTCGGCCTGGACGCCACCACCGCGATCATCACGCTCGCCGCGATCCTCTACGGCGCCGCGTACGGCGGGACGACGACGGCGGTGCTGCTGCGCATCCCGGGTGAGGCCTCCTCGGTGGCCACCACCCTGGACGGCTACGCGATGGCCAAGCGCGGCCGCGCCGGCCCCGCTCTCGTCATCGCCGCGCTGGCCTCCTTCGTCGGCGGCATGGTCGGGGTGGTCGGCTTCGTCCTGGTCGCCCCGTTCAGCCGGCTGGCGCTGGAGTTCGGTGCCCCCGAGCTGACCCTGGTCGCCGTGCTCGGGATGGCCCTGATCACCGCCTTCGCCGGCTCCAGCCCGGGCAAGGCGCTGGTCAGCGTGGGCCTCGGCGTCCTGGTGGCCAGCGTCGGCATCGACCAGGGCCAGGGCCTGCAGCGCTTCACCTTCGGCCTGCCCGAGCTGTTCGCCGGCATCGGCCTCGTCCCGGTCGTGATGGGCGCCTTCGGGCTCAGCGAGATCCTGTCCCAGGTCGCCCGGGCCAACGGCGCCCCGGTCGCACCCTTGGAGGTCGGTCGGCTGATGCCCACGAGGACCGACCTGCGCCGATCGGCGGCCCCGTTCGCCCGCGGCTCGGTCATCGGGTTCTTCATGGGCCTGCTCCCCGGCTCGCCCGGAGCGGCCACCTCGCTGGCCTCCTACGCGCTGGAGAAGAAGGTCTCCCGCCGGCGTGGGGAGTTCGGCCGCGGTGCCGTGGAGGGCGTCGCCGGACCCGAGGCGGCCAACAACTCCCTGGCCATCTCCTCGATGATCCCGCTGTTCACCCTGGGCATCCCGACCAGCGCCACGGTCGCGATCATGGCCGGGGCGTTCACCATCAACGGCCTGGTCCCCGGCCCGCTGCTGTTCCGGGACAACCCCGACGTGGCCTGGGGCATCATCGCCAGCCTCATCGTCGGCAACGTCATCCTGCTGGTGCTGAACATCCCGCTGGCCCGGGTCTGGGTGTCGCTGCTGCGCATCCCCTTCCCGTACCTGATGGGGCTGATCATGGTGTTCCTCGTCCTGGGCACCTACAGCATCAACGGGACCACGTTCGACGTCTTCGTGATGGTCGCCGCCGGCGCCCTGGGCTACGTGATGAGCCTGGCCGCGGTGCCGCTCACCCCGTTCGTGCTCGCGCTGATCCTCGTGCCGATGATCGAGGACAACTTCCAGCGGGCGCTGGCGCTGTCCCGCGGTGACTACGCCGTCTTCACCGACGGCCCGATCAGCAGCACCCTGCTCGGCCTCATCGCCCTCGCCGTGCTCGCCACCGCGGCCCGCCCGCTGGTCTCCCGGGCCCTCGCCCGGGTGCTGGCCCGCCGCGTCGACCGCAGCCAGGGCGAGCCGCCGGCCGGCCCCGCGGCCCCCAGCGGGGACGACGACGGACCGGTCCCGCCGGCCCCGACCGCTCCCGCCACCCACGACCCGGCACCCGCCGCGGTCGTCGACCCCACCCGCACAGACACCCGCACAGACACCGACACCCGCACGGCCACCCGCACGACGACGAAGGAGTCGATCCGATGAGCAGCACCCGCCCCCTGATCCGCCGGACCCTGGGCGCGTTCGCCCTGGTCACCGCCACCACCCTGACCGCCTGCTCGGGCGGGTCCGCCGGGGGGACCGAGGCCGACGCCGCGGCCTTCCCGGAGGCCGGGTCGACGCTGGAGTGGGTGGTCCCCTCGGCCGCCGGCGGTGGCAACGACATCCTGGCCCGGATCGTCGCCCCGGCCCTGGCCGAGGAGCTGGGCGTGACCGTGCAGGTGGTCAACCGCGAGGGCGGCAACCAGGTCATCGGTCTAACCGAGCTGGCCAACGCCGACCCCGACGGCACGACGTTCGGCTACACCAACCTGCCCTCGATCCTGGGCCGGTACCTCGACCCCAGCCAGCAGGCGAGCTTCGACCGGGAGAGCTTCACCCCGTTCGGCTCGTTCGCCAGCAATGACATCGTCATCGCCGTCCCCGCCGACAGCCCGGTGCAGACGATGGAGGACTTCGTGGAGGCCGCGCAGGACGACCCCGGCGCGATCACCGCCGGCACCGACTCCCGGGCCGGCGACGACCACGTCAACCTGTCGGTCCTGGAGCAGGAGCTCGACATGGACCTCAACGTCGTGCACTACGACTCCGGCTCGGACAAGGTCGCCGCGCTGGTCTCCGGCGAGGTGGACATGGCCCTGGGCGGTGTCTCGAGCTTCTTCGGCCCCTACCAGTCCGGGGACATCCGGCTGCTGGCCGTCGTCGCCGACGAGCCCAACCCCTTCGTCGAGGACGTCCCCACGCTCACCGACGCCGGCTTCCCCGGCATCGACCAGATGACCAGCCGGTTCACGCTGTCGGTCCCGGCCGGCACCCCCGAGGGGATCGTCACGACGCTGGAGGCCGCCCTCGAGGTGGCGACCACCGACCCGGAGGTCATGAGCGCCCTGGAGGACGCCGCCACCCGGCCGGACTTCCTCGACGCCCAGGAGGCCGCCGACCTGTGGGCCGAGCGCGAGACCGCCGTGGAGCCGATCATCGCCGACCTCCTCGTCGGCCAGTGACCCGTCCGACCGCCCCCGCCCCTGCCGCCGGAGGAACCCGATGACCGTCGTCTCCCGACCCGACACCACCGACCTCGTCTCCCGCGCCGCGCTGCTCCCGACGGCGAACATCGGCGACGCCCAGGAGCGCTTCGGCGTCCCCCGGGGTATCACCCCGGTCTGGTCCGGCGCCCGGGTCGCCGGCCGGGCGTTCACGGTGCAGACCAGGGCCGGGGACAACCTGTTCGTCCACCGGGCCCTGGAGCTCGCCAGCCCCGGTGACGTGCTGGTCGTCGACGGGGGAGGGGACACCTCCCGCGCGTTGATCGGCGACCTCATCGGTCTCAAGGCCCAGCGCGCCGGCATCGCCGGGTTCGTCGTCGACGGCGCCGTGCGGGACGCCGATGCGCTGGCCGAGCTGGGCCTGCCGGTCTTCGCCCGCGCGGTCACCCCGGCCGGTCCCTACAAGCACGGCCCCGGCCGGCTCGACGTCGCGGTCGCGATCGGCGGGGTCGTCGTGACCCCCGGCGACCTCGTGGTCGGCGACGCCGACGGCGTCGTCGTCGTCCGGGCCGCCGACGTCGAGACCGTGCTCACCGACGCCGAGGCGGTGCTGGAGCGCGAGCAGGGCAAGCGCGCCACCCGGGGCTGACCAGGATCGCCTCTCCCGTCCTCACGGGAGGGGCGCTCCCCGCCGGTCGTGGGGCGGGGGAGGGCGGCGAGGGCGGTCACGGCGGCGGCGACGCCGAAGGCCAGGGGGGCGCCGTGCGGGAGCAGGGCGCCGGCCAGGGGGGCCCCGACCGCCTGGCCGGCCAGCAGGGCGACGAAGAAGGCCGCGACCGCCGGGCCGGGGGTGCGGGTGACCCGGCCGGCCCAGGCGATGAGCACCGTGGTCGCCGCGGTGTGCCCCAGCCCGAAGAGCGCCGCAGCGAGCCAGGGGAGCGGGCCGACCGCCAGCAGGACGGTGGCCACCGCGGTGGCCAGCACGCACGCGGCCCAGGCGAGGGACACCCCGTGGCGGAGCAGGCGCGGGGTGGCGATGGCGGCCAGGGTCGCCCCCAGGCCCAGGGCGATCCAGGCGCCGACGGCCCGGGTCGGGGAGAGCCCGCCGTCCTCGAGCACCGCCCGGCCCCAGGTCCAGACCGCGGCGCTGCCGGTGCCCAGCAGGACGGCGGCGAGCAGCGGGCGGGCCCACGCGCGGGAGAGGTCGAGCCCGGTGGGCGGGGCGTCGTCCCCGGCCAGGCCGCGGGTGCCGACCAACAGCGCGACGGTGAGGCCGGCGGTGACCGCGGCGGCCACCACCCAGCCCCGCTGCCACTGCGACCCGGCCACCACCGCGATCACGCCGGCGGCGACCAGGCCCGGACCGGTGCCGGCGTTCACCAGCGACTGGGCGGCGTCCCGACGGGGTGCGGCCACCGCCCGGCGGACCAGCACCACCAGGCCCGGCGAGGCCGCCCCGGCCCCGGCGCTGCCGAGGACGACGGCGGTGGCGAACGCCGTCGGGCCGGTGGCGAGGCCCGCGCCCAGGGCCCCGGTGGCCGCGACCGCCCCGGCGGCGGTGACCACCGCGCGCGGCCACCGCTCGCACGCCCAGAACGCCAGCACGGCGGCGACGCAGTAGGCCACCGACGTCGCCCCGGACACCGCCCCGGCGGCGGCGGTGGACAGCCCGAGGTCGCGCTGGGCGGCCGGCACCGACAGCCCGTAGGCGTAGCGGACCAGGCCGTAGGTGGCGGCGACGAGCCCGGTGCCGAGGACCACGGTGGCGGATGACTGAAACGATCGTTTCACAGAACGCACGTTACAGTCCGCTCGTGACCGCGCGACCCGACGCCCGCACCCGGCTGCTGGCCGCGGCCGACGAGCTCTTCGCCGCCGAGGGGTTCACCGGCACCCCGGTGGACGCCGTCCTGCGGCGTGCCGAGGTCGCCCCGGCCACCCTGTACGCGCACTTCGGGACCAAGGCGGGCCTGCTCGAGGCGGTGCTCACCGACCGGCTGGCCGCCTGGGACGCCACGTGGGCCCGGGCCGTCTCCGCGGCCCGTGACGACCGGGCGCGGCTGCTGGCCGTGTTCGACGCGGTCGAGGCCTTCCGTGCCGGCGCGACGCCGGCGCGGTGGTGCGCGTTCCTGGACGCCGCCGCCGGCACCCCGACCGGCGACCCCACGGCGGAGGCCGCGCTGGCGCAGGACACGGCGCTGCTCCGCCGTCGGCTCACCGAGCTCGCCGGCCCGGTGGCCGGGGACCGGGCCGCCGAGCTGGGGGAGCACCTGGTCCTGGTCGTCACCGGGATGCTGGCGATGCAGCTGCGCGAGGACGCCGACGACGCCCGGTGTCAGGGGCGACGCACCGCCGAGCTGCTCGTGGACGCCCTCGCCCCCGCTGTTCCGAGCCGGCGCGTTTCCACCTCGTCCCGGCCCGGGTAGGCCCCCTGAGACGGAGGACGGCTCCAGCGAACTGGCCGCCTCCGACCTCCAGCACCCCACGGGGTGCGCCTCTCCCCGACGTCCAGACCCGGCGTCGCGCAGCCCTCGCTGCGCGGGGACCACCCCTGTGCCACCCCTCGTGCCGCGCGCTGCGCTGCACGCCCCTCAGCCGTGCCCGCTCGCCGGTGCCGGCCCCCAGGAGGACCAGATGACGCACTCCCTCGACACACCCCCGGCCTCGGACTCGACGTCCACCGCCGACACCGCCGAGGACGAGGCCCGCGCGGTCGGTCAGACCACCGCGGACGCCGGCAAGCAGGTCGCCGGCGCCGCCGCCGAGCAGGCCGCGGAGGTCGCCCAGGAGACGAAGAAGCAGGCGGCCGACCTGCTGTCGGAGGGTCGCACCCAGGCCGTCGACCAGGCCCGCGCCGGCCAGGCCAAGGCGGCCGAGAGCCTCTCCGCCCTGGCCGAGGAGATGCGTGGCATGACCGGCGGTGACGGCTCCGGCCCGGCGCACGACCTGGTCGGTCAGGCCACCGGCATCGTCGAGGACGTGGCCGGCCGGCTGCGTGACCGCGAGCCCGGCGAGCTGCTGGACGACCTCCGCACCTTCGCCCGCCGCCGTCCCGGCGCCTTCCTGGTCGGTGCCGCCGTCGCCGGTGTCCTCGCCGGTCGGCTGACCAGCGGGATCAAGGCCTCGCACGCCGACGACTCCGGCTCCGCGGGCGCCACGTCCCCCGCCGCCGGCCTCCCCGACCGCCCGGCCGGCTACGCGCCCGCCACCACCCCGGTCGCCGGCTACGAGACCGTGACCACCACGGGGCTCCCGAGCGGGAGTGGCCAGGCGTGAGCACCCCCTACCAGCCGCCCGCGGGCCCCGCGGGCCAGCCGACGACCGCCGACGGGCACCCCGACGTCGAGGGCACCTCGGTCGGCCAACTGCTCGGTGAGGTCAGCAAGGACCTCTCCACGCTCATGCGCCAGGAGCTCGAGCTGGCCAAGGCCGAGGTCAAGGCCGAGGCGACCAAGGCCGGCAAGGGCGTCGGCATGCTCGCCGGCGCCGGTTACGCCGGTCACCTGACCGTGCTCTTCCTCAGCCTCGCGCTGTGGGCCGCCCTGGCCAGTGCGATCCCCGCCGGCTGGGCCGCGCTGATCGTCGCCGTCGTCTGGGGCGCGGTGGCCGCCGTCCTCGCCCTGAGCGGCCGCAAGCAGCTCAAGACCGTCAACCCCAAGCCCGAGCGGACGGTGGAGACCCTGTCGCGGGTGCCCGACGCCGTGCGTCCCTCCTGAGCGAAGCGAGAGAACCCATGACCAGCAGCAGTGACCCCGACGTCATCCGTCAGCAGATCGAGGAGACCCGCGCGGGCCTCTCCTACGACGTGGACGCCCTCAACGAGAAGGTCAACCCCGCCCGGGTCGTCGACCGTCGCGTGACCAAGACCAAGGACGCCGTGGACGGCCTCCGCAACCGCGTGATGGGCGGGAGCGACGACGGTCCCGGCCGCGTCTCCCAGGCCGCGCACGGTGCCACCGACGCGGTGACCGGCGCCCCGGACGCCGCGCTGGGCAAGACCCAGGGCAACCCGCTCGCCGCCGGCCTCATCGCCTTCGGCGTCGGCTGGCTCGTCTCCTCACTGCTCCCCACCACGCAGAAGGAGAAGGAGCTCGCCGCCCAGGCCGAGTCCGCCGGCCAGCCGCTGCTCGAGCGGGCCAAGCAGGCCGCCCAGGAGGTCGGGGAGAACCTGAAGCCGGCCGCCCAGGACGCCGTCGAGTCCCTGAAGGGGACCGCGCAGGACGCCGTCGGCACCGTGAAGCAGGAGGGCCAGTCGGCCGCCTCGGACGTGCAGGGCCAGGCCCAGCAGTCCCGCGAGGCCGTGCAGGGCTCGCAGGGCTGAGCGCCCTGTAGGACCGGAGGGCGGGGGTCGAGGACCCCCGCCCTCCGTCGCGCGCGGTGCCGGCGACGCTCGTCTACGGTGAGGACGCTTCGCACGGATGCCTCCAGGGACGGGGGTGACCGCGACGGTGGAGGCACCGCATGACCCGCCCGGCACCCGTCCACGACGGGCTCGCTGAACCGACGGCGTTCGACGACAGCACGATCCTCGGGGCGCTGCACGACCTGCTCGTGGCCGCCGCCCAGGGGGCTCCCGGCGTCCTGAGCTGTGTGCTGACCCTGGTCAGCCCGCAGGGTGAGGTCGCCGTGTCCTCCGCCGACCCGCTCGGCCGGGCCGCCCGGCTCACCGACGACGACCTCGGGGCGGGCCCCGGCCTGCAGTGCGCCCGGGACGGCGACGTGGTGTTGGTCGGCGACACCGCCGCGCAGGGCCCCTGGGGCGCCGCCGCGGAGCGGTCCGGCGTCCGGTCCAGCTCCTCGTACCCGCTGGCCGTGGACGCCGGCACCCGGGGCGCGGTCACCTTCCTCTGCGCCGAGCCCCGCACCCCGGTCGACCCGGTGCACGCCGCGCACACCGCGGGGCGGGTGGCCGGGCTGCTGACCGCCGCCGCCCGGCTCGCCGAGCACGACGACCAGATCGCCCAGCTCGGCCGGGCGCTGGAGAGCCGGACGGTGATCGGCCAGGCCGCCGGCCTGCTCATGGCCCAGACCCGGTGCCGGTCCGACACCGCCATGGACGCGCTCAAGCGGCAGAGCCAGCACGCCAACCGCAAGGTGCGCGACATCGCCGTGGAGCTCGTGCAGGCCCACGAGGACGCCGTCAGCAGGGCGGTCGCCGCGGCGGCTCCCGCGCCGGCCGAGCTGACGCCGGCGGCCTCCCCGGCGGTGGAGGCCGTGCCGCCGGCGGAGGCCCAGGACGAGACCGCGCGCACGCCGGCCCGGCCCCGGGAGGCCGCCCGCACGGCGCCCGTCGACCCCGGCGTCCTCGTGCTGCACCGCGGCGGCCCGCACGCCGGGCGGGTCCGCCGGGTGCCGGCCGAGATGTCCCGACAGGCCCTGGTCTACGAGCGCGACCTGGCCGTCTACCGCCCCGAGGTGCCGCCCCGGCTCCTGCCCACCCCCGAGGGCCCGGCCCAGGTGTGGGTCTGCACCTGAGCGCCCCGACCCCCCGAGTTCCACGCCCCGACTAGCCTCGACCCCACCCGGCGGGTCCCAGGACCGTCGCCGGGGGCGTCCAGACCCGGCGCCCCACTCCCGCCGTCGACCTCCCGCCGGCGGTACCGGCGTGGGCGTCGGACGCCTCGAGGAGGACCCCGTGGACACCCCAGCAGCAGACCCGACCCGCCGACCGGTGGAGCTGGGCGACGTGCGCCTGGCGGCCGAGTCGATGCAGTCCCTGCTGCACCGGGTGGCCGACCTCGCCGTCGCCACCGTGCCCGGGGTGGCCGAGGCGTCGGTGACGGTCATGGAGCGCACCCGGGCGCACACCGTGGCCGGCAGCGGGCTGCTGGCCTACGAGCTGGACGAGGCCCAGTACGGCCTCAACTACGGCCCGTGCCTGTTCGCGGCCACCAGCGGGCAGCCGGTGCTCATCCGCGACCTCGCGACCGAGACCCGGTGGCCGGAGTTCTGCCGGCTGGCCTCCCGGCAGGGGGCGGTGAGCACCTGCTCGGTGCCGATCCTGATCGTGCACGAGCTGCAGGCCGGGCTGAACGTCTACAGCACCGACCAGCCCCTCGACGAGGAGTCCCGGGCCGCCGCGCTGGACCTCGCCGGCGTCGTCGCGGTGACCATCAGCAACATGCACGCCCTCGAGCGGGCGAACCGGACGGTCGGCGAGCTGCAGGAGGCCATCGCCTCCCGGGCGGTCATCGAGCAGGCCAAGGGCGTGCTCATGGTCCAGCTGGGGCTCTCGGCCGACGAGGCGTTCACGCAGTTGTCCCGGCGGTCGCAGAACACCAACCGCAAGCTCCGGGACATCGCGGTGGAGGTCGTCGACGGGGTCCTGCGGGGCAGCTGACCCCGGTCGCTACCGTCGGTCGCTGCCCCTCCCGACCGAGAACAGGCCCGTGCTCCCCCTCGACCTCGTCCCGGCCGACCTCTCCGGGCTCGCCCTCCTGCTCCTCCTGGTCGCGGCGTTCGCCGCGGGCTGGGTCGACGCCGTGGTGGGCGGCGGTGGGCTGATCCAGCTGCCGGTCCTGCTCCTGGTCGGCGGGATGAGCCCGCTGCAGGCGCTGGGCACCAACAAGCTGGCGTCGGTCTTCGGCACGCTGACCAGCGCCACCACCTACTTCCGGCGGGCCCGACCGGCGGTGCGGACGGCGCTGCCGATGGCCGCCGGGGCGTTCGTGCTGGCCCTCGCCGGCGCCTCGGTCGCCTCCCGGCTGCCCGCCGAGGTGATCAAGCCGGTCATCGTGCTGGCCCTCGTCGCGGTCGCGGTGGTCACCGCGGCGCGGCCCTCCCTCGGTGACCTGGCCCGGACCCGGCGGGCCGCCGGCAGCCACTACCTGCTGGCGATGGTGCTGGCCGTCGTCATCGGCTTCTACGACGGCGTGCTGGGCCCGGGCACCGGCACCTTCCTGGTCATCGGCCTCATCGCCCTGCTGGGCTACGACTTCCTGCACGCCAGCGCGACCGCGAAGATCGTCAACGCCGCGACCAACCTGGGTGCGCTGGCCTTCTTCCTGCCCACCGGCGCGGTGCTCGTCGGGCTCGGCGTCGTCCTCGGGCTGGCCAACGTGGCCGGCGCCTACCTGGGCTCACGGATGGCCATCGCGAAGGGCAACCGGTTCATCCGGGTCGTGTTCCTCGTCGTCGCCACCGCGCTGATCGTGCGGCTGGGCGTCGACGTCGTCCGCGACCTGGCCTGACGGGGTCAGCCGGCGTACGGGGCGACGACGTCGAGCACCCACGTCACGCCGAAGCGGTCGGTGACCATGCCGTACAGCGGGGAGAACCCGGCCGGGCCGAGAGCCGCGCGTACGGTGCCGCCCTCGGCCAGCCCCTCGAAGAACCGGGTGACCTCCGCGGCGTCGTCTCCACGGACGGACACGTAGACGGCGTCGGTGCCCTGGTCGTAGGCCCTGCCCGGGGGCACGTCGAAGGCCATGACCGAGAACCCGGCGGGGGACTGCACGCCGCCCCACTTCAGCTGGTCGGCGGCCGCGCCGTCGGCGGTGTCCCGCTCGTCGCCGCCCTGGGCGAAGGTGAAGGCCTGGACCTCTCCGCCGAACACCGCGGCGTACAGGTCGAGCGCCGCGCGGGCCTGACCGCGGAAGTTCAGGTGGGTGGTGGTGGTGACGGCCATGTCGCTCTCCTCGGGTCTGCCGGCGCTCACCGCCGGCGATGGACCCACTGTGTCGGGGGTGGCGGACAGGTACGGTCCTCTACTCCAGGCATCCTGGCGGGCATGACCGGGACGTCGGCGCGACTGCTCACCCTGCTGTCCCTGCTGCAGGCGCGTCGCGACTGGCCCGGCGCCATCCTGGCCGCCCGGCTCGACGTCACGCCGCGGACGGTGCGCCGCGACGTCGACCGGCTGCGCGCGCTGGGCTACCCGGTGCAGGCGTTCAAGGGCCCGGACGGCGGCTACCGCCTGGACGCGGGCGCCGAGCTGCCGCCACTGCTCTTCGACGACGACCAGGCCGTCGCGCTCGCCGTCGCCCTGCAGCTGGCCGCGGTCAGCGGTGCCGGCATCGAGGAGGCGGCGGCCCGGGCGCTGACCACGGTGCGCCAGGTGCTCCCCGCCCGGCTGCGGCACCGGGTCGACGCGGTGCAGGTCACCGCCGTCCCGCACGGTCGGGACGCCGACGTCGACCCGGCCGTGCTGGTCGCGCTGACCTCCGCCGTCCGGGCGCGCGAGGTGCTGCGGATGGACCACGCGACCCCCGGCGCGCCCGAGGAGTGGGCGCCGCCGCGGCGGGTCGAGCCGCACCACCTGGTCACCCGGGCCGGCCGCTGGTACCTGGTCGCCTGGGACCTCGACCGCGCCGACTGGCGCGTCTTCCGGGCCGACCGGATCACCCCGCGCACCCCCACCGGCCCGCGCTTCGTGCCCCGCGAGCTGCCCGGCGGGGACGTCGCCGGGTTCGTCGCCGCCCGGTTCAAGGGCTCGACCGGAGCCGACCAGTGGCCGTGCCGGGGCGTGGTCGAGCTGGCGGTGCCGGCCGCCGAGGTCGCCCCGTTCGTCGGGGACGGCGTCGTCGAGGCGATCGCCGCGGACCGCTGCCGGCTCACCCTGGGCGCCTGGTCCTGGAACGGGCTGGCGGCGTCCATCGGGCGGTTCGACGCCGACGTCACGGTGCTCGGCCCGCCGGAGCTGGCGGCCGCCTTCCGGGTGCTGGCGGCCCGGTACGCGGTGGCCGGCGGCTGAGTGCGGTCAGCGGCGCAGCGCCCGGCCCACGTTGGCGAACAGCGTCCGGCGCCCGGACGGCGGCAGCGCGGCCGCGACGCGGGCCATGCTCGCCGCGACCGCGGCGGGGGAGGACCCCACGTCCAGGTAGGCCGCCCACGCCCGGGGCGGCAGGGTGAAGAAGGCCCGGAAGAACGCGTCGGTCTGCGCCTCGTCCAGGCCGACCAGCACGTCGCGGCCCAGCCCCAGCAGCGCCAGGGTGGCCCGGCGGCGTCGCGACCGGACCAGCGCCCGCAGCTCGGCGGCCCCGGCCCCGCGGAGCACCGCGTCGGCGACCACCGGTCCCAGCCGCAGCGACGTGGCCACGCTGTAGCCGGTGGCCGGGTGCACCAGCCCGGCTGCGGCACCCACCGGGACCCCGCCGGTGCGAGCGGCCGGGGCGTCCAGCGGGATGGCCACCTTCTCGGGCTCGCCGACCGTGCGCAGGTCGTGCGCGGCGAGGAACACGTGCAGCCGGTCGCGCAGCTCGGGCAGCGGCACCGGGGGGCGGGCGGCCAGCGAGGTGGCCTCGAGCAGGGTGCTGCCGTCGTCCAGGCCCATGCCGTAGAGGAAGGCGACCGGCTGCGGGTCCGACGGGTCGCGCAGCGCGGCCCAGTCCATCAGCAGCGCGCTGCCGGCGGGGACGACGTCCTCGACCGGGCCGGTGACCCGCTCGCCCCAGGCCCGCTGCTGGGCGGTGCCCGGTCCGCTGCCACGGGCGTCGACCACGACGGCGCCGGTGAGCGCGGTGCCGTCGGTCAGCACGACGCTCCGGTCGTGCACCTCCGCCACCGACCCGGTGCGGGTCTCGCCGCCGGCGCGCACCCGGTCCAGGAACGCCGCGTGCACCGCCGCGTTGTCCAGCCGGGCGTAGGGCCGGCCCAGGTCGTGGTCGCCGGCGCCGGTGCGCACCAGGGTCGTCGGGTAGACCGTCCCGGCGACGGTCAGCTCGTCGGCCCACAGCCCGTAGGTGTGCGTCCAGGGCCGCAGCGCCGGGGCGACGACGACCGTGGACAGCCCGCGGGCCACGCAGGCCGCGGCGACCGCGAGCCCGGCCGGCCCGGCGCCGGCGACGACGACGTCCCAGCGGTCGCGTCCGGGCGGGGCCATGCCGACCAGCCAACCAGGTGTGCGCGGGGTCAGTCGGGCAGCCGGGCCTGCAGGTCGGCCGCGAAGCCCTCGGCGACCGCGAGCTGCTCGCGCAGCGCGGTGACCCGGGTGTCGGCGGCGGCGTGGAACATCCGCAGCCGGTCCTCCAGGGCCGGGCGGGTGGCGTCGTCGGCGGTGCTGAGTTGGTGCAGCACGTCGAGCAGGGCGGCCATGTCCTCGAGGCTGAAGCCCAGCGGCTTCATCCGCTTGACCACCTCGAGCCGGGCGACGTCCTCGGCGCTGTAGAGCCGGAACCCGCCCTCGGTCCGGGTGGTCGGTACGACGAGGCCGTTCTCCTCGTAGAAGCGGATGGTGCGCAGGCTGAGCCCGGTCTGCTCGGCCACCTGGCCGATCTGCACCAGCTCGCCCCGGGCGACCGGGGTCACCCCGTCGACCATCAGTGGCCGCCGGTGAGCTGGCCGCTGTGCCGCGCGTAGCGGGTGGCCGAGTGCCCGGCCAGGCCGACGACCTCGACGGTCTTCCTGCGCAGCTCGTACTTGTGGGTGATCGCGTCCAGCGCGGCGACGGTCGAGGCGTCCCAGACGTGGGCGCCGGAGAGGTCCACGACCACGTGGTCGGGGTCCCCGGCGTAGTCGAACCGGGTGTACAGCTCGTTGCTGGAGGCGAAGAACAGCGCCCCGGTGACGGTGTAGACGCGGGTGTCGCCGTCGGTGGTGGCGGTGACGTCGACGAGGTGGGCGACCCGGCGGGCGAAGAGCACGCAGGCGACGAGCACGCCGACGCCGACGCCGATCGCGAGGTTGTGGGTGACCAGGGTGGTCGCGACGGTCGAGAGCATCACGACCGTCTCGCTGCGCGGCATCGTGTGGATGGTCCGCAGCGAGTGCCAGTCGAAGGTCGCGATCGACACGAAGACCATCACCGCGACGAGTGCGGCCATCGGGATGACCGCCACGACCGGCCCGAGGACGACGACGAGGACCAGCAGCAGCGCGCCGGCCAGGAAGGTCGAGAGCCGGGTGCGGGCCCCGGACTTCACGTTGATCATGGTCTGGCCGATCATCGCGCAGCCGCCCATGCCGCCGAAGAAGCCCGAGGCGATGTTGGCGACGCCCTGGCCCCAGGACTCGCGGGTCTTGTCCGAGCCTGTGTCGGTGAGGTCGTCGACCAGCTTGGCCGTCATCAGCGACTCCATCAGCCCGACGAAGGCCACGCCGAGGGCGTACGGCGCGATGATCGTCAGCGTCTCCAGCGTGAACGGCACCAGCGGGACGCCGAAGAACGGGATGCTGTCGGGCAGTGCGCCCTGGTCGCCCACCGTGGGCACCAGGATGCCGGCGGCCACGGTGAGCCCGGTCAGCACGACGATCGAGACCAGCGGGGCGGGCACGGCCTTGGTGAACCGGGGCAGCCCGAAGATGATCAGCAGGCCGGCGGCGACCATCGGGTAGACCAGCCACGGCACGTCGATGAGGTACGGCACCTGGGCGCTGAAGATGAGGATCGCCAGGGCGTTGACGAAGCCGACCATGACGCTGCGCGGGATGAACCGCATGAGCTTCGCGATGCCGCCGGCGGCCAGCAGCACCTGGAACACCCCGCCCAGGATCACGGCGGCGAAGAGGTACTCCACCCCGTGCTCCCGGGCCAGCGGGGCGACGACCAGCGCGATCGCGCCGGTGGCCGCGGTGATCATCGCCGGGCGGCCGCCGGTGAAGGCGATGACCACGGCCATCACGAACGAGGAGTAGAGCCCGACGCGGGGGTCGACGCCGGCCAGGATGGAGAAGCTGATCGCCTCGGGGATCAGCGCCAGGGCCACGACGAGGCCGGCGAGCACCTCGGTCTTGGCCACCTTCGGGTCCAGCCAGGCGGGTCGGGTCAGGCGGGGTGGGGTCAGGGTGGAGGTCATGGTCCCGTTCCGGGTCGGGTGCCCGCGGGCGCCGTGGGTCGGCAGCTCCGTGCGGGCGTGGCGGGGGAGGAGGCTCGTGGTCGAGCCGGGCGACGGGGTGTCGCCATCCGCTGCACCTGACTCAACCCTCACGTGAGGGGAATGTCCACGTGCGTCGGGTCACAGTCGCTGCGGCACCGGCTCCGTGGGCCGCGGGGACAGCAGGGCGGCGACCGCCACGAGCCCCGGGAGGACCGCGCCGGCCAGCAGGGCCGGCCCGTAGCTGCCGGTGGCGTCCCGGACCAGCGCGAACGCCACCGGCCCGAACGCCGTCGACCCGACGCTGACCGAGGCGACGACGCCGCGGATGGAGCCCAGGTGCGTCGTCCCGAAGTACCGGGGGAACGACCCGGCCTCCAGGGTGCGGATCGCTCCGCCGGCAGCCCCGATGGTCAGCCCGAAGCCCAGCGCGGACCACCCCGGGGTGACGACCGTGCCCCACAGCAGGCCGCCGGCCAGCGGGAGCATGCAGGCGACGGCGAGCCGGCGGCCGTCGAACCGGTCGACCAGGGCCCCGACGGCCAGGGTGGACAGGAGCCCGGCCGCGGTCTGCGGCAGGAAGTTCGCCGCCGCCTCGGTGCTGCTCAGCCCGCGCTCCCCGAGCAGGTCGAGCTGGTGGAAGGTGACGCCGGTGGCCAGCATCCCGGACACCGCGACCCCGGCGAGCACCACCCAGAAGAACGGGGTGCGGGCGGCCTGCCTGAGGGTGCGGCCCTCGACCGGTGGTGGTGCGGGACGGTCGGCGTCCACGCGGCCGTCGGGCACCTGCCCCAAGTCCGCGGGCCGGTCGAGCAGGCCGAGCACCGCCAGCGGGACGACGACCGCCCACACCACCAGCCCCTCGACCAGCCAGGCGGTCCGCCAGCCCTGCGTGGAGACGAGCACCTCCAGCCCGACCGGGGCCAGCGAGATCCCCGTCGCCCCGACGGCCGAGACGATCCCCAGCGCCAGGCCGCGGCGGCGGGTGAACCAGAACGCCACGGCGGTCGTGGCGGTCAACCCCAGTGCGCCCTGACCGGCCAGCCGGACGCCGACGAACCCCGCCGTCAGCCCGACCAGGCTGCTGACCAGGGACAACCCGACCAGGACGGCGCCGAACACCGCCCCGATGACGGCCATCGTCCGCCGGGCGCCGAACCGGTCCAGGGCCCTACCCACCAGGGGCATCGCAGCGGCGCCGGTGAGCGTGCCGACCAGGTAGGCGGTGGCGACCGCCGAGCGGCTGATGCCCAGCTCGGCGGTCACCGGGCCGATGAAGGCCGCGATGCCGGCGGTCTGGCCCGGGGCGGTCAGCGCCAGCGCGAGGGCCGAGACGCCGACGACGTGCCAGCCGTAGAACCCGCCGGGCGAGCGGCTGCGGAGCCTGGACGTGGGGTTCCTCCCGGGGTCGAGAGCCTCCGGGCAGGACCCTCGACGTACACCGTAAGCGTCTGCTTGACTCCTCGGGTGCGACCTGATGACGACGGGTTGCGCTCCTCGGTGCCGTCCCCGGCCGTGGGCGCCGACCTCGTCGTCCCCACGTCGGCCCGCGCCGGTGGGGCGCACCGGGACGACGCGAGGGCCCCTGGGCGGGGTCCCTCAGCCGCGTCCGTGCACGCCCAGAGCGACGCGGTCGCCGCCGCCACGCAGGCCGCGGACCCCGCGTCCCCGGTGCCCAGTTCGGCCCTGCCGGCGATCCTCGGGGACGTGCCGGTCGCGGTGCTGCTCATCGACCAGTCCACCGGCGAGGTCACCTTCGCCAACGGCGCGGCCATGGACCTGGCCGGCAAGGTGCCCCTGCCGGTGGCGACGGACAGCTGGGGCGCCGCCGCCGGGCTCACCGATCTCGACGGTCGCCCGCTCGCCGGCACCGATGCCCCGCTGTCCCGGGTGGCGGCGGGTCAGCCGCTGGCCGGGGAACCGGTCCGGTTGTCCCCGCGGCGCAGCGACGACCGCGAACGGGCCGGCGCCCACGACGGCCGGGACGACCAGCTGCTGTGGGTCACCGGGTTCCCGATGACCACGCCGGAGGCCTCCGCCACCGACCAGCAGGCGCTGTCGCTCGTGGTGTTCCTGCCGGTCGCCGACCCCGAGGCCCGCGACGGCGGGGTGCTGCTCCAGCGGCTGCGCGAGGGTGCGGTGGCCGCCACCGACATCTGCTTCACCATCAGCGACCCCCGGCAGCCCGACGACCCGCTGGTCTGGGTCAACCCCGCCTTCACCCGGGTCACCGGGTACTCGCTGGAGGAGGTGGTGGGCCGCAACTGCCGGTTCCTGCAGGGCCCGGCGACCGACCCTGCTGCCCTCGAGGAGCTGCGGGCCGGGCTGGCCGCGCGTCGTCCGGTGACCGTCACGCTGCTCAACCACCGCAAGGACGGCACGGCGTTCTGGAACCAGCTGTCGGTGAGCCCGGTCCTCGACGGCGCCGGTGAGCTGGTCAGCTTCGTGGGCGTGCAGTCCGACGTCTCCCAGCGGGTGGTCGCCGACGCCGAGCGGTCGCGGGCGCTGCGTGCGGAGACCGCGGCCCGGGAGACCGCCGAGCAGGCCCAGCAGCGGCTGCTGTTGATGGCCGAGGGCACCGGGCAGCTGTCGGCGACCCTGGACACCGGCGAGCTGCTCGACCGGCTCACCGGGATCTGCGTGCCGGGGCTGGGGGACTGGGCCTTCGCCGTGGGGCTGGACGACCACGGCCAGGTGGGCCGGGCGTCCGCCGCGCACCGGGACGGCGACCGGCCCGAGCTCGCCGGGCTCGTCGAGCTGGTCACCGGGCGGCCGCCGCCGTCCGGTTCGCCCGCCGCGGCCGCCATCGCCGACGGGACGGTGGGCCTCCTCGCCGACCTCACCCCGGAGGCGCTGGCCGGCCACGTCAGCACCGAGGCCGGTCGCCGGCTGATCGAGTCCCTCGGGATGCGGGCGCTGCTCACCGTGCCGATGACCGCGCGCGGTCGGACGCTCGGCGTGCTCAGCCTGGTGCGCACCGGCTCTCCCTTCGCCCCGGACGACGTCGAGGTGGCCACCGACCTCGGCCGCCGGGCGGCGATGGCGATGGACAACGCCCGGCTCTACCAGCTGGAGCAGTCGGTGGCCGAGACGCTGCAGCGCTCGCTGCTGCCCCAGCTGCCCGACGTCCCCGGGGTCACCGCGGTGGCGCACTACGAGGCCGCGTCCGCGGGGGCCGCGGTCGGTGGCGACTTCTACGACCTGATCGTGCTGCCGGACGGCGCGGTCGGGATCGCGATCGGTGACGTCGCCGGGCACGACATCGACGCCGCGGCCGAGATGGGCCAGCTGCGCGGGCTGCTCCGGGCCTGCGCCTACGACGGTGGCAGCACCGAGCCCGGCCGGGTGCTCGACCGGCTGGACCGGCTGGTGCTGGGTCTCGGGCTGCGCACCCTGGCGACCGTCACGTACGCCTGTGCCTGCCGGGCCGAGGACGGCAGCTGGACGCTGCACGTGGCCACCGCCGGGCACCCGCCGCTGCTCGTGCACGCACCGGACGGCGCCGTCCGGCAGCTGGACGACGTGCGCGGGCTGATGATCGGCGTGGCCGACGGCGCCTCACGGGTCTCGGTGGCCCACCACCTGCCCGCCGGCAGCACGGTGCTCGCCTACACCGACGGGCTGGTCGAGCACCGCGGGCCGGACCTCGACGTGGGCACCGCCCAGCTGATGGCCGCCCTGGCCGCCGTCGGGCCGGTCACCGGACCGCAGGAGCTCTGCTCGACGGCGATGCGCCAGGTGGACGCCCGCCTCGACGACACCGCCTGCATCGGCGTCACCCTGCACTGAGGGTCTGCGCCTGCTCAGTGCAGGTGGGTGCGCTCGCCGCCGTGGTCGAAGATCGCGAGGATCTCGGCCGGGCCGCCCTCGGCGCCGAACGAGTGGGGGGTCATCGTGGAGAACGAGGCCGCCTCGCCCGCCTCGACCCGGATGGTCCGCTCGCCCAGGAACAGCACGACCGTGCCCGACAGCACCGTGAACCAGTCCCGGCCGGGGTGCACCGGGAGCTCGCCGGTACCGCGCGTCGGGGCCGGCCGGGTGAGCCGCAGCTTGGCCACGGTCATGCCCTGCGGGCCGTTGTCGCCGTTGAGCTGCCAACTGGTGAAGCCCTGCTCCTCGTTGCGCTGCGGTCGGATGACCACGTCGTCGTCGGAGTCGGAGGCGACCAGCTGGTCCAGGGTGGTGTCCAGCGCCCGGGCGATGCCGCTGAGCTGGTCCAGGCTGATCCGGCGGGCGCCGGTCTCGATCCGGCTCAGCGTCGAGGCGCTCTGGTGGCACCGGCTGCCCAGGTCGTCGAGGGACCAGCCACGGGCCACCCGCAGACCGCGGATGCGCTGCCGGACGAGAGAGTCGACGTCACCGTCTTGCGTCATGCGCAACAGCGTAGGACTTCGGCGCAAGGCCGTCCTACCGTCGGGGCATGACCTCCCACGCGCACGGCCACGCCCACTCGCACGACCACGGCTCGGCCCAGGGCGGCCTCGCCGAGCTGCTGGACCTGGATGCCGAGGTGCTCGGCGACCACCTGGACGACGTCCTCGGCTGGGTGGCCGCCGCGGTCGGTGACGGAGCGGTCCGGACCGTGCTGGACGTCGGCGCGGGCACCGGCACCGGAACCTTCGCCCTGCTGGAACGGTTCCCCGACGCCCGGGTGGTCGCGCTGGACGTGGACCCGGACATGCTCGCCCACCTGGCTGCCCGGGCAGCGGAGCGGGGCGTGGGGGACCGGGTCCGCGGGGTGCAGGCCGACCTGGACGGCGACTGCCCGACGTCGGGCCGGTGGACCTGGTGTGGGCGTCCTCGTCGCTGCACCACATGGCCGACCCCGACCGGGCGTTGGGCCGGATGCGCGACGCGCTCGCCCCCGGCGGCCTGCTGGCGCTGACCGAGATGGACTCCTTCCCCCGCTTCCTGCCCGACGACGTCGGGGTGGGGGAGCCCGGCCTGGAGGCGCGCTGCCACGCCGCAGCTGCTCAGGCCCGGGCCGAGCACCTGCCGCACCAGGGTGGTGACTGGGCGGCCCGGATCGCCCGCGCGGGTTTCACCGTCGAGGACGCCCGGGTGTCCGTGGTGGAGGTGCCGGCCCCGCTCTCGCCGACCGCCCGCCGGTACGCGTTGCTGTCCCTGCGGCAGATGCGTCGCGGCCTGGCCGAGCGGGTGGGTGCTGAGGACCTCGCCACCCTCGACGTCCTGCTGGACGACCACCGTCCGGAGGGCGTGGCGCAGCGCTCCGACCTCCGCGTCCGCGCCACCCGCGACGGCTGGCTCGCCCGCCGGCCCTGAGTCGCCCCGCCGCTCAGAAGGGCGGCGGGTCGTCCGCGGGGTCGTCGGCGGGTGGGGGCAGTTCGGGCACGGCGGTCTCGAGTGGGTGGAGGAGGTCGTCGGGTCGGAGCCGGTGGTGAGTGCCCGGGGGTGCGCTCGTCCTGGTGACGCCGCTGGGTGTGGTGACCGACAGTCGTCCGTCGGGGGTCATGGAGTAGCGCCAGCCGGGTGCGTGGGTCTTGAGGCGGTGGTGTCTGCGGCAGAGGTTGCAGAGGTTGTCGCAGGACGTGGGTCCGCCGTCGTGGAAGGCGATGACGTGGTCGGCGTCGGTGAACCGGGCCGGTCTCTGGCAGCCGGGGTGGCGGCAGGTGCGGTCGCGGGCGTCGATGAACCGGTTCTGCTCGGCGGTGGGCCGGTAGGCGTCGGTTGGCGGTGGTGCGTCGAGCACGGGGCAGTCGCAGGGCAGGGCTGTCCCCTGGTGTTCCAGGCACCCCCTGCGGGCGAGGTGACGGAGCTGGTGGAGGGTCACCACTGCTCGCAGCGCCCCGGTCCCGGGGTCGGTGAGGGCCACGTCGACGGTCCCGCCCGGTGGGACGTCCAGTCCGGTGGCGGTGCAGAACCCGAGTTGGGTGAGCAGCTCGCGCAGGTGGGCGGCGGTGATGGGCTGGTTGCCGACCCGTCCGTCCTGGAGTCCTGACTCCTCCGGCGGGTCGGGCAGCGTCGCGAACAAGGTCAGGTGGGCGGTCACCGGCTCCCGCGTGGCGTCCCACGGCCGCAGGATCAGGTCCGAAGCGACCAAGGCCCGGAGCTCGCCGATGGGCCGGGCGTCGCCTTCGGCCTTGCGCATCCGGGCGTAGGTGTCGCAGGTGTCCCACGACGCGGCCGCGACCTCGGTGGGCATCCGCACGACGAAGTCGGCGAACCCGTCGGCGGGGTTGCGGACGGTCACGTCGGTGAGCCTCCTCGCGGCCTTGCGCCGCCGGTCGGAGGCCTCCGCGTCGTACTGCAGCAACAGCGCGGCGGCCCGCTCTCTCAGTCGGTAGGGCCCCTCGCCGGAGATCGCCCAGTCCAGGGCCTCGTGTTCCACGGCCGCGACGACGTCGGGGTCCACAGCGGGGGCCTGCCACCCGAGAGCGGTGACCAGCGCCTGGGCCCGGGCCAGGTCGATGCGCCCGTCAGCCAGGGCGTGCCAGGTGTCCACCAGCTGCTCCCTCAGCACCAGGGACAGGTTGGCCAGCGTGTCCGCGCGGACACGAGAGATCCCCAGGACGGTGGCGAGCTCGTCGGTGAAGAACTCGGTGACCCCGTTGAACGTCCGCCCGGACCCCCACCCCTCGACCTTCGCGGCCGGGTCGTCGGGGTTCAGGTCCCACAGGTCCGGGCGCACGTCGGCGAACCGCTTCACCACGTCGGCCCGGAACGCGGCCAGCTGGGAGTCCGCGTCGGCCAGCGCCTGTAGAGCCTGAGCGCACGCGGCGTCGTCCCAGTGGGACACGTCCACGATCTCCGACAGACGGGTCCGTCGACGGGTCACCCCGGCGGGCAGCTCCTCGTCAGGCCACGGGTCGGGCACGGCCAGCGACGCCGACACCCCGACCTCCCACCGCAGCCCCGTCTCCATGCCACGAAGCTAGAGGAGGGGTCTGACAGAAACGGGGCCAGAACAGGCCCCCCAGCAGGACTTTCTCTGTCACCCTGCGACTGCGCCGGGTCACGGCGCGGCCATCGACGGAGGGACACCCGTGAGCGACGTCGACGACTACATCGCCGGCTTCCCGGCACCCACCCGGGCCGCCTTGGAGGAGTTCCGGGCAGCCGTGCACCGAGCCGCCCCGGGGGTGACCGAGACCATCAGCTACCGCATGCCCACCTTCGTGCTCGACGGCCGACCGCTGGTGCACCTGGCCGCGTGGAAGGAGCACATCGCGCTCTACCCGCTGCCCGACGGCGACCCCGAGCTGGATGCCCACCGCACGAAGGCCGCCACCGGCCGCTTCCCGCTGTCCCAGCCGGTGCCCGTCGCGGTGGTCGAGCGCGCGGTGCGCCTGCTCCTCGACCGACGGGCGGGGTGACCCCGCGTCAGAGGCTCTCGCCGACCGGCGCCGCGTACGGCGCGATCGCCGCGAGCTCGTCGGCGGACAGGTCGGGGCCGGCGAGGGCCTGCAGGTTGGCCTCGAGCTGGGCGACCGAGCTGGCGCCGATGATCGCCGTCGTCACCCGGTCGTCGCGCAGCACCCAGCGCAGCGCGAGCTGGGCCAGGGTCTGGCCGCGGCCGGCCGCGATCTCGTTCAGCGCGCGGGCCCGGGTGACCAGGTCGTCGGTGACGTCCTCGGCCGACAGGTAGGCGCTGCGGGTGGCCCGGGAACCGGCCGGGACGCCGTCCAGGTACCGGTCGGTGAGCCGGCCCTGGGCCAGCGGGGAGAACACGGCCACCCCGGCGCCGGCGGTCGCGGCTGCCTCGAGCACGCCGCCCTCGGGGCTGCGGTCGAAGACCGAGTAGCGGGGCTGGTGCAGGGTCAGCGGGGTGCCCAGGTCGGCGAGCAGCTCGGCGGCGCGGGCGGTGTCGGCGGGGGAGTAGTTCGAGATGCCGACGTACAGCGCCTTGCCGGCCCGGACGATCGCGTCGAGGGCGCCCATCGTCTCCTCGAGCGGGGTGTCGACGTCCCGCCGGTGGGAGTAGAACACGTCGACGTAGTCCAGCCCGGTGCGCCGGAGCGACTGGTCGAGGCTGGCCACCAGGTACTTGCGCGACCCGCCGTCGCCGTACGGGCCGGGCCACATGTCGTAGCCGGCCTTGGTGGAGATCAGCAGCTCGTCGCGGAAGGGCCGCAGGTCGCTGGCCAGCACCGCGCCGAACGTCGTCTCGGCCGAGCCGTAGGGCGGGCCGTAGTTGTTGGCCAGGTCGATGTGGGTGACCCCGAGGTCGAAGGCCCGGCGCAGGATCGCCCGCGGGGTGGCCAGCGGCCGGTCGGCGCCGAAGTTCTGCCAGAGGCCCAGCGACACCGGCGGCAGCAGCAGCCCGCTGCGCCCGGCCCGGCGGTAGGCGGTGCTGGCGTAGCGGTCGGCAGCGGGGGCCCAGCCGGAGTCGGTCCGGTCGTCGGTGATCACGTCCGGATCATCGCAGGGCCCCCGCGGTCGGTCAGCGGCGCTCGACCAGGGCCCGGGCGACCTGGGCGGCGATCGCGGCGTTGTTCTCGGCGAGCGCCAGGTTGGCCGGGATCGACTCCCCGTCGGTCTCCTCCTCGATCCGCGCGAGCACGAACGGGGTGACCTTCGGCCCGGTCACGCCGGCCTGCTCGCTGGCCTGCAGGGCGCGGACCATCTTGGCCTCGATGTCGGCGGCCGGGATCTCGGCGGCCTCGGGGATCGGCACGCTCAGCAGCACCCCGGTCTCCTCGCGCAGCCGCGCGCGCAGCACCCCGGCCACCTCGGCGGCGGTCTCCACCCGGTGCGGGACGGGCAGCCCGCTGGAGCGGGAGTAGAACGCCGGGAAGTCGTCGTGCTGCCAGCCGAGCACGGGCACGCCCGCGCCCTCGAGGAACTCCAGCGTGCGGGGCAGGTCCAGGAAGGCCTTGGCGCCGGCGCAGACGGTGACGACGGGGTGGTTGGCCAGCGCGTCGAGGTCGGCGGAGACGTCGCCGGTCAGCTCGACCCCGCGGTGCACGCCGCCGATCCCGCCGGTGGCGAAGACCTCGATGCCGGCGGCGTGCGCGAGCGCGACCGAGGCGGACACGGTGGTCATGCCCTCGGCCCAGCCCTGCGCGATCGCCACCGGCACGTCGCGCTCGGCGACCTTGTTGCTGCCCTCGAGCACCCGGTCGACCTGCGCGGCGTCCAGCCCGACGCGGGGCTTCCCGTCGAGCACCGCGGTCACCGCGGCGACGGCGCCCGCGGCCCGGACGGCGGCGACGCAGCGCTCGTAGGCCTCCCGGTTGCCCGGGGCGGGCAGCCCGAGGTTCGAGAAGATCGTCGACTCCATCGCGACGACGGGCGTGCCGGAGGCGAGGGCGTCGGCCACCTCGTCGCCGATCACGAGTCCGATGCGCTGGGCCAGGGGGGTCATGGGGTCTCCTCGTTCGGGGTGGGGACGGTGCGGGTGAGGCTGGCGCCGGGGTGGGAGAGCACGGCGGCGGCGAGGTCGTGCCCCGCGGTCACCGCCTGCTCCGGGGAGGCGTTGCGCAGGGTGGCGGCGAGGAAGCCGGCGGCGAAGGCGTCGCCGGCCCCGGTGGTGTCCCGGACGTCGGCCACCGGCGCGACGGCGACCCGGGTGCGGACGCCGTCCGGCGAGGTGATGGTCACCGGGTCCGCGCCGGCCTTGACCACCACGGAGGTGCCGGGCAGGGACTCCTCGACGAGGGAGAGCGCGGCGGCCTCGTCGGCGTTGGCGAACAGGACGTCGGGGGCCAGGGCGCGCAGCGTCGCCAGGACGGCGTCGGCCCCCACCCGCAGGATCAGGTCGACCGAGGACGCGTCGACCGAGACCAGCGCACCCGCGGCGCGGCCGGCCGCGAACAGGTCGAGCGTCGCGGCGGCGCAGGTCGGTGTCGCCCAGGAGTAGGCCGGGGCGTGCACCACCCCGGCGTCGGCGACCCAGCCGGGCGGCACGTCGGCGAGCAGGGCGGCGGCACCGCGGTCGGGGAACATCGTGCGCTCGCCGTCGGGGGCCACGAGGATGACGTTGCTGCCGGTCCGGCCCTCGCGCTGCACCCGGACCTCGACGCCGGCGTCGGTCATCTGCCGCTCGAGGTGGCGGCCCAGCTCGTCGTCCCCCAGCCGGCCGATGAAGCGCGAGGCGGCGCCCGTGGAGGCGGCCAGCGCGGACACGTTGGCGGCGCTGCCGCCGCGCACCCGGGTGATGGTCGCCGGGTTGTCCGTCCCGTGGGCCAGCGGCCCGGACGGCCAGACGATGACGTCCTGGATGAGGTCGCCGATGCACACGAGCACCTGTCCGGGCACCGTCACTCCCTCGTCCTGCGCTGGGTTAGGCGCTTAACCTAGCAGCGTGGAGGGCGCTCCGGTGCTCTCCCGGACGACGAGTCCCACCGGCAGGACGACCTGCCCGCGCGCGGGCCCGCCGTCGATGAGCTCGCCCAGCAGCTCCGCCGCCCGCCGTCCCAGCTCGTGGGCCGGCAGCCGCACCGTGGTCAGCGCCGGGCCGGCCACCGCGGCGAAGGCGATGTCGTCGAAGGAGCCCAGCGAGACGTCCCCGGGGACGGCCACCCCCAGCTGGGTCAGCCCGGACAGCACGCCCAGGGTCTGGATGTCGGTGGCGCCGACGACGGCGGTCACGCCGTCGCGTCGCCAGTGGTCCCAGCGGGCCAGGGTCAGCTCGCGGGCGGCCTGCAGGTCGATGCCGCACCGCTCGGTCTGCACCTCGGCGCCGGCGCGGGTCAGCTCCTCGGTCAGCGCCGTCCGGCGGCGGGTGAAGGTCGCCCAGGGACGGGCGGCGTCGAGGTAGCGCACCCGCCGGTGCCCGAGGTCGAGCAGGTGCCGGGCCAGGGCGCGGGCGCCGGCCTCGACGTCGAAGCACACCCCGGGCCCGGGGGCGTCGGGGTCGTCCAGGTGCACCACCGGGGTGCCGGTCGCGACCGTGGCGCCCCCGGGCCAGTTCAGCAGCACCCCGTCGACGGTGGAGGCAGTGGCGTCGGTGAACGCCGGCGCCTGGTCCCCGGTGGACAGCGCCAGCACCAGGCTCGCCCGCCCGGCCAGCGCCGCGGCGACCCCGGCGGCGACCTCGGCGGTGAACGGGTTCGTCATGTCGTGGGCCAGCAGCGCGATGCTGTGTCCCCGGCCGGTGGCCAGTGCGCGCGCGGTCTCGTTCGCCACGTAGCCCAGCTCGGCGACGGCGGCCCGCACGCGCTCCTGGGTGGCCTCCGAGACCCGGCCCCGCGCCTTGCCGTTGACCACGAACGACACCGTGGCGACCGAGACCCCGGCCCGGGCGGCGACGTCGCTCGCCCGTGCCCGTCCCACCACGGCACCAGTAGAGCAGCGCGTGTCGGTTCGATGTGCAAACCTCCGGCCGTGGTCGTCCTGTCCGAGCTCCCCGGCCGCCCCTGCTCGATCGCCGCCGCGCTGGAGGTGGTCGGGGACCGGTGGGCGTTGCTGGCCGTCCGTGAGGTCCACCTCGGTGCGCACCGCTTCTCCGACGTGCTGGCCGGCACCGGCGCGCCCCGCGACCGGTTGGCGGCGCGGTTGAAGGACCTGGTGGCCGCCGGCGTGCTGGAACGCCGTCCCTACCAGGACGCCCCGCCCCGCTCGGACTACCACCTGACCGAGGCCGGGCGGGAGCTCGTCCCCGTGCTCGCTGCGCTGAGGACGTGGGGACGGCGCTGGGCCGTCGAGGACGAGGACGCCTCGACCGGCTGACCCGTCGTCCCCGACCCCCCGGTGGGGCGGGACGCGGCTACGGTGGACCGACCGGTCTCGACCGGTCGCGCGTCCAACAGCGGGCGTCCGCTGGGGTGTCGTCGGTCCCGCCGCCGCGCCCCACTGTGCAGGCACGTGCCTGCCGAGGGGCCCCGCATGAGCTCCACCGCGCACGACCCCACCCCGCACGACCCCACCCCGCACGACGACACCGCGCCGGAGGGTCCCGAGCTCCTCCTGGTGACCGACCACACCACGACCGCGCTGCTGGAGCAGCTCTCCAGGACGGCCCGCCGGCGCGTCCCCGGCGTGGCCGAGGCGTCGGTCACGCTGCTGCAGGACGGCCGGGTCTCCTCGGTCGGCTGGACCGGCCTGCTGGCCTACGAGCTGGACGAGGCGCAGTACGTGGCGGGCCACGGGCCCTGCGTGGACGCTGCCCGCTCGGGCGTGGCCCGGTGGGTCCAGGACAGCAGCGTGGACCGGAGGTGGCCGGTCTACCTCGACGCCGCGGTGGCCCGGGGCGCGCTGAGCTCGTTCTCGGTGCCGATCCCGATCACGACCGACGACGGCTTCCGGGCGGGGCTGAACCTGTACAGCACCGTCGCCGACGGGTTCTCCGTCCAGGCCCGGGAGACCGCCGTCGAGGTCGTGGTGGCCGCGGCCCCGGCGGTGGCCAACCGGCACGTCTACGACCTCGTGGTCACCCAGGTGGAGCACCTGCACCGGGCCATGGAGACGCGCTCGGTGATCGACATGGCCAAGGGCGTGCTGGCGTTCGGTCTGGGGCTGTCCGCCGACGAGGCGTTCGCGGTGCTGGCCCGCCGGTCCCAGAACACCAACGTCAAGGTGCTGGAGCTGGCGGCGCAGTTGCTGGCCGCCGTCGCGGCCGGGGAGGGGGCGGCAGCGGTGGCGGTGTACCGCTGACCGGGATCAGCCGGTGGGGAGCTCGCCGGCGAGCACCAGCTCCGCTGCCCGCTCCAGGTCCAGGTCGTGGGTGAAGGCGTGCGCCCGGAGCAGGGCGAGGGCGTCCGACGTGGTGCAGGCCCGCTGGCCGGCCAGGTAGCCGACGGCGATCCAGACCTTCTCCCGCGCCTCGGCGGAGGGTCCGGTGAGCCAGCTCGGGGTGCCCGCCAGACGGTCGTCGGCGGTGGCCAGGTCGTCGGCCAGGGCCGCGCCGACCAGGTCGGCCACGGTCTGGACGTCGTCCGCGGGGAGGGTCGCGACCGCGTCGGGTGACCGGACGTACAGGTCGATCCCGGCGACGCCGCCCAGCGGTCCCCCCACCGGGACGGCGACGACGCCGCGGAACGGGGTCCCGGTGACCAGCTGTCCGGCGTAGACCGGCCAGGAACCCTGCAGCTCGGGCAGCGCGGCCCGGACCAGGCGGTGCTGTCGCTGCGCGGTCAGGCAGGGTCCCTCGCCCAGGGCGAACTGCAGCCGTTCGGCGGTGGCCGCCACCGGGTCGCTGGCGCCCACGGGCAGCCGGCGGTCGGAGGTGAAGGTGTAGCTGAGCCCGGCGCCGTCGACCTGGGGCAGCGCCGCGACGCAGGCGCGGGCCAACCGGTCGGGCAGGAGGGCGGGCTCGGCGGAGGAGGTCTCGAGGTGGCCGAGCGCGGCGGCGAAGACGTCGGCGGTCGTCACCGCCCGCGCTCCGGGCAGGGCAGGACGGCAGGCGGGACGGGGAACGACACGGGGGGTCCTCGAGGCAGTACCGGAACACGGACCCCCGTTGTTCGAGGCCGCCCGTCAGTGTGCCCCTGTCGGCGTCCCCCGTCGCGCCGGGGGCGGGGTCAGCCGGGGCCGTAGACCAGGTGGGCCACACCGTTGCTGAGCCGGTCGGCCGCCACCAGGGTCAGCGGCGTCTGCGGCGCCCCCTCCGGGAACAGCCGGGTGCCGGTGCCCACCGCCACCGGGTAGACGAACAGGTGCAGCTCGTCGACCAGCCGGTCGGCCAGCAGGGCGCGGACCAGGGTGGTGCTGCCGCTGACGTAGAGGTCGCCGCGGGTGGTCAGCTCCCGGATGCGGTCGGGGTCGTAGCCGCCCAGCACCTCGGTGTTCGACCACGTGGGGTCGGTCAGGGTGGTGGAGACGACGTGCTTGGGGCTGTCGTTGAAGAACGGGGCACCCGGGTCGTCCTCGACGGTGCGGGTCGACCAGGCCGGCGCGAACATCTCGTACGTCCGGCGGCCCAGCAGGATGCCCGCCGCGTCGGCGGTGAGCGCACCCACGGCCGCGGAGAGGTCCTCGGGGAACCCGTACGGGAACGTCCAGGTGGGGGTGTCGACGACCCCGTCGACGGTGGTGAACTCGTGGACCTTGATGGCGCCCATGGCTGCTCCTGGGGGAGTGGTCGATCCGGGCGTGGAGGAGGACTCCGCCGACGGTCGGGACTCATCGTCTCCCGCGCGGGGCGGCACGGGGGTGCGGGGCGTGGTGGGTCGGTCGGTGTGCACGACGGCTGCTCGGGTGGGGGTGTGCCGTCAGCGCCGCCCCGGACGCCGTCGCCGTCCTGCTGCTGGGCCTGCTGCGGGGGCTCGCCGCCTACTGAGCGGTCGACGGGCCGGGGCCGGGCCGAGGGTGCAGGGTCGGCACCGTGCACCGCCGGGTGCCGACGACCCCCGAGGAGAACCCGTGCCCACGTACACCTGCTGGTCGGAGTCCGGGCTGGTCGGCCCCGAGCAGAAGCAGGCCGTCGCGACCGCGCTCACCGAGATCCACCACGAGGTCGCGGTCGCGCCCCGCTACTTCGTGCAGGTGCTCTTCACCGAGCTGGTGCCCGGGTCGGTGTTCCTGGCCGGGCAGCCGGCGACCCGGGGCCACGTCTGGATCCGGGCCGACATCCGCGCCGGGCGGACGGTCGAGCAGAAGCGTGCCCTGCTGGAGCGGATCACCGTGGAGGTCGGCGCGATCCTGGGTCTGCCCCCGGAGGAGGTCTGGGTCTACGTCTGCGACATCCCGGGGTCCAGCATCGCCGAGCACGGCCGGGTGCTGCCCGAGCCCGGGGGCGAGGACGCCTGGTTCGACGCGCTCCCGCCCGACCTGCAGGAGCGGCTGGCCGCGCTGCGCTGAGCGGGCGCGGTCACCCGGTCTCGGTGCCGTGCGGGTGCAGCCGCGGGGCCCAGGTGCCGGCCAGGGCGTCCTCCACCGACCGGCGCCAGACCGCGGTCTCCTCGGTGGGCACCGAGGTGGTCTCCGCGGCGACCCGGCAGACCCGCTCGACGCCCTCCCGGACGGCGTCGTCCACGGTGCCCTCCGGGGCCCGCCAGGCCAGCTCGCGCAACAGCCCGGCCAACCGGCGGAGCACCGCGGGGGAGCCGCCGGCGTACTCCAGCGGCTCCTCCAGGGCCACGTGCAGCAGGGCCGGCAGGTCCCACTGGGGGACGACGACGCGCAGCACGCCGTCCTCGTCGTGCGCCTCCACCGGCTCCAGACGGCGGTGCACCAGGTCCCCCAGCAGGGCCGAGACGTGCGACAGGGCGTGCACCGCGGTGGTGGGGTCGTTGATGCCGCTGCTCAGGGCGCGGGCGGCGATGTCGACGACCTTGCGCAGGCTGTAGGCGACGTCGGAGCGGGTGGCCCGCTCGAAGTCCAGCTCGACGGCGGTGCCCAGCGCCCGCCGGAGCGGGTCGAGGTCGGTGCCGGGCGGGGCCCAGGCGTGCGCCAGGGGCGTGCCGGCGACGACGGAGTCCCCGATCCGCAGGTCCAGCACCACCAGGGCGTCGCACCCCCGGGCAGCGGCCGCCAGGGCCTGCTCGTCGACCTCGACGAGGAACCCGCTTGACGTCGCGGCCAGCGGGGTGGCGGGC
Source organism: Geodermatophilaceae bacterium NBWT11 (assembly GCA_014218215.1). NCBI lineage: Bacteria > Bacillati > Actinomycetota > Actinomycetes > Geodermatophilales > Geodermatophilaceae > Geodermatophilaceae bacterium NBWT11. The sequence goes on from CP043652.1 coordinate 2,378,976, forward strand.
CCCTCGGGGAGCCGCACGGCAGACCGCGGCCCGGGGGGATCGGTGCCGAGCACGTCGTCGTAGGTGTCCACCGCCTCGTCGTGGACGTCGCGCAGCATCGTCTCCACCCGCAGCGACCGGGCCAGGTGGCCCAGGAAGAGCACCAGGGCGACGACGGCGCCCAGCGTCAGCAGGTAGGCCACGGTGATGGACAGCCGGGGCACGAAGGCGTAGTCGAACTCCGAGGCGTCCTGGGTGCGCACCGTGCGCAGCACGGTGAGGGCGTAGACGAAGGTGAGCACCAGCTGGGCCAGGGTCAGCTGGACGACCCGGTCGGTGACGAAGGTGGCCAGCAGGCGCGGGGAGTACTGGGAGCTGCCCAGCTGCAGGGCGACCACGGTCAGGGAGAACACCAGCCCGGTCACCGAGATCAGCGACCCGGCGATGGCGGCCAGCAGGTCGCGGGCGGCCGACGGGCCACCGCCGAAGACGAACGTCAGCGGGCTGGCGCCGCCGCCGTCCTCGAGCACCTCGTCGACCGCCGGGAGCCCGACGCCCAGCGCGATGGCCACGACCACGCCCAGCAGCGGGATCGGCCACAGGGAGCCGCGCATCCCCCGCCACAGCCGCTTCGCCGGGCCCGGACGCCGTCGTCTCACGAGGTGATCACCGCGCGCCCCTTCCCCGGCCGTCCTCCGTCAAACCCCGAGGGCGCGGAAGACGTGCTGCTCACAGGGGGGTTCGGGGGGCGGTGGCCGGGTAGCCGTGGGCGGTCCGTCCCCCCGTCGTCCCAGGAGTCACCGTGCGTCGTCGTCCCGTCCTCGTCAGCCTCGCCGCCGTCGGCGTCCTCGCCCTGAGCGCCTGCTCCGACGAGGCGCAGACCCGGCCCAGCGGTGAGGTGGTCGGCGGGAACGCCGGCGTCGACGAGCGGGTCGGGGACGACCTGACCGTCGCCGACGTGGAGCTGGAGTTCCCCGACGACGGCGAGGGCTACGCCGAGGGCGACGACGCCGACCTCTACCTGGCGATCACCAACAGCGGCCCGGCCGACGACACCCTGGTCGAGGTGCGTGCCGCCGAGGCCGACTCGGTCGGCGGTGACCTGCCGATCGACGTGCCGGCGGACGACAACGTCTACGTCGGTGCCGAGGGCGGGCCCGAGCTGGTCCTGGAGGACCTGCAGACGGCGCTGCGTTCCTCCCAGTCCACCGAGGTCACCTTCGTGTTCGAGAACGCCGGCGAGGTCACCGTCGAGGTGCCCGTCGCGGCCTCCCCGCGCACCGACTCCGACGAGGACTTCTCCGGCGTCGACGGGGAGACCGGCAGCGAGGGCTGAGCCGCACCGCTCAGCGGTACCACCGGTCGACCTGCTCGAAGGCCCGCATCGCGTGGTCGGCACGGAAGTGCTCGTGGTCGGCCTGCACCCGGTCCCGGGCCTCGAGGGCGAAGCGCAGGACGTCGTCGACGAACAGCTCGCGCGGGCCGACCGCGGCGATGACGTCGGGTTCGACGTCGTGGTCGACCAACCCGGCCTCGTCGGACAGTGCGTGGGCGTGGGCGAGTACCGCCCCGCAGATGCCGGCGTAGTCCGACCAGTCGGCCTTGGACAGCCCGGCGAGGTCGACGTCGTTCTTGTACGGCGAGCGCTCCCGGACCATGAAGCTGACCCCCTCGGCGTCGACGCTGCCGAAGAAGGCGTCCCCGCCGACCAGCTGTACGCGCTGGGCGTGCGCGACCCGGTCGGCCTCGCCGATCAGCTCGAACTCCGAGGGCGGCACCAGTCCGCGCAGCGCTGAGCGGCGGGCCTGCTTGAACTCCAGGACCACGTCGTCGGTGGCGTCGCCGGCCGGGCCCTCGATGAGCACGTAGTACCGCTGCAGGCCCAGCGAGGCCACGCCCTGCCCGTGCCGCAGGCAGACGTCCTTGACCCGCATGGCACCCGCCCGGGCCGGCGGCGTCAGCCGGTTGACCTCGACGTACCGCTGCACCAGGGCCTGGAACTCGGGCACCCGGTGGGTGACCGGCTCCAGCCTCGCCGAGGACGCGAAGCCCCGGCCGCTCTCGTCCAGGTACTTCTTCCGCAGCCACCGGGCCCGGGACCGCGCGGCGGACTCCTGGAGCACCGCGGCGACCAGGGGCGGGGCGTCGGCCAGGCCCATCTGGCCGGCGGTCTCGTCCAGCTCGCCGGCGTAGCGGTCCATCGCGTCGAGGTAGCCGGCCAGGAAGGCCCGCACGGTGCGCCGCTGCGTCTTCGGTCCGTACCCGCCATCGGCCACGCCGAGGAGGAAGCCGACCGCGCCGCGCTTGAGGTCCCAGGTGAACGGGGCGTAGAACGCCTCGTCGAAGTCGTTGACCCCGAACACCGGGACGTCGTCGGCGTTCGGCATCACCCCGAAGTTGTCCGGGTGCACGTCGCCCAGGGTGAGCACGGTCGGCATCCACGCGTCCTCGCCGGCCAGGTCGCGGTAGAAGAGCAGGCACGAGCCGCGGAAGAAGGCGAACAGCGAGTCGGCCATGACCTGGAACTTCGCTGCGGCGTCGGCGGCCCCGGTGACGATCCGGTTCTCGTGGTCCTCCCGGACGGTCTGCCGGACGTGGATGCGCCGGTCGTGCCCGGTGAGCATCCGAGGCAGCAGCACCATCTCCCCGCGCCCGCGCGCCCGGGCCAGCTCGGCGAAGGCCTCGATCCGGTCACCGACCGGCGTGGGGGAGCCGTCGTCGGCGGTGGCGGCGCCGGGGCCGCGGGGGCGGGTGGGGGTGCGGGTCACGGACCCCTCTTCCCCCGTCCGGACGGCGGTCATGCAGGAGCGGTGCGCGCAGTCCCTCCCGGGGTCAGACCGGCGCGGTCGGCATGAGCGCCCAGACCGTCTTCACGTCGTCCTGGGGCACCCAGCCGCAGGCCGAGGCCACGTGGGCGACCATGCCCAGGCCCATGCCGCCCTGGCCGGGGTCGCGGGTCGACGTGGGCATCAGCGGGGTCGAGGCAGCCCGGTCGCTGACCAGGAGCAGCAGGCCGTCGGCGGCGGCGCGCACCTCGACGTGGACCGGCGGCCGCCCGTGCCGCAGGCCGTTGGACATCAGCTCGTCCAGGGCCAGCACCGACTCCTCGACCCGGTCGGCCGGCAGCACGGGACCGGGCAGGTCGTCCCCGCTGATGTTCGTCCGGAACTCCCGGCGGACCGCGGCGAGCTCCTGCAGCCCGGACGGCGCCCAGGTCCAGCAGGTGTCGCCCTCGGGTGGGGGGGTCATCTCCCACGCACGTGCTCGGTCCACGACGGCCCTCCGGTCGGACGCACCGGGCCGACGGGCCCGACCCGCTGGTGATGCCCGCTCCACCGGGCTCCGACACCCCGCGGTGCGCGTGGCTACCGTGGGTCCTCATGCCTGAAGGTGACACGATCTACCGCCTCGCCCGCCGCCTGGGTGTGCTGACCGGCACCGAGGTCCAGAAGAGCGACTTCCGCGTCGCCCGGCACGCCACCGCCGACCTCCGCGGGGCGCGGGTGCTGGGCACGACGTCGCGGGGCAAGCACCTGCTCACCCGGTTCGACCACGGCGGCGAGCTGATCACGCTGCACACCCACCTCCGGATGGACGGCGAGTGGAGCATCGTCGGGGCCGGCAAGACCCTGCCCCGACGGCTGATGGGCGAGGCCCGGCTGGTGCTCATGACCACCGGGGCGACCGCCACCGCGCTGCGGATGCCCGTCGTCGAGCTGCTGCCCACCAGCGCCGAGGACACCGTGGTCGGCCACCTGGGCCCGGACCTCCTCGACGACCGCCGGGACGTCGGCGAGCTGATCGCCGAGGCGACCCGCAACCTCGAGGCACAGCCGGACCGCCCGCTGATCGCGGCGCTGCTGGACCAGCGGGTGCTGACCGGGCTGGGCAACGTGTGGGTCAACGAGCTGTGCTTCCTGCGCGGGCACCTGCCGCTCACCCCGGTCGGCGAGGTCGAGGTCGAACCGCTGGTGCGGCTGGCGGCCCGGGCGATGCGGTTCGCGGTGCAGCCCACCGGCGTCGGCCGGGTGACCACCGGGAACACCCGCCCCGGCCAGCGCTACTACGTCTACGGGCGGGGCAACGAGGCCTGTCGCCGCTGCGGCACACCGCTGCTGTTCTCCGCGGAGATCCCGAACGACCCGGAGGTCCGGCACACCTGGTGGTGCCCCAGCTGCCAGACCTGAGCGGTTCCGGCTCCGGGCCGGGCAGGAGTACCTGTGACACCGGGTTGCACACGACCACCCTGCGGCGTACCAATCAGTTGGCAAAGACAACTGGTTGTGCCACAGAGAGGTGGTCGACGTGTGCGGCATCGCGGGATGGGTCTCCTTCGACGGGGACCTGAGGACAGAACGGGCCACCGCTGCGGCGATGACCGACACCATGGCCTGCCGGGGGCCCGACGACGTCGGGCTGTACCTGCGCCCGCACGTCGCGCTGGGGCACCGCCGCCTGGCGGTCATCGACGTCGCGCACGGCCGCCAGCCGATGGCCCTGGCCGCCGACGGCGGGCTGGCCGCCGGCCCGGACGTGGAGCGGGTGACCGACGAGGACCTGGCGCTGGTCTACTCCGGTGAGGTCTACGACTTCCGCGAGCACCGCGCCCGCCTGGGCGGCCGGTTCGACACCGACAGCGACACCGAGGTCGTGCTGCGCGCCCACCGCGCCGGCCGCGGCCGGGACCCCCGCGAGGTCGTCGCCGGGTTCAACGGCATGTTCGCCTACGCGCTGTGGGACGCCCGCGCCCAGGAGCTGCTCCTGGTCCGCGACCGGCTCGGCGTGAAGCCGCTGTACTACCGGCAGACCGCCGACGGCGTGCTCTTCGGCTCCGAGCCCAAGGCCGTGCTGGCCCACCCCGACGTCCCCCGGGTCGTCGACGCCGCCGGGCTGCGCCAGGTGTTCGGCCTGGTCGCCGACCCCGCACACACCCCGTTCGCCGGGCTGCGCGAGGTGCCCCCGGGCCACGTCGTCCGGGTGACCCGCACCGGCGTGCAGGAGCTGCGGTACTGGCAGCTGGAGTCCACCCCGCACACCGACGACGTGGACGCCACGGTGCGCACCGTCCGCGAGCTGCTCGACGACACCGCCGCCCGCCAGCTCGTCGCCGACGTCCCGCTGTGCACCCTGCTGTCGGGTGGGCTGGACTCCTCGGCGCTCACCGCGCTGGCCGCCCGCCAGCTCGGGGCCGCCGGTCAGGGCCCCGTCCGCTCGTTCTCGGTCGACTTCGCCGGCAACGACGCCGACTTCGTGCCCGACGAGGTGCGCGGCACCCAGGACGCGCCCTACGTCGTCGACGTCGCGCGGCACGTGGCCAGCGACCACACCGACGTCGTGCTGGACGACGCCCGGCTGCTGGACGACGCCGCCCGGGCCGCCGTCCTGCGGGCCCGGGACACCCCGGGCATGGGGGAGATCGACACCTCGCTGTACCTGCTCTTCGCCGCCGTCCGGAAGAGCTCGACGGTCGCGCTGAGCGGGGAGAGCGCCGACGAGGTGTTCGGCGGCTACATCGACTTCCACGACCCCGCCGCCGTCGGCGCGGGCACCTTCCCCTGGCTGGCCGGGCGGATGGTGCGCGGGCACCGCCTGGGTGACCTCCTGCACGAGCGGGTCGCCAAGGAGCTCGACCTCACCGGGCACGTCGCCGACGCCTACGCCGCGACCATGGCCGAGGTGCCCCGGCTGGCCGGGGAGACCGGGCACGACGCCCGGATGCGCGAGGTCTCCTACGCCTACCTGACCCGCTTCCTCCCGGTGCTGCTGGACCGCAAGGACCGGATGAGCATGGCCGTGGGCCTCGAGGTGCGGGTGCCGTTCTGCGACCACCGGCTGGTGCAGTACGTGTTCAACGCACCCTGGCACCTGAAGACCTTCGACGGCCGGGAGAAGAGCCTGCTGCGGGCCGCGACGGCCGACCTGCTGCCGCGGTCGGTGGTGGAGCGGGTCAAGAGCCCCTACCCCTCCACCCAGGACCCGCGGTACGGCGCCGAGATCGCCCGCCGGTTCGGCGTCCTGGCCGACGACGGGACGACGCCGCTGGGCGAGCTGGTCGACCTCGAGGCCGCCCGCAGCGCAGGGCGGGACGTGCAGGACCGGCTGCTCTACGTCGACGCCTGGCTGCGCGAGTACGACGTCGAGGTGCAGCTGTAGGTCCCCGGGGGTGGCGCCCGGTGGCCCGGCACACTGGGCGCCATGACCCTCGACGACCTCGGCCTCGGCCCCGTCCTGACCGCCACCGTCTACCTGGCCCCGGTCGGCCTCAGCGACCAGGTCGCCGTGCTGAAGGACCGCAAGGTCGTGCTGCGCGAGGGCTTCACCCACGTGCAGACGACGACCGGCGGGCAGACCGTGGTCAGCGCCTACCCGGCCAGCCGGGTGGTCAAGGTCGAGGACCTGCGGAGCTGAGGTCCCGCACCGCGTCGGCGAACCGGCCGGCGACGGTGTGGTGGCCGGCGGCGCTGAGGTGCAGCCCGTCGGGCAGCGGGTCGGCGTCGTGGTCGGCCGGGCCGTAGAGCCCGAGGCCGTCGACCAGGTGCAGGTGCGGGTCCCGCCGGACGGCGAGGACGGCGGCCAGCGCGGTGCGGACGACGGTGAGCGTGAGCTTGCCGGCGGCCACCTCGGCCGGGTCGCCGGTGGCCAGGAACCGCACCCGGCCGGTCGTGTACGAGGCGGGGTCGACCGCGCCCGGGCCGGGGGTGTCCTCGTGGAGCGGGCAGAACAGCGGGGTCACCACCAGCAACGGGGTCGTGGGGTGCGCGTCGCGCAGGGTGTCCAGGAACCCGTGCACCGCCGGGCCGAACGCACGCAGCCGCATCAGGTCGGTGTTCACCAGGTTGATGCCGACCTTGACGCTGAGCAGGTCCGCGGGCGCGGCGGCCATCGTCCGGGCGGTGAACGGGTCCAGCAGCGCGCTGCCGCCGAAGCCGAGGTTCACCAGCGACAGCCCGGCTGCCGCGGCGGCCAGCGCGGGCCAGGTCTCCGTCGGGCCCTCGGCGTTCGTGCCGTGGCTCAGCGAGCTGCCGTGGTGCACCCAGACCGGCCGGGGGTCCGGCGCCGCAGGGCGGACGGGGGCGTCGGTGTGCAGCTCCAGCAGCTCGGTGGTCTCGGTGTGCGGCAGCCACACCTCGACCTCCTTGTCGCCGGGCGGCAGGGCCGGGAAGACGACCGGGCCGGGCTCGCCGTCGACCACGGTGCGGCTGCCGTCGCGCAGGTCGATCACGAGCTGCCGGCCGCCCGAGCTGTGCGCCCGGGCGGTGCGCACCCCGTCGACCAGCAGGTCGTAGGCGCCGTCCGGGCGGTCGGGGGTGCCGGCGTAGCCGACCCGGGTGCGCCGGGTGACCAGGGTGAGCGCGGTCGACGTGGTGCCGAACACGACCCGGACGCCGGAGGGCTGGGACTCGGCCATCAGCAGCTGGGGGTCCTCGTGCCGCTCGCGCACCCAGCCGGGGAGGCGGTGTGGGACCAGTCCGTCCGCGGTGGTCTCGACGTCGACGGCGCCACGCAGCATCGCGGCGGTGACGGGTGTGCGGACGGGGGTGCTGGTCACGGGTGCTCCTCGGGGGTGGGGGTCCAGGAGCGGACGAGGGCGTCGAGGGACGCCAGGCACCGCTCCCAGCTGAGCTCGGGCGCGGGCTCGCTGTGCCCGAAGGCGCCGGCCCGCTCCAGGGCGACGAATCCGGCGACGAGGCTGCCGAACAGCCGGACGGCGTGCACCTGGTCCTCGGCGCCGAGGGCGAACCCGCGCAGCGCGGCCCGGACGAAGGCGGCGTGCTCGGGGCCGGCGCTGCCCGCGGCGGTCGCCGGGTCCACCGGGAACGTCGAGGCGTCGTACCGGCCGGGGTGGGCCCGGGCGAAGTCCCGGTAGGCACCGGCCAGGGCGGCGAGGGCGTCCGCGCCGGCGCGGCCACCGATGGCGTCCCGGGCGAGGTCGGCCATCTCGCGCAGCGCGGCGACCGCCATCCGGGTGCGCAGGGCGTCCAGGCCGGCGACGTGGGCGTAGAGGCTGGGGGTGGCGACGCCGAACCGCCGGGCCAGCGCCGACAGGGTCACCGCCGTCGCCCCGACCTCGTCGGCCAGCTCGAGGGCGGCCCTCGTCAGGCCGTCCGCCGTCACACCGCTGCGAGCCACGACCGGAACCTACACCCATTAGGCTGATGACTCGGACGTGTAGGTGCGTGGCCCACCCCGTGCGGGGGGCCGTCCCCGCCGAGGGCTCAACGGCGCCGCCCACCGCGCCGACAGCAGCAGGGTGACCGGAACGCCCCCTTCCGCCGACGTCCACGCCGTGCTCGCCGCGCGGGCCGTGACCAGCGTCTTCCAGCCCATCGTCGACCTCGACAGCGGCCGGGTCGTCGCCTACGAGGCGCTGGCGCGCGGCCCGGAGGGCGCCCTGCGCAGCCCCGACGCGCTGTTCGCCGCCGCCCGCGAGGCCGGCGTGCTGGCCGAGCTGGACGCCGCCTGCCGGGTGGCCGCGTTCCGCGGCGCGGTCGACGAGCACCTCCTCGCGCCCCTCACCGTCTTCGTCAACGTCGAGCCCGAGGTGCTCGACGGCGCCCCGCTCGACGAGCTGCTGGCGATCGCCCAGGGGGCCCCGGCCGAGCTCCGGGTCGTCGTGGAGATCACCGAGCGGGCGCTGGCCGCCCGGCCGGCCGAGCTGCTGCAGACCGTCCGGCGGGTCCGGGAGGTCGGCTGGGGCGTGGCCCTGGACGACGTCGGCGCCGACGCGGTCTCCCTGGCCTTCATGCCCCTGCTGCGCCCCGACGTCGTCAAGCTCGACCTGCGGCTGGTGCAGGACCGCCCGGGTCCGGCGGTCGCCGAGATCATGAACGCGGTCAACGCCTACGCCGAGCGCACCGGGGCCCTGGTGCTCGCCGAGGGCATCGAGACCCCGGAGCACCTCACCGCCGCGCTCGCCCTGGGCGCCACCCTCGGGCAGGGCTGGCTCTTCGGGCGCCCGGAGGCGGGCCCGGCCCCGCAGTTCGAGACCGCCGAGCTCGTGCTGCCCCCCGCGGCCGCGGCCGTCCCCGCGGTCGACGTCTCGCCCTTCGCCTGCCTGCCCCCGGGCACCCCGCTGCGCCGCTCGCCCAAGCTGCTGCTGATCGAGCTGAGCAAGCAGCTCGAGCGGCAGGCCATGCGGCTGGGGGAGACCTGCGTGGTCGCCGCGACCTTCCAGGAGGCCCGGCACCTCACCCCGTCCACCGTGCAGCGCTACCGCGAGCTGGCCGCCCGCACCGCCTTCGTCGCCGCCCTCGGCGACGGGCTGTCCACCGAGCCGGTCCCCGGTGTCCGTGGCGCCACGCTGGCCACCACCGACGAGGTCCGCGGCGAGTGGGACGTCGCCGTCCTCAGCCCGCACTTCAGCGCGGCGCTGCTGGCCCGCGACCTGGGCGACGACGGTCCGGAGCTGGAACGCACCTTCGAGTTCGCGCTCACCTACGACCGCGACGTCGTCGCCCGCGCCACCCACGCCCTGGTCTCCCGGGTGGCCCCCCGGGAGACCCGGCTGCCGGTGGCCCGCCGGGCCGCGGCGGTCACCGCCCCCCGGGTCCCGGAGATCACGGTGACCGCGCCCGGCGCGGAGGGCCTGCTGCACCGGGCGATGGCCGCCACCAGCAGCGGCGTCGTCATCGTCGACATGCAGCTGCCCGACCAGCCGATGGTCTTCGTCAACCGCGCCTTCGAGCGGCTCTCCGGCTTCTCCCGCGACGAGGTGCTGGGCCGCAACTGCCGGTTCCTGCAGACCCCGGACACCGACCTGGCCGCCGTGGCCCGCATCCGGTCGGCCATCGCCGAGGGCCGGGAGTGCCGGGAGACCGTGCTCAACCACCGCGGCCCCGACCAGGTGCCCTGGTGGAACGAGCTGCACCTGGCGCCGGTGACCGACTCCGCCGGTCGGGTCGTGCAGTACATCGGCGTGCAGGACGACGTCACCGGCCGGGTGGAGGCCGAGCGCCGGCTGGCCCGCGAGCAGGACCGCACCCGGCAGCACCTGGGCCGGATCGAGCAGCTGGCCTACACCGACCCGCTCACCGGTCTGCCCAACCGGCGCCGGCTGCAGGAGCAGGTGGAGCTGGCGATGTGGGAGTCCGAGACCGCGGGCACCGCGGTGGGGCTGCTCTTCCTGGACCTCAACGGCTTCAAGGCCGTCAACGACCGCTTCGGCCACGCGGTGGGCGACGAGCTGCTCGTGGTCGTCAGCCGCCGGGTGCGCAGCCTGCTCCGGCGCACCGACCTGCTCGCCCGGCTCGGTGGGGACGAGTTCCTCGTCGCCCTGCCCGGTCTGGACCCCTCCCGCGCGCAGGCGGAGGCGGCCCGGGTCGTCGACACCCTCGTCGCCGGGGTCGCCCTGCCGATCGAGCTGGACGGCGAGGTGGTGACGGTGGGGGCGAGCATCGGTGCCGCGGTGTCCCCGACCGACGGCGTCGACTTCGCCACCCTCCTGCACGCCGCGGACCTGCGGATGTACGCCCTCAAGGAGCAGCGCCGGGAGGCCGTGGGCGTCTGAGCAGCGGAACCACCGCTGACCGGAACCAGGAGGACCGTCGACTCGGCGCGAGCCCGACCGGGACCTGTCGAACGTCCGGTGAGGGACGACGTCGTGACCACGGCGGACGGCACCCCGCCTCGCTCAGGAGTCCCCGTGTTCACCGCCCTGCACCGCCCCCGCCCCACGTCCGCCGCCGGGCCGACCGGACCCGGAGCCGGAGCCGATGCCGACATCGACGCGGTCACCGCGGTCGTCACCGGGCTGGCCCGCGCGCGATCGGCCGAGGAGGCCGTCGACCTCGCCCTGCAGGCGGTGCGCACCGCGTTCGGCTGGGGCCACGGGTCCTACCGGACCGTGGAGCCGGCCGAGGGCTCGGCCGGGCGGGCGTGGGCGACCGGTGAGCTGGTGCACGCGCCCGACGAGGCCGTGGTCTGCCTCCCGCTGACCGCCGCCGGGGTCGTCGTCGGCGTCCTGGAGTTCCCCGGCGCCGGCCCGCTCGGCGGCCGCCGCCTCGCCACGCTGCGGTGCGTGGGCGTGCTGGTGTCCCAGGCGCTGGAGCGTGCCGCCCTCGCCGAGGAACAGGACCGGACCGCCCAGGACGTCGCCGCCGTCACCGGGGTGCTGGAGCTGCTGACCGCGGCGACCGACGCCGACGCCGCCCTCGGCGTGGCCCTGGACACCGTCCGCCGGGACTTCGGCTGGGCCTACGGCTCCTTCTGGCGGGTGGACCCCGCTGCCGGGGTGCTGCGCTTCGAGCGGGAGTCCGGGGACGCCGGCCCGGAGTTCCGCGCCGTCACCCTCGCGGCCACCTTCGCCCCCGGGGTCGGGTTGGCCGGGCGGGCCTGGCAGGCCGACGACCTGGTCTCCGTCGCCGACCTGGGCGAGCTCACCGACTGCGTGCGGGCGCCGGCCGCCCAGCGCGCCGGTGTCCGGTCCGGGGTGTGCCTGCCCGTGCGGGTCGGGGGTCGGGTGGTCGGCACGATGGACTTCTTCGCGCTGACGACCCTGACCCTCTCCGCGGGCCGGCGGGCCGCGCTGCGCAACACCGCCTTCCTGCTCGGCAGCGCCCTGGACCGGATCGCCGCGACCGAGCAGCTGGCCTCCGCCGGCCGGGAGCTGGTCGCCTCCATCGAGGAGGTGGAGCGCAACGTGCTGTCCGCGACCTCGGTGGCCGGCGAGGGCCGGCGGCTGGCCGAGGCCGCCCACGAGGTGGTCGCCCAGCTCGGGGACTCCAGCCGCCAGGTCGGACAGGTCGCCGTCACGATCGGCACCATCGCCGGGCAGACCAACCTGCTGGCCCTCAACGCCACCATCGAGGCCGCCCGGGCGGGGGAGGCCGGCCGCGGCTTCGCCGTGGTCGCCAACGAGGTGAAGGAGCTGGCCCGGGAGACCGCGACCGCCACCACCGACGTCACCGCGAGGATCACCGCCATCCAGGAGCAGGTGGACGCCGTCGTGGCCACCCTGGGCGGCATCGGCGCGGTGATCGAGCAGATCAACGAGACCCAGGCCGTGATCGGCGGCGTGCTGACCGAACAGGTGGCCGTCACCCGGGGGATCCTGGACTGAGCAGGGGCGTTGCCTTCCGGGCCGGTGGTCGACACGCTGTCCCCCTGCGGGGCGCACCCGCGGGCGACGAGGGGGACACCATGCCGGCGCCGGCCGACAGCCACGACCTGATCCGGGTGCAGGGCGCCCGGGAGAACAACCTCAAGGACGTCAGCGTCGAGCTGCCCAAGCGGCGGCTGACCGTGTTCACCGGGGTGTCCGGGTCGGGCAAGAGCTCGCTGGTGTTCGGCACGATCGCCGCGGAGTCCCAGCGGATGATCAACGAGACGTACAGCGCGTTCCTGCAGGGCTTCATGCCCACGCTGGCGAGGCCCGACGTCGACGTCCTCGACGGCCTGACCACGGCGATCATCGTCGACCAGGAGCGGATGGGGGCCAACCCGCGCTCCACCGTCGGCACGGTCACCGACGCCGCCGCGGTGCTGCGGATCGTGTTCAGCCGGCTCGCCCAGCCCCAGATCGGCGGCCCGCAGGCCTACTCGTTCAACGTGGCCTCGGTCAGCGGTGCCGGCGCCATCACCACCGAGCGGGCCGGCAAGCAGGTGAAGGAGCGCAAGACCTTCACCGTCACCGGCGGCATGTGCCCCACCTGCGAGGGCCGCGGCACGGTCAGCGACATCGACCGGACGGCGCTCTACGACGACTCCAAGTCCCTCAACGAGGGCGCCCTGACCATCCCGGGGATCACGATGGACGGCTGGTACGGCCGGATCTACCGGGAGAGCGGCTTCTTCGACCCGGACAAGCCCATCCGCGACTACACCGCGACCGAGCTGGACGACCTGCTGCACAAGGAGGCCACCAAGCTCAAGATCAGCGGGATCAACCTGACCTACCTGGGCCTGCTCCCGCAGGTCCGCAAGACGTTCCTGGCCAAGGACCGGGAGGCCATGCAGCCGCACATCCGGGCCTTCGTGGACCGGGCGGTCGCGTTCACCACCTGCCCGGACTGCGGCGGCACCCGGCTGGCCGAGGCCGCCCGGAACAGCCGGATCGGCGAGGTCTCCATCGCCGACGCCTGCGCCATGCAGATCACCGACCTGCGCGACTGGGTGCACGGCCTCGACGAGCCCTCGGTCGCCCCGCTGCTGGGCGCGCTGCGGCACTCGCTGGACTCCTTCGTGGAGATCGGCCTGGGCTACCTGTCCCTCGACCGGCCCTCGGGCACGCTCAGCGGCGGCGAGGCGCAGCGGGTGAAGATGATCCGGCACCTCGGGAGCTCGCTCACCGACGTCACCTACGTCTTCGACGAACCCACCATCGGCCTGCACCCGCACGACATCGCCCGGATGAACACCCTGCTGCTGCAGCTGCGGGACAAGGGCAACACCGTGCTGGTCGTCGAGCACAAGCCCGAGGCCATCGCGATCGCCGACCACGTCGTCGACCTCGGGCCGCGGGCGGGCACCGCCGGCGGCGAGGTGGTCTTCGAGGGCACCGTCGAGGGGCTGCGGGCCGCCGACACCCTCACCGGCCGGCACCTGGACGACCGCGCCCGGCTCAAGGACGTCGTCCGCACCCCCACCGGGGTGCTCGAGGTGCGCGGCGCGAGCGAGCACAACCTGCGCGACGTCGACGTCGACGTCCCGCTCGGGGTGCTGGTCGTCGTCACCGGGGTGGCCGGGTCGGGCAAGAGCTCGCTCGTGCACGGCTCGGTCGCCGGCCGGGACGGCGTGGTGGTGGTCGACCAGGGCGCGATCCGCGGCTCCCGGCGCAGCAACCCGGCCACCTACACCGGCCTGCTCGAGCCGGTGCGCAAGGCCTTCGCCAAGGCCAACGGGGTCAAGCCGGCACTGTTCAGCGCCAACTCCGAGGGGGCCTGCCCGACCTGCAACGGCGCCGGGGTCGTCTACACCGACCTGGCGATGATGGCCGGGGTCGCCACCACCTGCGAGCAGTGCGAGGGGCGCCGCTTCGACGACGCGGTGCTCGAGTACCACCTCGGCGGCAAGGACGTCAGCGAGGTGCTGTCCATGCCGGTGTCCGAGGCGGTGGAGTTCTTCGCCGCGGGGGAGTCGGCGGTGCCGGCCGCGGCGAGGATCGTGGCCCGGATGGTCGACGTCGGGCTGGGCTACCTGACGCTGGGCCAGCCGCTCACCACGCTGTCCGGCGGCGAGCGCCAGCGGCTCAAGCTGGCCACCCACCTGGGTGGGGACGGCGGGGTCTTCGTCCTCGACGAGCCCACCACCGGCCTGCACCTGGCCGACGTGGAGCAGCTGCTCGGACTGCTCGACCGGCTGGTCGAGTCGGGCACCTCGGTGGTCGTCATCGAGCACCACCAGGCGGTGATGGCACACGCCGACTGGATCATCGACCTGGGGCCCGGCGCCGGGCACGACGGCGGCCGGGTGGTCTTCGAGGGCACCCCGGCGCAGCTGGTCGCCGACGGCTCGACGCTCACCGCCCAGCACCTGGCCGCCTACGTGGGACGGTGACGTCGGGCACCCCGTGACCGATCGGACAGGTCCGACGTGCATGGTGGACGGCGAGACACCCCCGAGCCACCCAGGAGCCCGTCGCCCGTGTCCGTCGAACCGCCCCCCGACCTGCAGCCCGACGACGTCTTCGGCCCCCTCACCCGGGTCGACGTCGACCCGCTGCCGTGGCTGGCCACCCACCGCGAGGCCGGCCCGGTGGCCCGGCTCGACCTGTTCGGCAACCCGGTCTGGCTGGTCACCCGGCACGCCGACGTCCGGGCCGTGCTGGGGGACACCGCGACCTTCAGCAACGACTTCGCCCACCTGGCCGCGGCCGACGACGACGGCGACCTGGGCCTCTCCGACCCCGGTGGCCTGGGCTTCCGCGACCCGCCCGACCACACCCGGCTGCGCCGCATGCTGGCCCCGGCCTTCACCGCCCGGTCGATCGCCGCGCTGGAGCCCGCCGTCCGCCGGGTCGTCGACGAGTGCCTGGACGCCGTCGCCGCGGCCGGACCGGGCGTGGACCTGGTCAGCGTGTTCGCCGACCAGGTGCCGGCACTGGTGATCGGCGAGCTGCTGGGCGTGCCGCGCGCGGACCAGGTGGACTTCGCGGCCCTGGCGGCCGGTCGCTTCGACCTGCTGCAGAGCATCGTGGCCCCGCTGGACTCCGCCGCCCAGTCGCTGGTGCTGCTGCGCGACCTGGTGGCCCGGGAACGCAAGGACCCGGGCACCGGCCTGCTCGGGGACCTGGTGCGCGAGCACGGGGACACCGTGGACGACGAGGAGCTCGCCGGGCTGGTCGACGGCCTGCTCGTCGGTGGGCACGAGACCACGGCGAGCATGCTGGCCCTGTCGACCCTGCTGCTGCTGCGTGACCCCGCCGCAGCCGACCGGCTGCGCCGGGACCCGGCGGCGGTGCAGGGTGCGGTCGAGGAGCTGCTGCGGCACCTGACCGTCGTCCAGGTGGCGTTCCCGCGGTTCGCCCGTGCCGACACGGTGCTGGCCGGTCAGCCGGTCGCGGCCGGTGAGCTGGTGCTCTGCTCGCTGGCCGGCGCCGACCGCGACCCGCGGTGGGCCGCCGACCTGGAGGAGCTGGACCTCTCCCGTCCGGCCCTGCAGCACCTGGCCTTCGGGCACGGCATCCACCACTGCCTGGGTGCGCCGCTGGCCCGGCTGGAGCTGCAGGTCGCGCTCCCCGCGCTGCTCGCCCGCTTCCCCGACCTGCAGGTCGCCGACCCTGCCTGGCAGCCGGCCTTCCGGCAACGCTCCATCGTGTTCGGGCTGGAGTCGCTGCAGGTCAGCTGGTGAGACGCCCCCACCCTGCCGCTCAGGCGCCCGCGGGGTCCTGCAGGGTCTCCGGCGGCAGGTGGTGTGCGCCGGTGTCGAGCATCGTCGTCAGCCGGTCGAGCAGGCTCTCCAGGGCCTCCTCGAACTCCGTCACCGTCTCGTCCAGGGACAGCAGCGGCTGCAGCTCGACGATCAACGGGTAGGCGTCCAGGTCGCTGACCCGGGCGGTGGAGGACCCGTTCGGGTCGTCGATGGCGTTCATCGCGATGCCCCGCTGGGCGACCTCGAGCAGCAGGTGACCCAGCAGGAAGCTGGTGTAGGCGCGATACGCGACCACCGCCTGCACGCTGGTGAAGCCGTTGGTGTGCAGCGCCCGCAGCAGCGACTCCACCCACCTCAGGCTGCGCAGTGGCGGTCGCACCCAGGGTGCCGCCGGCGGGCGGGTGGCCACCAGCGGGAAGAGCGCCGGGTGGGCGAGGGCGATCCGCCGCACCCCGTGCGCCAGTCGCTGCAGGTAGTCCTGCCAGCCGAAGCGCGGCTCGAAGAACACGTCCGCGTCGCCGAACAGCTCGTCGACCACGGCGTCGACGACACCGTCGAGCAGGTCGTCCCGACCGGGGACGTAGCGGTAGAGGCTCATCGCCTCCACGCCCAGGGCGGTGCCCAGCCGACGCATCGTCAGGGCCGGCAGGCCGTGCGAGTCGATGAAGTCGATGGCACCGGAGATGATCCGGTCCCGGTCGAGCGGGATGCGGGTGCCCAGGTCCGGCGGGCCCACCGGGTCCTCGGCCGGTCGCAGCCCGCGGTTCTCCGGCAGGTCGGGGTCGTCGGGGTGGTCGGGGCTGTCGATGCCCCCCTGGCCGACGGCGCCCACCTCGTTGCGGGGGACCTCGTCGGCCGCCTCGTCGGTGGTCGCGGGCACGCTGTTCCTCCGCTCGCCGTTCGGTTGACGCCGTCAACCCTTGCACCGGCTCCACCCAGCGGCACGTCGAAGCCGCATGTCACCCCCCAGGGGGTTTGGGGCGTTGCCTTACGGCGTACACCTCCCCTCGACGACGCGCCCTTACGACGTAGGAAGCGCGGGGTCACACCGGATGGTGCGCAATGCACCGTCCGGGAACCGATCGCCCGGGCAGCTGCCCGGACGGCCCCGGCGCTCCGGCGCCCGACACGAGGAGATCCCCATGAGCGGCATCGACAAGATCAAGAACGCTGCGGAAGAGGCCCTGGGCAAGGCCAAGGAGGCCGTCGGCGGCGCGACCGACAACGAGAAGCTGCAGGCCGAGGGTCAGAAGGACCAGGCCTCGGCGAACACCAAGCAGGCCGGCGAGAACGTCAAGGACGTCTTCAAGTAGGTCGTCCCCGGGGCCGGGCGTCCACCGCGACGCCCGGCCCGGCGCGTCCCCGGCCCCACCTGCACCCCCCCCTCATCGACACCCGGCCACCGGTCGCGCACTCCAGGAGCACCGCATGAGCACCGACCCGAACACCCGCGCCGACACGACGGCCGGCGCGACGCCGGCCTCGGCCGTCACCGCCGACCGGCACGTCGACCGCAAGGACGTCGTCGCCCTCGAGAAGTCCCGCGTCGGCGGCGTGAAGATCGGCTCGGCCTTCTTCGGCTGGCTGACCGCCACCGGCATGAGCATCCTGCTCATCGCCCTGGTCGCCGCCGCCGGCACCGCGGTCGGGCTCAGCAACGACGTCGACCTCTCCGAGGCGGCCGACCAGGCCGCCCAGGACCCGCAGTCGGTGGGCCTCGTCGGCGGCATCGCGCTGCTGGTCATCCTCTTCATCGCCTACTACTGCGGTGGCTACGTCGCCGGCCGGATGGCCCGCTTCCACGGCGCCCGCCAGGGCATCGCCGTCTGGGGCTGGGCCGTCGTCATCGCCGTCGTCATCGCGATCGTGGCCGCCGTCGCCGGTGACCAGTACGACGTGCTCGGCCAGCTCAACGTCTTCCCCCGCCTGCCGGTCAACGAGGGCGACCTGACCACCACCGCCCTGATCGTCGCCGGGATCGTCGCCCTGACCGCCCTCGTGGGTGCCGTCCTCGGTGGTCTGGCCGGCATGCGGTTCCACCGCAAGGCCGACAAGGCCGGTCTGGGCGCCTGACCCACCCGGGCACCGCACCCGCCCCGCACCGTCCGACGGTGCAGCAGTGACCCACCCCCGCCCGGGCGACGAGCCCGGGCGGGGGGCCTCGGCCCCCCGAGACGTCGCGCCCCTGGACTCGGAGCTGACCAGCCCCACCGACCCCGCCGCCGTCCTCCCCGACCCCGAACGGGGCCCGGCAGCCGGCACCGTGCGCGGACGGGCCGCCGTCGTCGACGGCGTCCTGGTCCTCACCGGCGAGATCGACGGTGACCTCCGTCGACTCTGGGACGACGAGGCCCCCGCCGGCCTCGACGTGGTTGCCGTGGACGCCCGGTCCGTCACCTACCTCGGCACCGCCGGTCTGGCGTTGTTGTCCGAGCTGTCCGGCACCTCCGCCGAGCCGATCCCGCTGTGGACGGCGAGCCGGGCGGTGCTGCACGCCCTCCGAGCGGTCGGCCTGGACTCCGGGTTCGACCTGCACGACCCGTCGTCCCCCACCGGCTGAGCGTCCGCTCCCCGGCCCCCTGATCGGAAGGAACCCCGCCGTGTGGGTCCTGCTCTCCAGCAAGCTGCGCACCTGGGTGCTGCTGTCCGTCGCCGTCCCCCTCGTCTCGCGGCTGCTGCGCACCGTGGCCGCCTCCCTCGAGAAGCGCACCGGTCACACCGTGATCACCCGCGTGCTCGCCAAGGCCGGTGACCTGACCGGTCGCGTCGCCCGCAAGGGCGCCTCGAAGGCCGCGACCACCGCGACCGACGCCGCCTCGGGTCAGAAGCGCGCGGCGTGAGCACCGCCCGGTCGACCGCACCGGCCCAGCCGGCGCTGCCGATCCGCGGTCTCGCCGAGTTCCTCGGCACCGCGCTGCTCGTCATCGGCGGTGTCGGCACCGCCGTCGCCGCCCCGGACACCGGCACCGTCGGGATCGCCCTGGCCTTCGGCCTGAGCCTGCTGGTGCTGGCGTACACGATCGGCCCGGTCTCGGGCTGTCACGTCAACCCTGCCGTCACCCTCGGCGCGCTCGTCGCGGGCCGGATCGCCCCGGCCGCGGCGGGCGTCTACGTCCTCGCCCAGCTCCTGGGCGGACTCGCCGGTGCCGGCGTGGTGTTCGGCATCCGCTCGGCCGACCCGACGTTCCGCCTCTCCGTCGACGGCCTGGGCACGAACGGCTGGGGCGAGGCCTCGACCGGCGGCTACGGCATCGGCGCCGCGCTGATCGTCGAGTTCGTGCTCACGCTGCTGCTGGTGCTCACCGTGCTCACCGCGACCGCCCGGACGACGAACGCCGCCGTCGCCGGCCTGCCGATCGGGTTCGCCCTGGTCGTGGCGCACCTCGTCGCGGTCCCGATCGACGGCACCTCGGTCAACCCGGCCCGCAGCCTCGGTCCGGCGCTGATCTCGGGGGGCACCGCGCTGAGCCAGGTCTGGCTCTTCCTGCTCGTCCCGCTCGTCGGCGCACTCGCCGCCGCGCTGCTCTACAAGGTGCTGTGGCCCGCCGGGTCCGAGCAGGCCGGCGACGACGCCCCCGCCGAGGGTGGCGCCCGGGGCCGGGCCGCGCGGAACCGCACCCAGCCCGACCCCACCACCGGTCCGGCGGGCAAGCGCCGCCGCTGACCAACCCGTCCCACGGAGCGGGAACACCGTTCCGCTCCGTGGGACACCGGTGCATGCTGCCGGTGTGGACACCTACACCCACGGCCACGCCGACGCAGTCCTGCAGTCCCACCGCTGGCGCACCGCGGAGAACTCTGCCGGGTACCTGCTGCCGCACCTGCGCCCCGGCCTGGACGTCCTCGACGTCGGCTGCGGGCCCGGCACGATCACCGTCGACCTGGCCCGGCTGGTGGCACCCGGCGGCCGGGTGACCGGTCTGGACCTCTCCCCGGCCCCGCTGGACGAGGCCCGGGCGCTGGCGGCCGAGCGTGGGGTCGACGTGGGCTTCGCCGTCGGCGACGTCTACGCCCTGGACCTCCCCGACGACAGCGTCGACGTGGTGCACGCCCACCAGGTGCTGCAGCACCTCACCGACCCGGTCGCTGCGCTGCGCGAGATGGTGCGGGTCTGCCGGCCCGGGGGCGTGGTCGCCGTCCGGGACGTCGACTACGCCGCCACCACCTGGTTCCCGGCCGACGACGGGCTGGACCGCTGGCTGGCGCTCTACTCCCGGGTCGCCCGGGCCAACGACGCCGAACCCGACGCCGGACGGCGGCTGCGTTCCTGGGCGCACGCCGCCGGACTGCGCGACCACACCGCGACCACCTCGGCCTGGTGCTACGCCGGCGACGCCGAGCGCGAGTGGTGGGGCACCTCGTGGGCCGGCCGGGCGACGGCGTCCGCCTTCGCCGAGCAGGCCGTGTCCTACGGGCTGGCCACCCCGGCCGACCTGGACGACGTCGCCGCGGCCTGGTCGCGCTGGGCCGCGGCCGACGACGGCTGGCTCGCCCTGCTGCACGGCGAGCTGCTGATCCGGGTCTGAGCGCTCACGCCTCCTGCGGGTGCCGGACCTGTGCCTCGAGGGCCTGCAGCGAGCGGCGGACCCCCACGGTCACCGCGCCCAGGGCGAAGAACCCCTCGTCGTCGGGGATCTCCGAGGCGCGCAGCAGGTGGGTCAGCCGGTCCAGCGCCCCGACGGCGGCGACGATGGCCGCATCGCGACCGTCGGGGTCGTCCCCGTCGTGGTACGGGGTGCGGACGACGCCGGCCAGCCCCTCGAGCGCGTCGGCGAGCACGTAGCCCGTGCCGTCGTCCACCCGGTCCAGGCCGCGGCGGTGCGGCTGGAACTCCACCACGAGCGTGGTCAGGTCGTCGATCAGGACCGCGACCCGGTCCAGCGCGCGGGACTGCTCGCGGATGCTGCCGGCCCGGCCCTGCCAGCGGTGCGCCCGCGGGTTGGCCCGCCGGGCCCGCTCGACCTGCTGCTCGTCCCGGCGCAGCCGGTCCAGCGCGGCGTCGAGCACCTCGCCGCGCTGGTCCCAGTCGGCGGGGCTGGGCACCCGCCCGACCCGGAGGGCGACGGCGACGTCCTCGAGGTGGGCGGCCAGCAGCGAGCGGGTGACGGCGAGCTGCTCGACGGCCCGGGTGAGCAGCATCGGCGGGAAGAGGAGCGTGGTCACCACGACCCCGACCGCGGCCCCGAGCAGGGTCAGCCCGCCGTAGCGGAGCACGTAGGACGCCGGGTCGTCGGTGCCGACGGTGATCATCAGGACCGCCGCGAAGCTCACCCAGCTGGCCTGCTCGCGCAGCAGCCGCCACTGCTCGACCACCACGGCGATCCCGACGATGAGCGCGATGGTCAGTGCGTTCGGCACCCCGCGGGTCAGCTCGTAGACCCCGACGGCCAGGCCGAAGCCCAGGAACATCGCGGCCACGGTCCGCCAGGCCGCCGAGACCGAGTCGGCCACCGTCGGGTGCACGGCGATCACCGCGCCCAGCGGGGCGTAGTAGGCGTAGTCGCTCAGCGTCGGCGGCAGCAGGAGCGCGATCTGCCAGGCCAGTCCCGCCGCCACCGCTGCCCTGATCCCACGCTGCACCCACGGCCGGCGCAGCAGGTCGACCGCCTGCCTCACCGGGTCATGATGGGACAGCCCCCGTCGTGGCCCGCCGCCGGGTTCAGCGGGCGGCGGCGGCGCCGGCCCGCCCGGTCTCGACCCACCCGCGCAGCGCGGCCTCGTCCTCCAGCTGCTCGGCCTGCACCACCAGCCAGCCGGCCATCTCACGGTCCCGCATGACCATCCGGGTCACCCCGGGTCGGGCGAGCAGGTCCTCGGCCCGGGCGGGGTCGCAGCGGACCATGAGCACGCCGGCGCGGTTGGCGGCCAGCACCATCCGGCCCCCCACGAGGAAGGCCAGTCCGCCGAACATCGCCTTCTCGCTCGCCCCGGGCAGCGCGGCGCGCAGGCGGTCGGCGAGGTCCCGGTCGTAGGCCATGCGGCACCGTACTGGCTGTCGGTGCCGGTGGTCAGGCGTCGAGCCGGTAGCCGACCCGGTTGACCGTGACGAGCTGGCCGGCCGCGGGCCCGAGCTTGGCGCGCACCCGCATGAGGAAGACGTCGACGGTCCGCCGTCCGGGCTCGGGGCCCGCGCCCCACACCCGGCGCAGCAGGTCGGCGCGGGTGAGCACCTCGCCGGGCTGCCGGGCCAGCACCTCGAGCACCTCGAACTCCCGGGCGGTGAGCTGCAGCTCCTCGCCGTCCACCCAGGCCCGGTACCCCGCCGGGGCCATGGTGAGCCGGCCGACGCGGACCAGGTCGTCGGTGGGCAGGGCGGGGCTGGTCGCGTGCGCGTCCAGGGTGCGGGCCAGGGCGGCCACCTCCGCGGGGGTGGCCTCGTGCACCGAGCCGTCGTCGGCGTGCACGGACACCGCCAGCGAACCCGGTTCGTCCTCCCGCTGGTGCACCGTGATCACGGTGATGGTCATCGTCGTCTCCAGGTGACCGGGGCGGGTACGCCGACGGCCGGGGTCCACGACGGTGCGTGGGCCCCGGCCGCCGGGCCGTGCCGTTCTGCGGTGCGGTGGGTCAGCCGGCGTTGATCGCGTCGACGGCGGTCTGGCCCTCCTCGCGGAGGGTGTCGGAGATCGGGGCGGAGCCGGCGGCGTCGGCCGCGGCCTGCTGGCCGTCCTCGCTGATCACGTAGCCCATGAAGGCCTTGACGAGCTCGCCCTGGGCGGCGTCCTCGTAGTCGATGCAGCCGATGTGGTAGCTGACCAGCACGATCGGGTACTCGCCGGACTCCTCGGTCTGCCGGTTGACCTCGATGGCGAAGTCGTACTCGCCGCGGCCCTCGACGTTCTCGGAGTTCTCGACGACGGCGGCGGCGGCCTCGGCGGACGGGGCGACGAAGTCGTCCCCGACACCGATGTTGGCCACGCCGAGGTCGCCGGCCTGCGAGGCGTCGGCGTAGCCGATGGCGCCGGCACCGGCCTCGACGGCGGAGATGACGCCCGAGGTGCCGTTGGCGGCCTCGCCACCGGACAGCGGCCACTCGCCGTCGGCCTCGTCGGTCCAGACGTCGGGAGCGGTCTGGCCGAGGTAGTCGGTGAAGTTCTCGGTGGTGCCCGAGTCGTCACCGCGGTGCACGGGGGTGATGGCGGTCGAGGGCAGGTCGGCGTCCGGGTTGTCCGCGGCGATCTCGGCGGCGTCCCAGGTGGTGATGGAGCCGTTGAAGATCCCGGCCAGCACGGTGGGGGAGAGGTTCAGGTCGTCGACGCCGTCGAGGTTGTAGACCACGGCGATGGGCGAGATGTAGTTCGGCAGCTCGAAGACCTCGCCGCCGCCGCACCGCTCCTGCGCCGCGGCCAGCTCCTCGTCGTCCAGGTAGGCGTCGGAGCCGGCGAACGCGGTGCCGCCGTCGATGAACTGCTCACGACCGCCGCCGGAGCCGACCGGGTCGTAGTTGACCGTCACGTCGGGGGCGACGGAGGTGAAGCCGGCGGCCCAGCCCTGCATGGCGGCCTGCTGGCTGGAGGCCCCGGCGCCGACGAGCTCGCCGGAGAGGTCGGCCGAGGCGGAGTCGCCGCCGGCGGCGGTGTCGGAGCCGCCGCCCTCGTTCGAGGCGCCACAGGCGGACAGGGCCAGGGTGCTGACCAGGGCCGCGGAGAGGGCCCAGGTGCGCGTGGTGGTGCTGAGCTTCACGAGTGACCTCATCTTGTGTTCCGGGCTCACAAGCCCGACGGGGACCGCCCGGGATCCCCCGGGTCGCTGTCGGGTGGAACGGTCCGGTCAGCCGGTGAGCGGACGGGTGCCGTTCGGTGGACCCCCGGTGAACGAACGGTCAAGAAGAGGTCACGGACCTGTGACGACGACGGCTGCTCGCCCGCCGGCCACCCGGCGTTCACCCGCGGCGTGACGAGGGTCTCGGGGCGCCCGCCCGGACCCGGCGTCGATCAGCTCCGACGAGGAGAGTGCGTCCTCCTCCACCGGCGTCGGTGGAGGAGGACGCACGGTGGTCGTCCCAGCTGATCGACGCCGACGAGGGTCAGGTCGCGGGGTGCTCGGCGTTGGCGACGACGGCGGTGCTGACGTACTGCGCGAGGCCGGGGGCGATCGCGTCGTAGTACCGGGTGAACCGGTCGTCCTCCACGTACATCCGGCCCAGGCAGGCGTGCAGCTCCGGCGGGCAGTCGTACCAGCGGGTGGTGATCTGCTGGCGGTGCTCCTCGGCCAGGTCCCGTGCCCGCTGCCCGTCGGCGGGGGCGCCCTCGGCCAGTGCGGCGGCGAAGCGGGCCTCCAGGTCGGCGGTCTCGGCCTTGACGTCGAGCCAGTCCTGCTTGCTCATCGCCTGCTGCCGCCCTTGCGACTGCGCCCAGGCGTCGGTGTCGCCCCAGCGCTCCTGGGCCTCGTCGGCGTACTGCTCGGGCAGCCAGTCGCCGAACACCTCGAACCGCTCCTCCGGGGTCAACGAGATCCCCATCTGCCGTGCCTCCATCTCCTTCTCGACGGCCGCGACCATCTGGTGCGTCCGGTCCAGCTGCTCGGTGAGCAGCCGGTGCTGTCGACGCAGGTGTTCCCCCGCGTCGACGTCCGGGTCGTCCAGCAGTGCGCCGATCTCCTCGAGGCCGAAGCCGAGCCCGCGGTAGAGCAGCACGCGCTGCAGCCGGTCGACGTCGGGCACGTCGTAGACGCGGTACCCCGCCGACGTACGGCCGGACGGCGTCAGCAGCCCGATCCGGTCGTAGTGGTGCAGCGTGCGCACCGTGACCCCGGCCAGCCGGGCGAGCTCTCCCACCGTGTGGCTCACGGCCCCTCCTCTCTCTGACGATCTCGACTGAAGCGCCTGACGTCGCGTCAGGGTCAACCCCGCTCCCGACGAGAAACGCCCTTCTCGTCAGCGTCCCTGACGAGAAGGGCGCTTCTCGTCGGGCGTGGGCGGGGGGACGGGGCCAGGATCGGGGCGTGCTGCCCTCCCCGGACGACCGCTTCCCCCGCTCCCGCGTCAGCATCCGCGGCAAGGAGATGGCCTACGTCGACACCGGGTCCGGGGAGACGATCCTGTTCCTGCACGGCAACCCGACGTCGTCCTACCTGTGGCGCAACGTCATCCCGCACCTCACCGACCAGGGCCGGTGCGTGGCGCCGGACCTGATCGGCATGGGCGAGTCGGACAAGCTCGAGGACCCCGGCCGCGGCACCTACTCCTTCGCCACGCACGCGGCGTACCTGGAGGACCTGCTCGAGGACCTGCAGCTCGGCGACCGGATCACCCTGGTGCTGCACGACTGGGGCTCCGCGCTCGGGTTCGACTGGGCCTCCCGGCACCCCGAGCGGGTGCGGGCGATCGCGTTCACCGAGGCCATCGTCAGCCCGCTGCTCTGGGCGGACTGGCCCCGGGCGGCCAAGGGGGTCTTCCAGGGCATGCGCTCGGACGCCGGGGAGTCCCTGGTCCTGGACCGCAACACCTTCGTCGAGCGGATCCTCCCCGCCTCGACCCTGCACGGGCTGACCCCGGAGGCCCACGACCGGTACCGGCAGCCGTTCCTGGAGCGGGAGGACCGCTGGCCCACGCTGGAGTGGCCGCGGCAGATCCCGATCGAGCACGTGCCGCCGGACGTGCACGACGTCGTCGACCACTACGGGCAGTGGCTGGCGCACTCCGAGGTGCCCAAGCTGTTCCTGGACGCCGACCCGGGCTCGATCCTCACCGGGCGGCTGCGGCACCTGGTGCGTCGGTGGCCGGCGCTGACCGAGGTCACCGTGCCGGGCTCGCACTTCGTGCCCGAGGACTCCCCGCACGAGCTGGGGACGGCGATCGCGGACTGGCTGCGCAGCCTGCCCTGAAACCGGTGGCCCGACGGCGGGCGGGGCTGGCAGGGTCGGGCCGGTGAGCGCACCGGCCCGCCAGGAGTCCGCCGTCGCCGCTGCCGTGGCGGCCGCCCGCACGCTGGGGCTGGTCGTCGAGGAGCCCCGGGTGCTCTACGACGGGTTCTCCGTCGTCGTCCACCTCGCACCGTCCCCGGTGGTCGCGCGGGTGCCCACGGTGCTCGGGCGGACGGTGCTGGCCGACCGGAGCGCGCAGCTGCGCCAGATGCGGCTGGAGCTGCAGGCCACGGCGTGGCTGGCCGGCACCGGGTTCCCGTGCGTCCGCCCCGCGCACCCCGAGCCGCTGCAGGCCGGCGGGCACGCGCTGACCCTGTGGGAGCTCGTCGAGCAGCTGCCCGACCCGGTCACCGAGGCCGAGAGCGGTGCCGTGGTGGCCCGGCTGCAGGCAGCGCTGGCCACGTGCCCCGTCGACCTGGACTGGCTGGTGCCCCTGGACCCCTCGGTGCCCGACGGGATCGTCCAGCTCGCCGACACCAGGCCCGGCCACGTCACCGCCGACGACGTCGAGCGCGCCCTCGCCGAGTGGGCGGTGCTCGAGCCGTGGGCCACCGACCCGACCGTGCACGCCGCGGTCTTCCCCGACGTGCCGGTGCAGCCGGTGCACGGCGACGCCCCGTTCTACAACGTGATCGTGACCGCCGACGGGGTGCTCAGCTCGGACTTCGAGCACGTCGGGCTGGGCCCGCGGGAGTGGGACGTGGCCGGGGTGCCCGCCGGCGTGCGGGCCGGGTACGACGAGGCCGCCGCCGAGCTGGGCCTGCCCGGGCTCGACCCGCAGGTGCTGGCGCTGTGCGAGCGGGGCCGGCTGCTGCAGCTGCTCGCGGTCTTCCCGCTGGCCGACGCCGTGCCGGGCATGGTCGACGCGCTGGAGCCGCTGGTCGCAGGATGGCGGGACTCGCCCCCGCTCACCGACCTGCGGACGCCGCTGACCTGAGGGCGTCAGACGCCCGCGGGCTCCAGGACGGCGTCGCAGACGGCCAGCAGGCGCTCGCGGAGGGCCGCGCCGCGGGCGGCGAAGCCGCGTTGGGCGGCGGCGTACTCGGCCTTGCCGGCGGCGGTCTCGATGCGCACGGGGGACCAGCCGTGGTCGGCCAGGTCGTACGGGCTGGCCCGCATGTCGAGCTCGCGGACGTCGGCGGCGAGCACGAAGCCGTCGGCCAGCAGCTCGCCGGGCACGGCGGGGGAGAGCTTGTAGGCCCACTTGTAGAGGTCCATGGTGGCGTGCAGGCAGCCCGGCTGCTCCAGCTCGGACTGGGTCTCCCGGGTGGGCGTGAGGCTGTTGCGCCCCACGGCCGGCTCGGTGAAGAAGCGGAACGCGTCGATGTGCGTGCACTGCAGCCGGTGCCCCTCGACGACGGCGTCGGTGCCCGCCGACCCCAGCCGCAGCGGCACCGCGCCGTGCCGGACGTCGTCCCCGGAGCGGTAGACCATCGCCCACTCGTGCAGCCCGAAGCATCCGAACTGTCCGGCCCGGGACGCCGTCCGCTCGAGCAGGGACGCCGTCCAGCCGGCCGCCGTCCCCCGCTTGGCCCGGAACGCGGCGACGTCGAGGCCGACCGACCCGTCCCCGAGTCGGGCGTACATCGGCCAGCCCAGCCGCTCCTCGGCGAGCTCGCCGGTCACCGCCGTCCCCACGCCGGGGTGCCAGCGCAGCAGCTTGGCGGGCGACTCGGAGTAGTAGGTGAAGAGGAAGTCCCAGACCGGGTGCGCCTCGCGCCGGCTGCGGCGCTCCTGGTGCGGGCCCACCCAGGGCAGCAGCCGCTCGCGGTGCGCGGCGGCCCGGGCGGCCGCGACGTCGGGCGGCAGCACGGTCACGGCTCGAGGGTAGAGCGGGGCTCCCTTGACAGTGGTCGCGCGTTCAACGATCGTCCGACCCAGCCGTGACCGCGGTCACCACCCCAGCTGAGGAGACACCCGTGCCCGTGGAGACCGACGTCCTGGTGGTGGGCACCGGCCCCGCCGGCGCGTCCGCCGCGCTGTTCCTAACCACCTACGGCACGCGCGTCCTCGTCGTCACCAAGTACGGCCGGCTGTCCCAGGAGCCGCGGGCGCACATCACCAACCAGCGGGCCATGGAGACCCTGCGCGACATGGGCGTCGAGCAGACGCTCACCGCGCTGGCCACCCCGTGGGAGCTGATGGGCACCACCACGTTCTGCACCAGCCTGGCGGGGGAGGAGCTCGGCCGGATCCCCTCGTGGGGGACCGACACCGTGCGGCACGCCGACTACGAGCTGGCCAGCCCCTGCACGATGCTCGACGCCCCGCAGACGATCACCGAGCCGGTGATCGTGAAGGCCGCCCAGGACCGGGGTGCCCGGGTGCGGTTCGAGACCGAGTACGTCTCCCACGTCCAGGACGACGACGGCGTCACCACCACGCTGCGGGACCGGATGACCGGCGTGGAGTACGAGGTGCGCTCCCGCTACCTGGTGGGTGCCGACGGCGCCCGCAGTGCGGTCGCCGCCGACCTCGAGCTGCCCTTCGAGGTCCCCGGCGCGGTGGGCGGTGCGCTGGGCATCGTGTTCCGCGCCGACCTGACGCACCTGGTCGCGCACCGGCCCTCGGTCCTCTACTGGATGCTCCAGCCGGGCGCGGAGAAGGAGGGCGTCGGGCTGGGCGTGCTGCGGATGATCAAGCCCTGGACCGAGTGGATGCTGATGTGGGGCTACGCGGTCGCCGACGGCCCGCCGGAGCTGACCGACGCGTTCGTCCGTGAGCTCGCCGTGGGCCTGGTGGGCACCGACGACTTCGAGATGGAGGTGCTGTCCGGGTCGCCGTGGACGGTCAACCACCACTTCGCGACGACGATCTCGAAGGGCCGGGTCTTCTGCGCCGGGGACGCCGTGCACCGGCACCCGCCGACCAACGGCCTGGGCTCCAACACCTCGATCCAGGACGCCTACAACCTGGCCTGGAAGCTCGCCCACGTCATCGCCGGGACCGCCGACCCCGCGCTGCTGGACTCCTACGACGCCGAGCGCGCCCCCATCGCCCGGCAGGTCGTCGAGCGGGCCAACCAGTCCATCGCCGACACCGGCCGGATCATGGCGGCGCTGGAGCTGACCGACACCACCGACGTCGAGGTGCTCGAGCGCCAGCTCGCGCTGCGCCGGGCACCGGGCCCCGAGGGCGACCGCATCCGGGCCGCCGTCCGGGACGCGATCGCGCACAAGGCCTACGAGTTCGACGCGCACGGCGTGGAGCACAACCAGCGCTACGCCTCGGGCGCGGTGGTCCCCGACGGGACGCCGATGCCGGCCTACGAGCGGGACGCCGAGCTGTACGCCCGGCCCACCACCTGGCCCGGCGCCAAGCTGCCGCACACCTGGGTCACCCGCGACGGCCGGGAGGTCTCCACCCTGGACCTGGTCGGGAAGGGCCGGTTCGCCGTCGTCACCGGCGTCGGCGGCGAGGCCTGGGTGGAGGCCGCCGCCGAGCTCGGTGCCGAGCGCGGGCTGCAGCTCACCGCCGTCCCGATCGGGCCCGGGCTGCCCTACGACGACCCGTACGGCACCTGGGCCGCGCTGCGCGAGACCGCGGACGGCGGGGTGCTGCTGGTCCGCCCCGACGGGTACGTCGCGGCCCGGCAGCTGACCGCCCCGGCCTCGGCGGAGCAGGCCCGGGAGTGGCTGGCGACCGCGCTGGACGCCGTCCTGGGGCGTCGTCCGGCCTGAGTGACCCCCGGGGGTGGCAGCGCGACTACCGTGGCTGGCTCTCGTCCAGCGCCACCCCCAGGGAGTCTGCGAACCGTGCCGAGCGCCACCCCTGAGGTCCCGACCGATCCCGTGCTCGCTGCCGAGCAGGAGCACGTCACGGGGCTGTACGCCCGGCTCGACGCCGCCCGCGAGCTCGCCGTCACCCGCCGGCAGCAGGCCATCTCGGCCCCGCTGGTGGACAACGCGCAGGCAATGGGGGAGAAGGAGGCCGCGGTCCGCTTCCACGGCACCCGGATCGTGCAGCTGGACGCCGCGGAGGCCGGCCTGGTGCTCGGGCGCCTGGACCGGGAGTCCACCCCGCAGCCGCTCTACGTGGGCCGCACCGGGCTGCCCGCCGACGACGCCGGCGGCGACCCCGCGCTGGTCGACTGGCGGGCCCCGGCGAGCCGGCCGTTCTACACCGCCACCCCGTTCCGGCCCGAGGGCGTCACCCGGCGTCGGCACATCCGCACGCTGGGCCGCACCGTCACCGACGTCGACGACGAGGTGCTGGTGCTCGCCGAGGGCGAGGAGGCCGACGAGCACGGGCTGACCGGCGAGGCCGCGCTGCTGCGGGCGCTGACCGCCGACCGCACCGGCCGGATGACCGACATCGTGCGCACGATCCAGGCCGAGCAGGACCAGATCATCCGCTCGGACTCGCGCGGGATCCTCGTCGTCCAGGGCGGGCCGGGCACCGGCAAGACCGCCGTCGCCCTGCACCGTGCTGCCTACCTGCTCTACACCCACCGCGACCGGCTGGCCCGCAGCGGGCTGCTGGTCGTGGGCCCCACCCCGACCTTCCTGCGCTACATCGCCGACGTGCTGCCCGCCCTCGGCGAGACCGGCGTCGTGATGGCCGGGCTGGGCCAGCTGCGCCCCGGCCTGGACGCGACCGCGCTGGACGGCCCCGAGACCGCCGAGGTCAAGGGCCGCCTGGACATGGCCGCCGTGATCGCCGCGGCGGTCAAGGAGCGGCAGGGCGTGCTGCGCGGCACCCGCGAGGTCGTCGTGGACCGGGAGCGGATCCGGCTGCGTGCCGGCGACATCAGCCGGGTGCGCACCCAGGCGCGGCGGGCGTCGCGGCTGCACAACCTGGCCCGGCCGGCGTTCTACCGCGGCCTGGTCGACCTCATCGCGCAGCGGGTGGCCGACCGGCTGGGCTCCGACGTCCGCGGCGGGGAGAACCTGATGGACGCCGAGGACCGGCGCGCGTTGCGCCAGGAGATCGCCGGCGAGCCCGCGGTGGCCGACCTGGTGGAGGAGCTGTGGCCGCTGCTCACCCCCGAGGAGCTGCTGCGCGACCTGTTCTCCTCGGCCGACCGGCTCGCCCGGGCCGGCCGCGACCTCTCCGAGGCCGACCGGGCGCTGCTTCTGCGCCCCGCGGACGCGCCGTGGACCGTGGCCGACGTGCCGCTGCTGGAGGAGGCCGACGAGCTGCTCGGGGTGGACGACAGCGCCGAGCGCGCCGCGGCCGCCCGCCGCCGCCAGGCCGGGGTCGACGACGCCCAGCGCACCCTGGACCTGCTGCACGGTTCCCGCTCGCACGACGCGGACGACGACGAGGAGTCCGAGGAGCTCACCGCCGCCGACCTGCTCGACGCCGAGGGGCTGGCCGACCGCGAGGAGGAGGCCGACTACCGGTCCACCTCCGAGCGGGCCGCCGCCGACCGCACCTGGACCTTCGGGCACGTGGTGGTCGACGAGGCGCAGGAGCTGTCGGCGATGGCGTGGCGGGTGCTGGCCCGCAAGTGCCCGACCCTGTCGATGACCGTGGTCGGCGACCTGGCCCAGACCGGCTCGCTGGCCGGTGCCTCGAGCTGGTCGGAGGTGCTCACCCCGCACGCCCGCACCCAGTGGCGGCTGGCCCAGCTGACCGTCAACTACCGCACGCCGACCGAGATCATGGACGTCGCCGCCGACGTGCTGGCCGCTTCGGGCTCGGAGCTGGAGGCGCCCCGTTCGGTGCGCAGCAGCGGCGAGCACCCGCGCGCCGAGCGGGTGGACGAGCGCGAGCTGCTCGACCGGGTGGTCATGGTGACCTCGGACCTGTCCGGCAAGGGCGGGACGACGGCGGTCATCACCCCGGTCAGCCGGTTCGACGCGGTGCTCGCCGCCGTCTCGGCCGAGCTGTCCTCGGTCACCGCCGGCGCCGGCGCGGACTCCTCGGCCGGCACCGTGGTGCTGCGCCCGGCCGAGGCGAAGGGCCTGGAGTTCGACTCCGTCGTCCTCGTCGAGCCCGAGCGGGTGCTCACCGAGGGCGTCCGCGGTGACAGCGACCTCTACGTGGCGCTCACCCGGGCCACCCAACGGCTGGCCGTGCTGCACACCGGCGACCTCCCCGAGAGCCTGCACCGGCTCACCGACTGAACCCCCCGCCCCCCTCGGCAAAGGAAGCTCTACACCCCCATCGGGGCCGCGGATGGGGTGCAGAGCTTCCTTCGCCGGAGGGGCGAGCGAGGGAGACTCCTCGAGTGACCACGGACGACGAGGTGCTGGCCGCCGCCCACGCGGTGGCGGGCGAGGACGAGGACCGGGCCGGCGTGGCGATGCTGGTCGCGCTGCACGGCGGGGCCCCGGGGACGGGTACCGACGACGACCGGGCGCTCGCCGAGGACCTCGACCGGGCCTGGCGGGTGCTCCGGGCCGCCGCCCCCGACACCACCGTGCAGGACGCCCTCGCCGCCCTGGCCCACCTGCGTTTCCGGCCGCCCGGTCCTGCGGCGGAGCCCTCCGCCGCTCCACTGGCCGCATGGCGCCCGGCCGACACCGGCCGCGGCGACCGGGACGCCGAGGCCGCGCGGGTGCACGACGCCGTCCTCGCCGGCCGGCACCTGCGGGTCGTGAACTGGCACAACACCCCCGCCTCGCACGCGGCCGAGCTGCGGCGCGAGCTCACCTGGTACGCCGAGCGGTTCGCCCCGGTCACCGAGGCCGAGCTGCACACCGCGCTGGACACCGGCCGCTGGACCGACCCGCGGCCCGGCGTCGTCCCGGCCTTCTTCGACGGGTTCGCCAGCGCCGCCGAGGTGGCCGCGCCGCTGTGCGAGGAGCTGGGCCTCGTCGGCTGGTTCTACCCGCCGACGGAGTTCCTGGACTGCCCCGCCGGCGAGCAGCGCGCCTTCGCCGCCGAGCACGACCTGGGCGTGCTCGACGAGGACCTGCCCGGCGACGCACCGCTGGCGATGAGCTGGGACGCGCTGGCCGACCTCGCCACCCGGCACGTCGTCTGCGGGCACTCGGCCACCCACGCCAGCTCGGCGTCGGTGCGGACCCCGGCCGACGTCGACCGGCAGGTGCACCGCCCCCTGGCCCGGCTCACCGAGGTGATCGGCCGTCGTCCGGCCGCCTGGGCCTGGCTGGGCGGCACCCCCTTCGACCCGGCCGCCCCCGGCGACGCCGCCGTCGCCGCGTCCGGCGTCCGGCTCTGGACCTCCAACGCCGCCGTCGAGCGCCTCCACCCCTGACGACAAGGGCGCTTCTCGTCAGCGGGGGACCAAGATCGACTCGCGTGTGACGTGCGGAACCCCGACTGTTCAGCGGTGATCGACTCACGACGTAGTCGCGGGTTCTCGCGACGGTCCTTCCTGGCCGCCTCGGGGGCCGGTGCGCTGGCCCTCGCCGGGTGCGGCACCGGGTTCGAGCTGCAGCGCGGGGACGGCACGGCCAGCCGCGAGGGCCGGCTCAGCTTCACGCTGTGGGCGGGGGACGCCGAGCTGACCGCGTTCACCACCGTCGCCGAGGAGTGGTCGCGCACCAGCGGCATCCCGGTGGTCTTCAACGTCGTCCCGTTCGGCGAGGCGTTGACCGGCATCGACGCGGGCCTGGCCAGCAGTCGGGCGCCGGACCTGTTCCGGGTGACCTACCAGGACATCGGCATCTACGCCGCCGGCGACGCCCTGCTCGACCTCACCGACCTGCTGCCCAGCGGGTTCGTCGACGGGTTCGGCCCGGCATTCGTCTCCGCGGTGCAGTCCGAGGGCCGGGTCTACGGCGTGCCGCACCACACCGACACCTCCCTGGTCCTCTACGACACCGAGGCACTCGCGGGGGCCCGCATCCCCGAGAGCCTGGACGACGCCTGGACCTGGGAGGAGTTCGGCTCGATCGCCCGGTCGCTGCCGACCGGGGAGGTCCAGTTCGCCTTCGGGGTCAACTGGCAGCTCGCCGGGGCCTACCGCTGGCTCAACTGGGTCGACCAGCTCGGCGGCCGGCTGCTCACCGAGGACCTCACCGGGCCCGCGATCGACAGCCGGGCGGGCCGGGACGCCCTGGCCTTCACCCAGTCCTTCTTCGCCGACGGCCTGGTGCCGCGGACGACGTCGACCAAGGGCGCCTACGTCGACGAGCTGTTCACCGCCGGCACCATCGCGATGGTGTTCGCCGGGGACTTCCTGCTGCCCACCATCGACCCGGCCTTCCTCAGCGCCGGCCGCGAGTACGGCGCGACGTTCCTGCCCCGGGACGAGCGGGCCTCGGCCGACCTGGGCGGCAACGCCGTGGTCGCCACCTCGCAGTCGAAGAACCCCGAGGCCGCCGCGGACTTCCTGGCCTACCTGTCCGGGGACGAGGCCCAGGCGCTGTTCTGCGCGCAGGCCACCGTGCTGCCCACCCGGACGGCGCTGCTGGACCAGCAGCTGGACTACGCCGTCCGCCCCGATCTCATGGAGCTCTTCGTGCAGCAGGCCACCACGATCACCCCGGAGCTGTCCGCCCAGGTCACCGTGCCGCAGTTCAACGCGGTCAACGCCTCGATGGTCGACCGGCTGGAGCAGGCGTTCCTCTCCGGGGACGACCCGGCCGGGGTGCTCGCCGACCTCTCCGACGACATCGCCGGCCGGCTCTCGTGACTACGACGGCCCCGGCGGCGGTCACCGCGCCCCTGCCCGAGGACGACGAGGAGCAGCGGCCCACCAGGAAGCGGCGCGGCGCGTGGAAGGACTCCGCCGCCGCCTGGGCGATGCTCTCGCCGAACCTGCTGGTGTTCGGGCTGTTCCTGCTGCTCCCGCTGCTGGCCACGTTCTGGCTCTCGCTGTACTCCTCCTCGGGGTTCGGGCCGAGGGAGTTCATCGGGTTCGAGAACTACAGCGAGCTGTTCGGCGACGACACGTTCTGGCGGGCCACGCTCAACACCGGGGTCTACGCGCTGCTCACCGTGCCGGTGTCGCTGGTGCTCGGCCTCGGCGTGGCGCTGGCGATCAACAGGCCGATGCGCGGTCGCGGGCTGCTGCGCGGCATCTACTACGTGCCCTACGTGATCAGCGGCGTGGTCATCGCCGTCGCCGGCCGGTGGGTGTTCAACGAGAACGTCGGGGTGGTCAACCGGCTGCTGCGCGGGGCGGGTCTGGACGGCGTGCCCTGGCAGTCCGACGGCGTCGGCGCGATGGCCTCGCTGGTGCTGATCAGCGTGTGGACCAAGATCGGCTTCTGCATGGTCGTCTACCTGGCCGGGCTGCAGTCGATCCCGACCGAGTACCTGGAGGCCGCCCAGATGGACGGCGCCGGGCGGTGGACCCGGCTGCGGCACGTCATCGTGCCGCTGCTCAAGCCGACGACGGTGTTCCTCGTCGTCCTGGGCGTGATCGAGAGCTTCCAGGTGTTCGACATCGTCTACGTGCTCACCGGCGGTGGCCCGGGCAACGCCACCGAGATGCTCGTGACCTACGCCTACGCCGAGGGCTTCGACGCCCGCCGGCAGGGCTACGCGGCGACGATCGGCGTGGTCACCTACCTGCTGATCGCGGTGCTGACGGCGCTGTGGTGGCGCCGCCAGAAGGCGACGGAGGCCGACCAGTGACCACCCTGCAGACCAAGCCCGAGGCGCTGCGGCGGACCCCGAAGCGCGGTGGGGCCGGATGGATCTCCGGGCGCAAGGTCGCGCTGGTCCTGGGCGCGGTGGTGATGCTCTTCCCGCTGTACTGGATGGTCGTCACCGCCTTCAGCGGGCAGGGCTCCCTCACCAGCGGCCCGCTGCGCTGGTTCCCGGAGAACCCCACCCTGGACGGGTTCCGCCGGGCCTTCGAGCTGCTGCCCTTCGGCAGCTTCTTCGTCAACTCCCTGGCCATCGCGCTGGTGGCCATGGCGCTGTCGGTGACGCTGAACCTGATGGCCGGCTACGTGCTGGCCAAGTACCGGTTCCGCGGCCGGCAGGCGGTCTTCGTCGTCATCGTCTCGACGCTGATGATCCCGGTGCAGGTCGTGATGGTGCCGCAGTTCCAGCTGGTCGCCGGGCTGGGCTGGATCGACTCCTACTGGGCGGTGATCGTGCCGCGCGCGGCGGAGGCGTTCGGCATCTTCCTGTGCCGGCAGTTCATGCTCGCCATCCCCGACGAGATCCTCGAGGCCGCCCGGATGGACGGCGCCGGGCACCTGCGGGTGTTCTGGTCCGTCGTGCTCCCGATGTGCCGGCCGCTGATCGCGGTGCTGGTGATCCTCACGTTCATGTACCGCTGGAACGAGTTCGCCTGGCCGCTGATCGTGCTCAACGACCAGCAGCTGTTCACCGTGCCGATCGGGCTGGCGTTCCTGCAGGGCGAGTACGGCACCGACTACCCGGCGCTGATGGGCATGGCGCTGCTGTCGACGCTGCCGGTGCTCGTGGTGTTCGCGCTGTTCCAGAAGCAGTTCGTGGAGGGCGTGGCCCGCAGCGGCCTGCGCTGACCCGTCCGGGGTGGCCCAGCGGACGGACCGCCGGAGGGCGCGGGAGACTGACCCCATGGGGTTCACCTCGCTGTACACGCACGGGTTCGCCCGGGTCGCCGCGTGCACCCAGCGCACCGCGCTGGCCGACCCGCCGGCCAACGCCGCGGCCGTGCTGCGCCAGGCGCGGGCCTGCCACGACGACGGTGTCGCGGTCGCGGTGTTCCCCGAGCTGACCCTGTCCGGCTACTCGATCGAGGACCTGCTGCTGCAGGACCCGCTGCTCGACGCGGTCGAGGGGGCGCTGCAGACCGTGGTCGAGGGCAGCCGCGACCTCCTGCCCGTGCTCGTCGTCGGCGCCCCGCTGCGGCACCGCAACCGGGTCTACAACTGCGCGGTGGTGGTGCACCGCGGCCGGGTGCTCGGTGTCGCGCCGAAGTCCTACCTGCCGACCTACCGGGAGTTCTACGAGCGCCGTCAGCTCGCCCCCGGCGACGACCAGACCGGCACGATCCGGGTGGCGGGCGAGGACGTGCCCTTCGGCCCCGACCTGCTCTTCGCCGCCACCGACGTGCCGGGTCTGGTGCTGCACGCCGAGGTCTGCGAGGACGTCTGGGTGCCGATCCCGCCGAGCGCGCAGGCCGCGCTGGCCGGGGCCACCGTGCTGGTCAACCTGTCCGGCTCGCCGATCACCGTCGGCCGGGCCGAGGACCGCCGGCTGCTGGTGCGCAGTGCGTCCTCCCGCTGCCTGGCGGCCTACGTCTACGCCGCCGCGGGGGAGGGCGAGTCGACCACCGACCTGTCCTGGGACGGGCAGACCCTGGTCTACGAGAACGGCGTCCTGCTGGCCGAGACCGACCGGTTCCCCGACGGGGACCGGCGCGCGGTGGCCGACGTCGACCTGGACCTGCTCCGCCAGGAGCGGGCCCGGATGGGCACGTTCGACGACAACCGCCGGCACCACGATCCCGTCACCCGGACGATCGACTTCACGCTGGCCCCGCCGGATGCGGACCTCGGCCTGCGCCGGGAGCTGGAGCGGTTCCCGTTCGTGCCCAGCGACGACGCCCGGCTGGCCCAGGACTGCTACGAGGCCTACAACATCCAGGTCGCCGGCCTCGCCCAGCGCCTCGGTGCGATCGGCGACCCGAAGGTGGTCATCGGGGTCTCCGGCGGGCTGGACTCCACCCACGCGCTGATCGTGGCCGCCCAGGTGATGGACCGGGTCGGCCGCCCGCGCAGCGACGTCCTGGCCTACACGTTGCCCGGCTTCGCCACGAGCGACCACACCAGGGGCAACGCCTGGGCCCTGATGCGCGCCCTGGGCGTCACCGCCGCCGAGCTGGACATCACGCCCACCGCCCGGCTGATGCTCGAGGAGATCGACCACCCGTTCTCCGACGGGCAGGACGTCTACGACGTGACGTTCGAGAACGTGCAGGCCGGGCTGCGGACGGACTACCTGTTCCGGATCGCCAACCACCGCGGCGGGATCGTGCTGGGCACCGGCGACCTGTCCGAGCTGGCGCTGGGGTGGTCCACCTACGGCGTGGGCGACCAGATGAGCCACTACAACGTCAACGGCGGGGTGCCCAAGACCCTCATCCAGCACCTGATCCGCTGGGTGATCGGCTCCGGCCAGTTCGACGACGAGGTCGGCGGCATCCTGCAGGCGATCGTGGACACCGAGATCAGCCCCGAGCTGGTGCCGGGGGAGACCGCGCAGTCCACCGAGGCGTCGATCGGGCCGTACGCGCTGCAGGACTTCACCCTGTTCCACGTGCTGCGCTACGGGTTCCGGCCCTCCAAGATCGCGTTCCTGGCCTGGCACGCCTGGCGGGACGCCGAGGCCGGCGACTGGCCGCACGGCTTCCCCGAGGCCAAGCGGACGGCGTACGACCTGGCCGAGATCCGCCGCTGGATGGAGGTCTTCTGCCAGCGGTTCTTCGGGTTCAGCCAGTTCAAGCGCTCGGCGATGCCCAACGGGCCCAAGGTGTCGGCCGGCGGCTCGCTGTCCCCGCGCGGGGACTGGCGGGCCCCCTCGGACGGCTCGGCCGCACTCTGGCTGGCCGAGCTGCGGGACAACGTCCCGGGGTGAGCATCCGCCCGACGGCCGCCGAGGTGGCGGCGACGCTGCCCGGGGACGACCTGGTCCCCGACGCCGCCGTCGTGATGGACACCGCGTTCTCGCTGCCCGCGCCCCCGGCCGCGGTCTGGCCGTGGTTCGTGCAGCTGGGCAAGCGGCGCGGCGGGTACTACCTGCCGCGGTGGGTCGAGGCGCTCACCCCGCCCGCCCGGCGGGGCCTGCGGCACCTGGAGCCCCGGCTGCTGGACCTCGCCGTCGGCGACACCATCCCCGACTGGGGCGGCCGGCACGCGACCTTCACCGCCGCCGTCCTGGAGCCGCCGCACACCCTGGTGCACCGCTCCACCCGCGGCGCCGTCCGGCTGACCTGGGCGATCGCGCTGCGCGCGGAGGGACCGGGCACCCGCGTTCAGCTGCGGTTGCGGCTGGCCGGGGTGCGCCGGCAGCGGCTGGCCCGGCTCGTCGGCGGGGCCGCGGACCGGCTGACCGTGGCGGGTCTGGCCATCGGGTTGCGGGAACGCCTCCGATGAGGAGCAGGATGGTTCGATGGCCACCGTCGAACGACACGTCTCCGCCGAGCCCGCCGCCGTCTGGGCCGTGCTGGCCGACGGCTGGGCCTACAGCAACTGGGTGGTGGGCGCCTCGCACGTGCGCGCCGTCGAGGCGGCGTGGCCTGCCGTCGGCACCCGCATCCACCACGCCCAGGGCAACTGGCCGGTGACCCTGGACGACGAGGCGGTCGTCGAGCAGAGCGAGCCCGGGCGCCGGCTGGTGCTGCTGGCCAAGGGCCGCCCGCTCGGCTCGGCTCGGGTGGAGGTCGTCCTGCACCCCGCCGACGGCGGCACCCGCGTGGTCTTCACCGAGACCCCGGTGTCCGGGCCGGGCAGCTGGCTGCACAACCCGGTCAGCGAGGCGGTGCTGGTCAAGCGGAACGTCGAGGCGCTGTCCCGGCTGGCCGCGATCGCCGAGCGCCGGACCACGCCTCAGGACTGAGCGAGCCGCTGGGGTGCGTGCCGGGTGGGCTCCCGGTACAGCGGGTACAGCTCGCCGACCGTGCGGGCCACGGCGGCGACGTCGAGCCAGGCCGGCCCGCCGACCCGCTCGGTGGCCTCGGGGGTGAGCCGCACGGGCCGGCGGTCCGGGCCCTCGGCGACCCCCAGCCCCACGAGGTCGCTGCCCCTCGCCAGCAGCCGCCGCAGCACTCGCTCGCCGATCCGGCCGTAGGACAGCGTCTCCACCTCCAGGCCCGGGACCAGCACCTTGGCCACGTGCACCCCGCGCACCCCGGTCGCGGCGACGAGCAGGTCGAACCCGGCCAGCCGCTCCCGGTACAGCGCCAGCGTCTCCGCCGGCCCGTGCACCGCCGACGTGGGCAGTCCGGCGAAGGGCACCTCGGTGCGGCGCGCCCACAGCGGGGCGAGCAGGTCCGTCAGCTCGGCGGTGCCCAGGCCGGTCCAGGCGGTCATCGCCGCCAGCGCCCGGGGCTCCTGCTCGGGGAGCGGGGTGGCCAGCTCGTCGGCCAGGTAGTCCGGGTGCCGGGCCCGCACCCCGGCCAGCGGGCCGAACGCGAACGCCCGCCGGGCTCGGGAGGACGCCAGCTCCAGCACGGCCTTGCGCACCGCCTCCGCCCGGTCGGGGGCGGCGGCCTCGCCGATCGCGCTGACCACCACCGGCACCTCGGCCGCCGGGTCGGTGGCCACCGCGTGCACGACGACGGCGAACTCCGTGCTGGCCAGCTTCACCGTCACCTGCAGCCCGGCCGCCTCCAGCGCGGCGATCGCGGCGAGGGCCTGGGGGTCGTCGATGCCGGTGACCACCCGGCCGGTGTCCAGGGCGCGGAAGTCCACGGTGTTGCCGTGCCGCTGGAGCAGCTCCCCGATGCCGTGGCCCACGGCCCGCTCGATCGTGTCCCCGGCGCCCATGCCGTTGGTGATCGGGGTGACCAGCCAGCCCCCGGCCGGGGGAGGAGCGGCGATGCCGGCGGCGTGCGGGGCGACGAACTCGGCCGGCACCAGCACCTCCTCCCCGGTCGCCCAGCGGGTGGTGGGCAGCCAGCGCAGCGGCCGGTCCGGGTCGTCGTCCACGCCGGCGGGGAGCACCAGCGTGCGCGGGTCGGCCACCCGGTCGGCCCCGCGCTCGGCCACCAGCTCGCGGAAGGAGGCGGTGCGCGGCTCCCGGGCCAGCAGCGCGTCGTCGAGCAGCACCTGCTCGGCCAGCTCGCCCCACGCGCCGATCGCCGCGGCCTCCTCGGTCGCCCCGTAACCCACGCCGTGCCCCGACCGGGTGCCGTCGGCAGCCCGCCACACCGTGGCGGTGACCGGGATGCCGGTGCGGTCGTAGCCGCGCAGGTCCAGCTCGGTGGTGCGGCCCTCGGGCAGGGCGGCGCGGTAGGCGGCAGCGGGGTCGGTCACGCACCCACGGTGCCCGGCCGGCCGGCCCGGCACACTCAGTCCCGGCGGGGGCGCCCGCGCTTGACCACGTACATCGCCTCGTCGGCCGCGGTCAGCATGGTCTCCGGGGTCGACGCGGGCCCGCTGAGCGCGACGCCGACGCTGACCCCGACCTGGTGCCGGCCGGCGCTGGACCACAGCGGATCGGTCATCGCCTCGGTCACCCGCTCGGCGAGCGCGGCCGCCACGGCGGGGTCGGCGACCTCGGGGCACATGAGCACGAACTCGTCGCCCCCGATGCGGGCGGCGGTGTCGCCGGGCCGGACGACGGCGGCGAGCCGGACCGCGGCCTGGGCCAGCACCTCGTCCCCGGCGGCGTGCCCGTGCGCGTCGTTGACGGCCTTGAACCCGTCGAGGTCGCAGTACAGCAGGGCCACCTGGTCACCCCGGCGGGCGGCGGCGACCAGGGCGTGGTCGAGCCGGTCGACCAGCAGGCTGCGGTTGGGCAGCCCGGTCAGCGGGTCGTGCAGCGCCGCGGTGCGCAGCTGCTCCTCCAGCTCGCGCTGGGCGGTGACGTCGGCCATCGCGACCACCGCACCCAGGAACCGGCCGGAGACGTCACGCACCTCGGTCGCCGAGCAGGACACCGTGCGCGGGAACCGGTCGTGCGGGTGGATGACGATCTCGGCGTCGGTGACCCGGCCCTCGGTGTAGGCCCGCAGCAGCGGCACCTGGTCGGCCGGCAGCGGGGTCCGCCCGTCGGCCTCGAACAGGTCGTAGGCGGTGGGCAGCTCCGCCGGGGTGAGACCGCTGTCGGTGTCGTGGCCGTGCCAGAAGCGGCTGACCTGGTTGAACAGCGTGATCCGGCCCTCGGCGTCGGCAGCCACCACGCCCACCGGCAGCGCCTCCAGCAGCGCCCGGTCGAAGGCCTGGGTGCGCACCAGCTCGTCGTTGGCCCGCACCAGCTCGGCGCGGGCGGCCTCGCCGATCCGGGCGGCCCGGCGGCGCTCCAGCAGGGCCACCACGACCCAGGCGAGGTCGTTCAGCCGGGCCACCTGGTCCTCCGTGAGCACCCCCGGCACCTCGTCGCTGACGCACAGCGTGCCGATGACGACCCCGTCGACCACCAGCGGTGCGCCGGCGTACAGCCGGACCCGGGCCCAGCGGCCGTCGACCCAGGCGCTGTCGGTGAACCGGGGGTCGGCGGCCAGGTCGGGGGAGGAGAACACCCCGCCGAGTTGCGCCACCCGGTGGCAGGGCGACTCGTCGCGGGGTGACTCCCCGCCGACGAACCCGAAGGTGGCCGGCTGGGTCATGACGTCGGTGTCGAGCAGGTGGATCCCGGCAAAGCGGGTGCCGCACACGGTCGCGGCCAGCCGGGTCACGGCGTCCAGCTCGGCGTCGGACGGGGCGTCGAGCAGGTCCAGGTCGACCAGCACCCGGTGCTGGCGTTCCCGCTGCGCGGCGTCGTCGTCCGGGGGGTCGAGGACGCCGTCCCCGTACCGCTCGCTGAGCATGCCCACGTCCCACCCGTCCTGTCGGCGGACCCGTCGTCCGTCAGGAGGACAACGGCCCGGACGCTAGTGGTCTTGAGACGTCCCGGACAGGGTCCCCCGGCAGGGGGAGGAGGTCACCCGACCAGCTGACGCACCGTCTCCACCACCGCGACGACGGCGAAGACCGCGAAGAGCACCGCGGCGACCCGGCGGATCAGCGGGATGGGCAGCTTGTCGGCGAGCTTTGTGCCCAGGAAGACGGCCAGCCCGGAGACGACCAGCAGCGCGGCCCACGCGCCGACGAAGACCGAGAGCGGCTCGTCGTAGCGGGCGGCCAGGCCGGCGGTGGCCAGCTGGGACAGGTCGCCCCACTCGGCGGCGAACAGCACGCCGAAGGAGATCGCGGCCGCGCGCAGGAACGGGGTCTTCTCGCGCTGCTCGGCGGCCTCCCCGCCGTCCTCGGGTCCGCTGTTCGCGCTGCGCCACAGCAGCACGGCGCCGACCAGGAACAGCAGCGCGACGATGCCGCTGACCAGCGCCGCGGGCAGCAGCGACAGCAGCGAGCCGGCGGTGACCGCGATGGCCACCTGCACGGCGAACGCGGTGCCGACGCCGACGAAGACCGGCAGCGGGGCGAACCGGGTGGCCAGCACCAGGGTGGCGAACAGCGTCTTGTCCGGCAGCTCGACCGGGAGGATCAGGATGAACGCCGCAGCGACGACGGACAGGACCACGGGGGCCTCTTCTCTGCTCGGCGCGACCGGGCAGGGGGCGCACGCCTCCGACCGGCAGCGCCACGGGTGGGTGGACTGCAACAGTCGAAGGTCTCGCCCATCCGGTTCGCACCGGACCCGCTGACCGGGTGCCCCGGGGGGCACCAGCATGTCGACCAGCGGACGGGGGGCTACTCCCCTTCTCCGCCCGGGACCCTAGCCCATGCCGCCGCGGTGGCGGCACGCAGCACCTCCTTGACCGGTAGACCCCGCTCACGGGCCAGGGCGGCGACGTCCTCGAACTCGACGCTGACGTTGAGCACCCGGCCCGCGTCGTCCCGGGCGGTCTTGGTGCCCACCCGGCCGCCGAGGACGTCGACGTGGTCCTGGCTGCGGGCCAGGGCCACCTTGCCGACCGGCGAGACGCGCAGCCCGATCGTGGGGGTGTGGGCGAACACCGCCCGCTGGACGGCGGCCACCGTCTCGGGCCGGCACAGCGCGGCCAGCGTGTGTGCCGGGCGGCCCTTCTTCATCAGGATCGGGGTCAGCCAGGCGTCGCTGGCCCCGGCGGCGAAGAGCGCGTCGAGCACCCCGGGCCACAGCCGGGGGTCCAGGTCGTCGATGTTGGCCTCGAGCACCACCGGTGTGCCGGGGGTGGCCACCGGCTCCCCGAGCACCAGCCGGACGGCGTTGGGCAGCTCGACCGGGTCGCGGCCGCCGGCCCCGGACCCGACCAGGGCCGGTCGCATCCCGGGCAGCGGGCCCCAGACGTCCACCAGCTCGGCGACCAGCGCCGCCCCGGTCGGGGTGCAGCACTCGTGCGGCACCGGTCCGGCGTGCACCGGCAGACCGGTCAGCAGCTCCAGCACCGCCGGTCCGGGCACCGGCACGACGCCGTGCTCCCCGCGGGCGGTGCCGCTGCCCAGCGCCACCGAGGTCGCGTGCAGCTCGGCCAGCCCGAGGTGGGCGAACCCGGCGACCACCCCGACCACGTCGGCCAGGGCGTCCAGGGCGCCGACCTCGTGGAAGTGCACCTCGTCGGCGGGCACCCGGTGCACCCGGCCCTCGGCCGCGGCCAGCCGGGCGAAGACGGCCAGCGCCCGCTCCCGGACGGCGTCGTCCAGCGTCGCGCCGCCCAGCAGCTCCCGGACGTCGGCCCAGGTGCGGTGGTGGGTGCTCGGCGGGGC
This sequence comes from Geodermatophilaceae bacterium NBWT11, assembly GCA_014218215.1. NCBI lineage: Bacteria > Bacillati > Actinomycetota > Actinomycetes > Geodermatophilales > Geodermatophilaceae > Geodermatophilaceae bacterium NBWT11. The sequence continues at coordinate 2,422,838 of CP043652.1, forward strand.
GTCGACGTGCACCCGGGTGGCACCCAGCCCGTGCCGGGTGACCTGCTCGGTGCGCAGCAGCACCGGTTCGACCGGCAGCCCGGCGACGGCGTCCTGCACCACGGCCAGCGGCACGCCGGCGTCGACCAGGGCGCCGAGCAGCATGTCGCCACTCGCGCCCGCCGCGAGGTCCAGCCAGCCGATCACGAGGTCATGGTGCCCCGAGCGGCGCGGCCCGGGTCAGCGGGGGATGGACCGCCGGGCGATCCGGGCGGCGAACACGCCGGCGGCGTAGCCGTTGTCGATGTTGGAGACGACCACGCCCGGGCTCGCCGAGTTGAGCACGGTGAGCAGCGCGCCGAAGCCACCGAAGGAGCTGGTCTGCCCGGTGGAGGTGGGGACCGCGACGATCGGCACCTCGGTCATCCCGGCGACCACGGTGGCGAGTGCGGCGTCCAGGCCGGCGACGACCACCAGGCAGTCGACATCGGTGAGCAGCGAGCTGTCGGCCAGCAGCGGGCGCATCCGGCTGCCCCCGACGTCGTCGACCCGGGTGACCTCGGTGCCGGTCACCTTGGCCACGAACGCGGCCTCGGCGGCGACCGGGGTGTCCCCGGAGCTGGCGCACAGCACGGCGACCCGGCCGCGCACCTCGGGCAGCGGGCCGACGGCGGCGGCCATCGCGGCGGCGTCCATGGTCGTGTAGGCGTCGTGCTCGCTGGCCAGGGCGACCAGCGTCTCCGCCGAGGCCCGGACGACGACCGCGGCCCGGTCGGGGAACTCGCGGCGGGCGTCGCGGACCAGGGCCAGGACCTGCTCGGTGCTGCGCCCGGTGCCCCAGATGACGTCGGGGCCGACGGTGGCGGGGGGCTGGCGGGTGACGACCGGGCTGGTGCTGGGCGGACGGACGTCGGCCTGCGGGGTCTGGGTGGCCTGCTGCCGGGGGGCGGGCTCGGGCCGGACCGTGCGGCCGCGCTGCTCGCGCTGGCCGCCGGCACCGGGGACGGGCTCGACGAGGAGCCGGGCGAAGCCGCCCGCGCCGTCCTCGTCGGGGGCGTCGTCCTGCTCGTCGGCCGCCGGGGTCGGCTCGGCAGCGGGCCCGTCGCCGAAGAGCACGTCGGTGGGCCGGCCGGGACGCCGCGTCGCGTCGCTCGGGCCGGACTCCTCGGCGTGGGTCTGCGGCTGCACGTCAGTGACACTAACCGGCCCGTCCCCTGACTCCGGGTCATCCGCGGGGGCCGTGTCGGCGGGCAGCAGCTCGCCCTCCAGGAAGGTGGGGGACAGCCGGTAGACCGGCGCGACCTCGGCGGTCGGGTCGTCGGTGGCCCGGGTCTGGGTGACCCCGGAGAGCCGGACGACGCGGTCCCGGCCGCTGCGCTTGGCGTCGTAGAGCACGCCGTCGGCGGCGGCGAACAGGGTGCGCCGGTCGTCCCCGCGGGCCGCCGAGGCGATGCCCACGCTGATCGTGACCGGCACGTCGATGCCGAGGGCGGACCAGTCGTTGCCCGAGATCGACCGGCGGATCCGCTCCATCGCCCGCTCGCCCTGCTCGGCGGTGGTGTCGGGCAGCAGCACGACGAACTCGTCGCCGGCCCAGCGGCACACCTCGTCGCTGTCGCGCACCCCGTCGACCAGCAGCTGGGCGACGGCGCGGAGCACCGCGTCACCGCCGGGGTGCCCGGCGGCGTCGTTGATGGACTTGAAGTGGTCGATGTCCACCACGGCCAGCGCGGGCGCGGCGCCCGCGGCCAGCAGACCGTCGAGGCGGGCCTCGGCGTAGCGCCGGTTGGGCAGGTGGGTCAGCGGGTCCTCGTAGGCCTGGCGGCGCAGCTGGCCGGCGGCCCGCTCGGTCTCCAGCAGGCTCTTGCGCCGGCCGAACAGCTCGACCCAGCGGGTGCGCCGCTCGTCGACCCGGTCCAGCTCGTCGGCCAGGTAGGCCTGGAGGTAGGGCAGCGCGCGGGCGGCGTCGTCGAGCTCGGCGTGCAGCGTGCACAGCTCGCGCAGTGCGGACCGGCGCAGGCGGGGCAGGCCGTGCTCGGTGGCCAGCGCCAGAGCGTGCGCCAGGTGGTCGTCGGCCGAGCGGACCCGGGCGGTGTCCCCGACCAGGCTGCCGGACCGACGCAGTGCCCGCCCCAGCGCCAGCTCGGCGGAGGCGAGCAGCCCGCGGTCGTCCTCGGAGGTCAGCGCGACGGCCTGCCGCAGCGGGGCGACGGCGGCCGGGCACTCGCCCAGCCCGACCAGCGCCCACCCGTGCACGACCTGGGCCTGGACCCGGCGGGGGTCACCGACCGGCAGCTCGGCCAGCGCCCGGTCGGCCAGCGCCCGGGACTCGGCGAAGTAGGGCCGGGCGTCGTCGGTGCGGGCGTCGTCGAGCAGGTTCTCCCCGACCTCGGCGCACAGCGCGGCCAGGCGGGCGGCGGTGTCCCCCACCAGCGCGGCGGACCCGGCGCCGGGCACGTCGTCGGCCAGCCGGACGGCGGTGTCGTGGGCGCGCCGCTGGTAGTCCAGGGCCAGCGGCATGAGCTCGAGGTCGGCGAGCACCCCGGAGAGGGCGCCCAGGGTGTGCACCAGCAGCGGGCTGACCGGCAGCGCCGGGTCCAGCAGGCTGGCGGCCTCGACCGCCTCGTCCATCGCGGCGTCGGTGCGGCGGGAGAGCAGCTCGATCCGGGCGTGCCGGGCCAGGCCCGCCGCGCGCTGCAGGTCGTCGTCGGAGGCGTCGAAGGCGGCCCGGGCGGAGCGGACCAGCGCGATCGCCAGCGCGGCGTGCGCGGCGGACTCCGAGCGGGTGCCCAGCTCGACGGCCGCGACTGGGGCGTCGTCGGGGGTCTCGGCGGCCTCGAGCAGCTCGGCGACCCCGTCGTGCAGGTCCAGCGGCTCCTCGGTGGCCGAGGCGTCGATCGGGTCACCGAGCAGGGTGAAACCGGCCATCCGCAGCCGCCGGACCAGCAGCTCGGCGCGCAGCGTGTCGGCCCAGGCGCGGGCCAGGGAGGTCAGCGGGGCGCCGGCGGTGGGCGGCACGGAGAGACCGGCGTCGCCGTCGACGTCGGCCAGGAGCGTCTCGGCGAGGTCCAGCTGCCAGTTGGCCAGCGCGGAACTCACCTGCTCGTGCAGGACCCCGGGTGGCACGAGCGCAGAGTGCACGCTGGCGGTGCCGCTGTCACGCACCGGGCCCGGGGCACGCCGGGAGTCCGCCCGTCCGTGCTGTCGGTCGCCCGTCCCGGCACCCGACCGGCGGGGTCGGGGAGCGCTCACGACGACGGCTCGTCGTCGGGTGCGAACGCCCAGCCCGGCGGGCGCTGGGTGCGGGCGCCCAGCAGCTCGTCGACCAGCTCGTCGACCGAGGCGTGCGCGGTCGAGGGCTGCCCCCCGACGCCGGTGTCGCCCGGACCGGTGGCCGGGGCGGGGGTGCCGGTGCGGACCCGGTCGCGGCCGGTGCGCTTGGCGGAGAACAGGTGCAGGTCGGCGCTGTCGAACAGCTGCCGCCAGCTCTGCGGTCCGGTCTGGTCCGGGTGGGTCGTGGCGATGCCGATGCTCACCGTCACCGGTCCGGCGAGGTCCAGCTCGTCCCACGGGCACTCGACGACGGCCACCCGCAGCCGCTCCATGGCGACCACGGCCTGCGCCTCGTGCGCCCCGGGCAGGATCACCAGGAACTCGTCGCCGGCCCAGCGGAAGACCTCGTCGCCGGTGCGGCAGTGCAGCCGGAGCAGGTCGGCCAACCGGCGCAGGACGGCGTCCCCGTGCAGGTGGGAGTTGTCGTCGTTGACCGACTTGAACCGGTCGACGTCGACCACGGCCAGCGAGGCGGTGGTGGTGGTCAGGTCGAGCTCGGCGAGCCGGCGCTCGGCGCTGCGCCGGTTGCCCAGCCCGGTGAGCGGGTCCTCCATGGCGTGCCGGCGCATGAGCGCGGCCTGCCGCTCGGCCTCCCGCAGCCGGCTGCGGCGGACGAACATCTCCGCCCACAGCTCGCGGCTGCGCAGCGCCACCTGGGAGGCCTCGGCCCGGTAGGCCTCCAGCCAGTGCAGGGCCTCGGCGGCCCGGCCCAGCGCGGCGGTGGCCTGGCCGAGCTCGAGCAGGCACTGCCGGTGCCGGCGGCGGTCGCCCACGGCGGCGAACGCGCCGGCCGCGGCGACCAGCAGGTCGGTGGCCTCGTCCGCCAGCCGGACCGATTCGGGTGCCTCGGTGCTCCCGACCCGGGTGGCCTCGCGCTGGGCGGTGCGGGTGAGCAGCCGGGCCAGGGCCAGGTCGGCGTAGCCGAGCAGCCACAGCCCGCCCTCGGCCTCGATCCGGCCACGCACCCGGCGCAGGGCCGGGAGGGTGTCGTCCAGGTCGTCGGCCAGGGTCAACGCCCAGCCGTGGACGACGGCCAGCAGGTCGCTCTCGGCGTCCGGGGGCTCCCAGTCCAGCGCGGTCGCGGCGTGCGAGCAGCGCAGCGCGACCGCGGCCAGCCGGGCAGCACGGACCTCGTCCCCCCGGCGGTGCACGGTCTGGGCCAGCTCGGCGTGCTGCTGGGCGCACAGCCGCAGCAACCGCCAGCGGTCGGCGACCCCGCCCAGCGCGGTGGCGACCCGGTGACCGCGCAGCGCCTGGGCGACCGCGAGCTCCTCCAGGTCGAGCCGGGTGAGGGCCAGGGAGAGCCAGTGGTGGGCCTGGTGCAGCTCGCGGCTGGGGTCGTCGGCGGGCACCTGGTCGGTGAGCAGGCTGGCGTCGACGGCCAGGTGCATGGCGGCGTCGGAGCGGTCGCCGCTGACCTCCAGGTGCGCCAGGTAGGCCAGCGTCAGGGCGCGCTCGGCGTCGGCCGGGCACAGCTCGGTCGCCGCGCGGGCGGCCGCGACCTCGGCGGCTGCGGCCTCAAGGTCGTGGGTGGCCAGCAGGCGGCGGGCGGCGAAGGCGTGCGACCAGGCCACCCAGCGCGGGGTGCCCGCTCCGGTGAGGTCGGCCTCGACGGCGGCCAGGGTGTCCAGGAACGCGTGGGCGTCCTCCCGGTCGCTGGCCTCGAGCAGGGTCCACCGTGCCTGGGCGAGGAAGGCGTCGTCGACGAGGGCCGGGATGCCGGTGCTCACCACGTCCTCCACTCACCTGTGGGTCGCCCGGACGCGCGGGGTCCCCGCGTCCGTGCTCCCGGCCGGTGGCGAGGCAGCTCCCCCCGGGTCGGGGACTGGACCCGACCCGGCCGCACTACCCTCGTCGGATGCCTCAGCAGCACCCGACGCGGTTCGCCTATCTGGGGCCCGAGGGTACCTTCACCGAGGCGGCCCTCCGCAGTCTCGGTGCCTCCTCCGAGGGGGAGCGGCGACCGGCCGCCAGCGTGCCCGCCGCACTGGCCGCGCTGCGCGCCGGTGAGGTCGACGCGGCCTTCGTCCCGATGGAGAACTCGGTCGAGGGATCGGTGTCCCCGACCCTGGACGGACTGGCCGCCGGGGACCCCGTGGTCATCACCGGTGAGGTGTTCCTGGCCGTCGACTTCGTGCTGGCCGTCCGCCCCGGTGTCGGGCTGGACGGGGTGGGCTCGGTGGCCAGCCACCCGCACGCGCTGGCCCAGACCCGCGGCTGGGTGGCCGAGCACCTGCCCGCCGCCGACGTCCTCGCCGCGGCCTCCACCGCCGACGCGGCCCGGCTGGTCGCCGAGGGCGCCTTCGACGCCGCCGTCTGCCCGGCGCTGGCCGCCGAGCGCTACGGCCTGGACGCCGTCGCCACCGGCCTGGCCGACCACCCCGGGGCGGTCACCCGCTTCGTCCAGGTGGAGCTGCCGGGCCGGCTGCCGGCGCCCACGGGGGCGGACAAGACGACCGTGCACTGCGTGGTCACCGACCGGACCGGGGCGCTGCTGGACCTGCTCACCGAGTTCGCCGTCCGCGGGATCAGCCTGACCCGGCTGGAGTCCCGGCCCACCCGGGAGCGGCTGGGCGTCTACTCCTTCTCCCTCGACGTGGAGGGCCACGTCGCCGACGCGCGGATGGGCGACGCGCTGGCCGCGCTGCACCGGCGGTGCGAGGAGGTCCGGTTCCTCGGGTCCTACCCCCGCGACGACGGCCAGGCGCCCAAGCCCGTGCTCGACGCCGACGGCGACCCGGCCTTCGGTGCCGCGGCCGACTGGCTCGCCGACCTGCGCCGGGGCCACTGACCCCGCTGCGCACACCCCGGCTCCGGTCATGGTCACCCAGTGTGCTGCGCCCAGAGCCTGGTGCAACCCCTTCGTCCTCGATCGGTGGACGGACGGGTCCTTCACACGTGCGCTGTGTCACCCACGAGGGTCTCGGCAGCGTCCACCCGGGCGCGGGTGGCCACGGTGGTGCCGCTTAGCACCCCGCCCGGGCTGCGTCGTCCGGGCAGCACGAGGACGGCGAGGAGCAGCACCGCCAGCCACGCGGCGATGACCAGACCGGTCTGCCGCGGGGTGTCGGCCAGGTCCACCAGCACCGCGAGCGGGGCCCAGTGCAGCACCGAGCGCAGCAGCACCCGGACGCGCGGGGCCGCCGTCGTCCCCGTCCGGTCGGCGACGGTCAGCCCCACGGCGGCCTGACCCGGGGTGCTGCGGTGCCGGCCGAGCATGGGGAGCAGGCCGACGAGCAGGACGGGGACGGCGTAGCCCGCGCCCGCGCGCAGGGTGTCGAAGGTGGTGGTGTCCAGGGCGGCGGTACCGGCCACCGCGGCCACCCCGAGGGTCAGGGTCACCGTGGCCAGCCCGGCGGCAGCCACCAGGGCCAGCAGGTCCACGACGACGGCCAGCCCGCGGCGGGGCAGCGTCGGGGGCTCCAGGTCCGCGGCGGGGGCCGGCACCGGGTCGGGCAGCAGCCGGCGGGCCGGGGCGGCCAGCAGACCGCCGATCAGGGCGCCGAGGGTGTTGGTGAGCAGGTCGTCGACGTCGGCCACCCGGTACGGGCAGGGGTAGGCGCCGAGGACCGCCGTCCCCTGGGTGGTCTCGATGCCCAGCGAGACGGCCGCACCCAGCAGCACCGCGGGGAGCAGCCCGATGCCGAAGCGCCAGCGGGCCAGCACGCCGAGCGGCACGAACAGCACGACGTTGAGCAGCACCTGGAGCACGGCCGGGTGGGTCAGGAAGCCCAGCGGGTCGCTGCCGGAGGCGCGGGCCAGGGCGTCCTCGACCGAGCCGAGGGGAACCAGCTGCCAGGTGGCGCTGCGCGAGCAGGCGCCGGGTGGCTCGTCGGGCAGCGGGAACAGGGTGAACGCGACCAGCCCGCAGGCGTAGAGCCCCACCGCGGTCGACACGGCCGCCGGCCAGCCGCGCAGCCGGCCGTACCGGCGGTACTGGGCGGCCAGCCACGGCAGGAACGTGACGGCGACCAGGCCGGCGAACAGGAAGACCGCGACGAACGCCGAGGCCAGCCAGAGGGTCATGCGCGGGTCAGAGGTAGAGCCCGGTGGCTTCCTCGATGCGCTCGGCCGCCACGGCGTGCACGTCGCGCTCGCGGAGGATCACCAGGTCCTCGCCGTGCACCTCGACCTCGTGCTGGTCCTCGGGGGAGAACAGCACCTGGTCGCCGACCTTGACCTGTCGCACGTTCGCGCCGACCCCGCGCGCCTCACCCCAGATCAGCCGCTTGGCGACCTGGGCGGTGGCGGGGATGAGGATGCCGCCGGAGCTGCGCCGGTCGCCGGCGTCCTTGCGCAGGGAGACCAGCAGCCGGTCGTGCAGCATCTTGATCGGCAGACCGGTCTGCGAGGCGTCGTCGGGCACGTCGTCGGACGCTACCGGTCCCTCAGCCCCAGCCGAGTTCGTGCAGCTTCTCCTCGTCGATGCCGAAGTGGTGCGCGATCTCGTGCACCACGGTGATCGTGACCTCGTCGGCGACCTGCTCGGCGGTCTCGCAGACGTCGCAGATGGCCTCCCGGTAGACCATGATCCGGTCCGGCAGCTGGCCGGAGAGGTCCCAGCTGCGCTCGGTCAGCGCGTAGCCCTCGTAGAGGCCCAGCAGCGTGGGCTCGTCCTCGTTGCGGTCCTCGACGAGCACCACGACGTTGTCCACCAGGGCCATCAGCTCGGCTGGCACCTGGTCGAGGGCGTCGGCGACGAGGTCCTCGAACTCCTCGAGCGGGAGGGCCCTCACCAGCTGGTCGGCAGCGGGCGGCCCTCTTCGTAACCGGCGGCGGACTGCACCCCCAGCACGGCACGCTCGTGCAGCTCGTCCACGGTGCGGGCGCCGGCGTAGGTGCAGCTGGACCGGACACCGGCCACGATCTGGTCGACGAGGTCCTCGACGCCGGGGCGGGCGGGGTCCAGGTACATGCGGCTGGAGCTGATGCCCTCCTCGAACAGCCCGGCGCGGGCGCGGTCGAAGCCGGACTGGGTCGACGTCCGGGCCTTGACGGCGCGGGCCGAGGCCATCCCGAAGCTCTCCTTGTAGAGCCGACCGGTGCCGTCCTCGTGGACGTCGCCGGCGCTCTCGTAGGTGCCGGCGAACCAGGAGCCGACCATGACGCTGGCCGCGCCGGCGGCCAGGGCCAGGGCGATGTCGCGGGGGTGCCGGACGCCGCCGTCGGCCCACACGTGCTTGCCGGCCTCGCGGGCGGCCGCGGCGCACTCCTCGACGGCGGAGAACTGCGGGCGGCCGACGCCGGTCATCATCCGGGTGGTGCACATGGCGCCGGGGCCCACGCCGACCTTGACGACGTCCGCGCCGGCCTCGATCAGGTCGCGGGTGCCCGCCGCGGTGACCACGTTGCCGGCCACGACGGGCGTGGAGCCGGCGACCGAGCGGGCGGCGCGGACGGCCTCGACGGCCTTGGCCTGGTGGCCGTGCGCGGTGTCCACGACGAGCACGTCGACGCCGTGGGCGAGCAGTGCCTCGGCCTTGCCGGCGACGTCGCCGTTGATGCCGACCGCGGCGGAGGTCAGCAGGCGGCCTCCGGCGTCGAGGGCGGGGGAGTAGAGCGCGCTGCGCAGCGCGCCCTTGCGGGTGATCACGCCGACGAGGCGGTCGCCGTCGACGACGGGGGCGGCGTGCACCCGGGCCTCGGAGAGCACGTCGAAGACCTTGGGCAGGTCGGTGCCGGCGGGGATGGTCAGCGGGTCGGCGGCCATCACCTCCGACAGCTGGGTGAACCGGTCGACGCCCTGGCAGGCGCCGTCGGTGACCACGCCGATCGGGCGGCCGTGCTCGACCACGACGACGACGCCGTGCGCGCGCTTGGTGAGCAGCTGCAGCGCCTCGGCGACCGTGGCGGTCGGCGCCAGGGTGATCGGGGTGTCGTAGACGGGGTGCCGGTCCTTGACCCAGCCGACGACCTCGCCGACGACGTCGGTCGGGATGTCCTGCGGGAGGACGGCCAGCCCACCGCGCCGGGAGATGGTCTCGGCCATCCGCCGGCCGCTGATCGCTGTCATGTTGGCCACGACCACCGGGATCGTGGTGCCCACCAGGTCCGGCGTGGTCAGGTCCACCTCGAGCCGGGAGCCGATGGTCGAGTCGTTGGGGACCATGAACACGTCGGCGTACGTGAGGTCCGTGGCCGGGCGCTGGTCGTTCAGGAACCGCATGACCCCATCGTCCCGCACCAGGCCCGCTGAGCACAGAGGCGCCTCTCCCCCTCCCTCCCTCCCATCCATCCCTCCCCCGGTGATCACGGGGTTGTTGCCAGGGACCCGCCGACCACCAGCGTGTCGTCTGGCGAGAACCCCGTGATCACCGCGGAGAGGGGGGAGCGAGGAGGGGGAGGGACCACCTCGCGGACCCGCCGGTCCTGTGATCGGATTGCACGCGCCGGGGCCGCGCGGTGAACAGGCAGTGACTTCACAGGCTCTCGGCCAGCGTAAAGATCTCTTACGTGGGTAGGCTCCGTCGGAACGTCGCACCGCCTCTCCTGGGCGCGCGGCCCCACCGAGTCGAGGTCCCCACCCGTGTCCGCACTGCTCTTCGGTTCCATCAGCACCCTGGCCGACACCTCCGAGCTCCAGCGTGAGTCGTTCAACGAGGCCTTCGCCGCCCACGACCTGGACTGGCGCTGGGACCGCGAGGACTACCGCGAGATGCTCCGCGGCAACGGCGGGGCCGACCGCATCGCCGGCTACGCGGCCGAGCGCGGCCAGGACGTCGACGCCGCCGCCGTGCACGCCACCAAGTCCGAGCTGTTCCAGCAGAAGCTGGGCCGCGGCGGCCTGACCGCCCGCCCGGGCGTGCTGGAGTCCCTGCGCAGTGCCAAGCAGGCCGGCGCCAAGGTCGCGCTGGTCACCACCACCTCGCCGGAGAACGTCGTCAGCCTGGTCCAGGGCGTCCAGGACCTGCAGCTCGACGACTTCGACCTCGTCGTCGACAACTCCGTGGTCAGCGAGTCCAAGCCCGACCCGGCCGCCTACACCCACGCGCTGAGCGCGCTGGGCGTGGACGCCGCCGACGCCGTCGCCGTGGAGGACAACACCGGCGGGGTGCAGGCCGCGAACGCCGCCGGCATCACCGTGCTGGCCTTCCCGAACGAGAACACCGCTGAGCACGACTTCAGCGCCGCCTCCCGGGTGGTCGACCACCTGGACCCCGCCGAGCTGCCCGCCGGGCTGCAGGCCTGAGCACCAGGAGACCCCGATGACCACCCTCAGTTCCAGCGTGACCCGCCAGGACGGCGGCTTCACCGTCGAGGCCGTGCAGAAGACCGAGTACCGGCTCGTCCCGGTCGACGGCGTGTTCACGCCGGAGAACGAGCAGCTCGCCGACTGCTACCGCGCCGCCGGCCGCTGCCTCGCCGTCGTCGACGAGAACGTGCTGGCCCTGCACCGCGAGACGATGCAGGCCTACTTCGACGCCCACGGCATCGCGCTGACCGTCATCCCGGTGGCCATCGCCGAGACCGACAAGACGCTGGCCACCCTCGAGCGCCTCGTCGACGCCTTCTCCGCCTGGGGCCTGCTGCGCACCGAGGCCCCGCTGGTCGTCGGCGGCGGCTTGGTCACCGACGTGGCCGGCTTCGCCTGCGCCTCCTACAAGCGGTCCACGCCGTACATCCGCATCCCCACCACGCTGATCGGCCTCATCGACGCCAGCGTCTCGATCAAGGTCGCGGTGAACCACGGCAAGGCCAAGAACCGGCTGGGCGCCTACCACGCCAGCTCGACGGTCTTCCTGGACTTCTCCTTCCTGGCCTCGCTCGCCGAGGACCAGGTGCGCAACGGCATGGCCGAGCTGATCAAGATCGCCGTCGTCGCGAACCGGACCGTCTTCGACCTGCTCGACGAGCACGGCGAGGACCTGCTGCGCACCCGTTTCGGCCACCTCGACGGCACCCCGGAGATCCGCAAGATCGCCGACCAGGTCACCGACGAGGCGATCGACACCATGCTGCAGCTCGAGGTGCCCAACCTCGCCGAGCTCGACCTGGACCGGGTGATCGCCTACGGGCACACCTGGAGCCCCACGCTGGAGCTCACCCCGGAGACCCCGTTCTTCCACGGGCACGCGATCAGCGTCGACATGGCCTACTCGGCGACCCTGGCCGCCGCGCGGGGGTACATCACCGTCGCCGACCGCGACCGGGTGCTGGCGCTGTTCAGCCGCCTCGGCCTCACGATCGACACCCCGTACCTGACCGCGGACCTGCTGCAGGAGTCCACCAAGTCCATCCTGCAGACCCGCGACGGCCTGCTGCGCGCCGCGGCCCCCAAGCCGATCGGGGAGTGCACGTTCATGAACGACGTGGACGACGCCGAGCTGGCCCGCACCCTCGACCTGCACCGCGAGGTCGTCTCCGCGCTGCCCCGCGAGGGTGCCGGTGTCGACGCGTTCATGGTCCCGCGCACGAGCCCCGTCGTCGCCGCACCGTGACGGTGTCGGCAGGGCTGCGTCCGGTCACGCCGCTGGGCATCCTGGCGGCGCGGCTGGACGCGGTCTGCGGGCGCCTGGACGGGGTGCCCGAGGAGGTCCGCGCCGAGCTCGAGGGCATCCGGGACCTCGCGGTGGGCTTCGAGCCCTACCTCGAGGCGCAGACGACGCCGGAGTCCCCGGCTCTCGCACTGCTGGCCGAGCGCACCCTGGCCGCCGCGTGGTCGGGGTCGCTGGAGGCCGAGATGCTCTCGGGGCACGTGGAGGGCCGGTTCCTGGCGTTCCTGCTGCGCACGGCGCGGGCCCGTCGGGTGCTGGAGGTCGGCATGTTCACCGGCTACTCGGCGCTCGCGATGGCCGAGGCGCTGCCCGCCGACGGCGAGGTCGTGGCCTGCGAGCTCGACGCCGACGTCGCCGCCTTCGCCCGGGAGTGCTTCGACGAGTCCCCGGACGGCGGCACGATCGACGTCCGGGTCGGCCCGGCGGCGGACACGCTGGCCGCGCTGGTCGCCGAGGGGCAGGTGTTCGACGTCGTCTTCGTCGACGCCGACAAGGCCGGGTACGCCGGCTACCTGCAGACCGTGCTGGACGGCGGGCTGCTCGCCGACGGCGGTCTCGTGGTCGTGGACAACACCCTCATGCAGGGCCAGCCCTGGGCCGGGGACCGCACCGCCAACGGCGAGGCCATCGCCGCGTTCAACGACGCCGTCACCGCCGACCCCCGGGTCGAGCAGGTGCTCGTCCCCCTCCGCGACGGGATCACCCTGATCCGCCGCACCGACAGCTGAGGACCCCCGTGCACACCACCACCCTCGAGCCGCTGGGCGCCGAGCTCACCGACACCGACATCGCCGCGCTGACCGACGACCAGATCGGCGAGGTGCGCGGCCTGCTCGCCGAGCACGGCGTCGTCGTCTTCCGCGACCAGCACGTCGACGACGACGCGTTCCTGGCGTTCCTGCAGCGCTTCGGGCCCCTGACCTTCACCGCCGGGGAGACCCCGGTCGACGGGTTCCCCGACCTCAACGTGATCAGCAACGTGGGCCGCACCGAGCCGCCGCGCAGCACCTTCCACGTGGACAGCTCCTACCTCTCCACCCCGCCGGCCTACACCGCGCTGCGCGCCGTGGAGATCCCCAGCCAGGGCGGGGAGACGGTGTTCACCAACCAGTACCGGGCCTACGAGACGCTCGGCGACGACGTGAAGGCCCGGCTCGAGGGCGCGACCATCACCCACGTGGTGACCGGCATCGACCCGAGCCTGCTGACCGAGGACGACGAGACGCAGGCCGAGCACCCGGTCTTCCGCCCGCACCCGCTCTCGGGCCGGACGGCGCTCTACATGTCCACCCCCAAGCGCTGCGCCGCGGTCAGCGGGCTGGACGACGACGAGGCCGCCGAGGTGGTGGCGCAGCTGTACGCGCACTCGACCACCGAGGAGAACAGCCACGCGCACCGCTGGGCCCCGGGCGACGTCGTCATGTGGGACAACGGCTGCGTGCTGCACCGCGGTGACCACTCCGTCGTCGTCGGCGACCGGGTGATGCACCGCGGCATGGTCGCCGACTACGGGCTGGACCGCTGACCACCCGACCCCGGCCCACCCCGCTGCGGTCGCTGGGGGCACTGGCGGCGCTGACCCTCACGCTGCCGGTGGACCTCGCGGTGACCGCGGCGGCGCTGGTCAGCACCCGCGCCACGCGCCCCGCACCGGCGGCGGACCGGAAGACCGTGCTGATCAGCGGCGGGAAGATGACCAAGGCGCTGCAGCTGGCCCGGTCCTTCCACGCCGCGGGGCACCGGGTGGTGCTGGTGGAGAAGGACACCTACCGGTTCACCGGGCACCGCTTCTCCCGCGCCGTCGACACCTTCCACGTCGTCCCCGACCCCCGGGACCCCGGCTACGCCCACGCGCTGCTGCGCATCGTGCAGGCCGAGGGCGTGGACCTGTACGTGCCGGTCTGCTCACCGGTCGCCTCGGAGTTCGACGCGGCGTCGGCGGAGGTGCTCGCCGGGCACTGCGAGGTGCTGAGCCTCGAGCCGGAGACGGTGCGCACGCTGGACGACAAGCACCGGTTCACCGAGCTCGCCGCCTCGCTGGGCCTGAGCGTGCCCGACACGCACCTGGTGACCGACCCGCAGCAGGTCCTCGACTTCGACTTCAGCGGCCGGCCCAGGCCCTACGTGCTCAAGTCGATCGCCTACGACCCGGTGCACCGCCTGGACCTCACCCAGCTGCCGCTGCCCACCCGCGCGGCGACGAGTGCGTTCCTCGCCGGCAAGCCCATCTCGGCGGACAACCCGTGGATCCTGCAGGAGTTCGTCACCGGCGCGGAGGTCTGCACGCACTCCACCGCCCGGGACGGCGTCGTCACCGTCTGGTGCTGCTGCCCGTCCTCGGCGTTCCAGGTCAACTACGCGCAGGTCGACCGGCCCCGGATCCGGGAGTGGGTGACCACCTTCGTCAGCGAACTGGGGTTGTCCGGGCAGGTGTCCTTCGACTTCCTGGAGGAGGCCGACGGCACCCCGTTCGCCATCGAGTGCAACCCGCGCACCCACTCGGCCATCACCATGTTCTACGACCACCCCGGGCTCGCGGACGCGTACCTGGAGCCGCGGGACACCCCGCTGGAGCCGCTGCCCACCAGCCGGCCCACCTACTGGAGCTACCACGAGCTGTGGCGGGCGCTGAGCTCCCCGCGCACCGCCGCCGAGCGCTGGCGGGTGGTCCGGGAGGGCAAGGACGCCGTGTTCGACCGGGCCGACCCGCTGCCCCACCTCGTGCTGCACCACGTGCAGATCCCGCTGCTGCTGTGGAAGAACCTGCTGACCGGCGGCGCGTGGAACCGCATCGACTTCAACATCGGCAAGCTCGTCATGCCGGCAGGGGACTGAGATGACCACCCGCGTGCTGCACCTCGTCGGCTCGCCCACGAGCGCCTTCATGGACGACCTGTCCCGGCTCTACGCCGCCGACTGCCTGGCGAACGTCGGCCCGGGCTGGGAGCACGTGGTCGCCCACGTCTCGCCCGACGGCTCGTGGCGCTTCCCCGAGACGCTCGACACCCTGGCCGCTGCCGAGCCGATGCCCATCGGAGCGGGCATCGCCCGGCTCACCGCACTGGACGTCGACGTCGCGCTGCCGCAGATGTTCTGCATCCCCGGCATGACCCACTACCGCTCGCTGCTGGACACCCTGGGCATCCGCTACGTCGGCAACACCCCCGACGTGATGGCGCTGGGTGCGCACAAGGACCGGGCCAAGGCCGTGGTGGCCGCCGCCGGCGTCCGGGTGCCGGACGGCGAGGTGCTGATGCGCGGGCAGGAGCCCACGCTCGCGCCGCCCGTCGTCGTCAAGCCGGTGGACGCCGACAACTCCCACGGCGTGACGCTCGTGCACGACACCGACGACTACGGGGCCGCCCTGGCGGCCGCGTGGGAGCACTCCGACGGCGCCCTGGTCGAGCAGTTCGTGCCGCTGGGCCGCGAGGTGCGCTGCGGCGTCGTCGTCCGGGACGGGGAGCTCGTGCCGCTGCCGCTGGAGGAGTACGGCCTGGGCGAGGGTCGTCAGGTGCGCACCGCCGAGGACAAGATCCGGCGCGCGGACGACGGCACCCTGGGCCTGATGGCCAAGGACACCCCGACGGTCTGGATCGTCCCGGCCGACGACCCGGCGAACGCCGCCGTCTGGGAGGCCGCGCGGGCCTGCCACGTCGCCCTAGGCTGCCGGGACTACTCGCTGTTCGACTTCCGGATCGACCCCGACGGCGTGCCGTGGTTCCTCGAGGCCGGGCTCTACAACTCCTTCGCCCGGCAGAGCGTGATCCCGACGATGGCCCGGGCCGCCGGCATCGAGCTGCCCGAGCTGTTCGCCGCCGGCATCGCGGGCGCCCTGGCCCGCTGAGCCCGCCACCTACGATCAGACCCGTGATCGACCTGCGACTCGTCCGCGAGAACCCCGACCTCGTCCGCGCCAGCCAGCGGGCCCGGGGTGCCGACGAGTCCCGGGTCGACGCCCTGCTGGCCGCCGACGCCGGGCGCCGCGCCGCCGTGCACCACGCCGACCAGCTCCGCGCCGAGCAGAAGGCGGCGTCCCAGGCGGTGAAGAAGGCGACCCCCGAGGAGCGGCCCGCCGTCCTCGAGCGCGCGAAGGCCCTGGCCGCGGAGGTCAAGGTCGCCGAGGAGGCCACCCGCGCCGCCGACGAGGCGCTGCGCGCCGCGCACCTGGTGATCGCCAACGTCGTGGCCCCCGAGGTGCCGCCCGGTGGTGAGGACGACGCCGTCACGATCCGCACCGTCGGTGAGGTGCCCACCTACGACTTCGAGGTCCGCGACCACCTGGACATCGGCACCGCCCTGGGCGCGATCGACATGGAGCGCGGCGCCAAGGTCTCCGGCGCCCGGTTCTACTTCCTCACCGGCCCCGGCGCGATGCTCGAGTTCGCGCTCGCCCAGCTGGCCATCACCCGCGCGGTGGCCGCCGGCCTCACCCCGGTCGTGGCCCCCGCGCTGGTCGGGCCGAAGGCGATGGAGGGCACCGGCTTCCTCGGCGAGCACGACGAGGAGGTCTACCGGATCGAGCGCGACGACCTCTACCTGGTCGGCACGTCGGAGGTCGCGCTGGCCGGCATGCACGCCGACGAGGTGCTCGACCTGTCCGCCGGTCCGAAGCGGTACGCCGGCTGGAGCTCCTGCTTCCGCCGGGAGGCCGGCTCCTACGGCAAGGACACCAAGGGCATCATCCGGGTGCACTGGTTCGACAAGGTCGAGATGTTCAGCTTCTGCGCGCCCGAGGACGCCGAGGCCGAGCACCTGCGGCTGCTGCAGTGGGAGGAGGAGTTCCTCCAGGCCCTCGAGCTGCCCTACCGCGTGGTCGACATCGCCGCCGGCGACCTCGGCACGAGCGCGGCCCGCAAGTTCGACATCGAGGCGTGGTTCCCCACCCAGGGCACGTACCGCGAGCTGACGTCGACGTCGGATTGCACCACCTTCCAGGCCCGCCGGCTCTCGATCCGCTCCCGCGACGCCGACGGCAAGCCGCAGACCGTCGCCACCCTGAACGGCACGCTGTGCGCGATCGCCCGCACCATCGCCTGCCTGCTCGAGGTGCACCAGCAGGCCGACGGCTCGGTGCACGTGCCGGTCGCGCTGCGCCCGTGGCTGGGTGGCCACGCCGTCCTGAGCCCCGGCATGTCGCTGGTGCCCACCGCGTGACCGCACACATCCCGGCCCGCGCCGCCAACACGCTCCCGAAGCACTCCGGCGGCGAGGGCAGCGACCTGGTCGTCGAGCTCGGCGACCTCGGGCCCTGGCGGCCGAAGCTCGTGGCGACCGACCTCGACGGCACCCTGCTCACCAGCCAGGGCGTGGTCAGCGACCGCACCCGCGCCGCGATGGACGCCAGCTGGGCGGCCGGTGTGCCCGTCGTGGGGGTCACCGGCCGCGGCCCGCGGCTGCTCGACAGCGTCCGGACGACACTCGGTGGCCGCGGGGTCGCCGTGCTCGCGCAGGGCGGCTTCGTCGTCGACCTGGACTCCGACGAGGTGCTGCGCACCGTCGGGCTGCCCCGGGACGAGGCGCACGCCGTCATCGCCGCGATCGAGGCGGTCACCGGTCCGTTGGTCATCGCCGTCGAGGACGCCGCCACCCAGAGCGAGGCGCTCAGCCCGCTGCGGGTGCAGCACGGCTTCGACTGGCCCTACCCCGAGCCCGCCGACCTGCTGCCCCGCGAGCACGTGCTGCCCGACGGGCCGGTGCTCAAGGTGTTCCTGCGCTCGGAGACCCTCGACCAGGACGAGCTGCTCTCCCTCGCGCTCTCGGTCACCGACTCCTCGGCCGCCGAGGTCACCCACGCCGGGCTGGGCTTCATCGAGGTGCTGCCGCCGGGGATCACCAAGGCGACCGGTCTGGCCGTCGCGCTGGAGCGCTTCGGCGTGCCGATGGCCGACGTGGTCGTGTTCGGCGACATGCCCAACGACCTGCCGATGATCCTGGCGGTCAATGAGGCCGGTGGCCGGTCGGTCGCCGTCGCGAACGCGCACCCGGCCGTGAAGGCCGCCACCACCCACCGCACCAGCGGGCACGACGCCGACGGCGTCGCCCGCTACCTGGAGGCGCTCGCGTGAGCGACTGGAAGCCCAAGCTCATCGCCAGCGACATGGATGGCACGCTGCTGCGCAGCGACGAGACCGTCGCGCCGGCCACCCTCGAGCAGATCGAGGCCTGGGGTGCCGACGGCGTGCCGTTCGTGCTGGCCACCGGCCGGCCGCCCCGCTGGATGGTCGGCATCCGCGAGGTCATCGGCACCGGCACCGCGGTCTGCTGCAACGGTGCGGTGATGCTGGACCTGGGCGCCTTCGAGGTCACCCACGAGCGCACCGTGGCCCCCGAGGTGCTGCAGCAGATCACCGCCGGGCTGCGCGCGGCCCAGCCGGGCACCTGGTTCGCCGTGGAGTACGGCCTGGAGTTCCGGCACGAGCCGGTGTACCAGCCGCGGTGGGACGTCGACGCCCCCGGCGTCGCCCAGGCGACCCTGGAGGAGATGGTGTCCGCGCCGGTCGCCAAGTTGCTCGCCCGGCACGAGGACCTCTCCCGCGAGGAGTTCATCGCGCTGGTCGACGAGGTGGTCGGCGACCTGGCCACGGTCACCAACTCCTCCTCCGACGCCCTGGTGGAGATCTCCGCGCTCGGGGTCAGCAAGGCCACCGGGCTGGCCGACGTCTGCGCCGAGCTGGGCATCACCGCCGGGGACGTCGTCTTCTTCGGGGACATGCCCAACGACGTCGAGGCCTTCCACTGGGTGCGCGAGGGCGGCGGCCGGGCGGTCGCCATGGGCAACGCGCACCCCGACGTCCTCGCCGCGGCCACCGACGTCACCGACACCAACGACGAGGACGGCGTGGCCGTCTTCCTCGCGTCGCTCCGCTAGAGCCGGGTCAGCTCCGTCGCGGCCAGGGTGGCGGGGTCGGCCAGCAGGTCGATCGCGGTCACCCGGCCCTCCTCCACGGTGAAGGCGAAGACCACCCTCACCTCGCCGCGGTGCTGCCAGGCCGCGCCGGCCCAGCCGTCGACCGCCAGCACCCGGGCGGCCCGGGCCGCGCCGTCGAAGAACGCGGCCACCGTCTCCCGCCCGGTCAGGTCCGGGGAGCCCATCGCGGCCGCAGCCCCGTCGGCGCGGACGACGGCGCCGGGGTCGAGCAGCTCCAGCAGGCCCTGCAGGTCGCCGTCCCGGGCCGCGGTGAGGAACGCCTCGACCACCCGCCGATGGGCCTGCCGGTCCGCGGCGGTGTCCTCGCCGGGCCGCTGCACCCGGCGCCGGCCGCGGCTGGCCAGCTGACGCACCGCGGCCGGCGACCGGCCGACCACCGTGCCGATCTCCTCGAAGGGGACCCCGAACAGGTCGTGCAGCACGAACGCCAGCCGTTCGGCCGGACGCAGGCTCTCCAGCACCACCAGCAGCGCGGCGCCCACCCGGTCGGCCAGCTCCGCCTCGGCCTCGGGGCCCGCGTCGGCCGCGGGCAGGTCGACGTGCTCGGCGACGGCGTCCTCCCGGCGGCTGCTGCGGGCCCGCAGCTGGTCCAGGCAGACCCGGGAGACCACGGTGGTCAGCCAGCCGCGCAGGTTCACCACGTCGGAGGTGTCGGCGCGGGCCAGCCGCAGCCAGGTCTCCTGCACCGCGTCGTCGGCCTCGTGCGCGGAGCCCAGCAGCCGGGTGGCGACCGCCCGCAGGTGCGGGCGGTGCTCCTCGAAGGCGGTGGCCGGCAGGTCGTCCACGTCGGGTCCTCACGTCGGTGTCCGTCACCCCCCTGACGTGCCGCGCGGTGCGATCGTGACGCCGCCGGGGCGGCGCCGGGGGTGCCGGCGTGTCCATGATGGCGTCGTGGCCGAGCACGAGGTGTCCGGACGGGCGCCCACGGTGCTGTCGGTCGGTGCGGCGGCGGCCCGGCTGGGCGTCGCCCCGGAGACGCTGCGCAGCTGGGGTCGGCGCTACGGGCTGACCCCCAGCGGGCACACGGCCGGCGGGCACCGGCGCTACGACGACGCCGACCTGGACCGGCTGCTCCGGATGCAACGGCTGGTCGCCGAGGGCTGCAGCCCGGCCGCGGCCGCCCGGCAGGTGGTGGCCGGGTCGCAGGACGAGCCGCCGACCCGACGCCCCGGGCGGCCCCGCCGACGCTCGGGTGCCGGTGGCACGGTGCTCGCCCTGCCCGACGCACCCCCCGAGGCCCGCGGCCTGGCCCGGGCGGCTGCCCGGCTCGACGCCGACGGGGTGCACGAGATCCTCGGCGACCTCCTGGTGTCCCGCGGCACCGTCGCGACCTGGGACGACGTCCTCCGGCCGCTGCTCGTGGCCGCCGGGGTGCGCTGGGAGCAGACCGGCGCGGGCATCGACGTGGAGCACCTGCTCAGCGAGGCGGTGACCGAGTCGCTGCGGGCGCACCGGTCCTGCCAGCCCCGCCCCGAGCCCGGCCGCGGGGTGCTGCTCACCTCACCGCCGGGGGACTGGCACGTCCTCCCGCTGCACGTGCTGGCGGCTGCGCTGGCCGAACGCCGGGTGCCCACCCAGGTGATGGGCCAGCTGCCCGCGGCGGCCCTGGCGTCCGCGGTGCGGCGGACCGGGGTCTCCGGGGTGTTCGTCTGGAGCCAGCGCCCGCGGGGCGGGGACGAGGTGGCGCCCCGTTTCCCGGTCGACGCGCTGCCACGCACCCGCAGCGGGCGGGTGCTCGTGGCCGGCGGCCCGGGCTGGGCCGGTGCCTCCCCGGACCCGCGGGTGACGCTCTCGGCCGACCTGGCCCACGCCGTGCGGGTGCTGGCCGCCGCCCCCCGGTGAGGGACCGACGTCCCGAACCTGTGCAACTGGACGCGTTGCCTGCATCGGCGTAAACCCCGCTTACCGGAAACGGTCGGTCCCGTCACGAGGCGGGACCGGGTCCCCCTCCCGTGAGGCCCCCGATGGTCCAGGCATCCGCCGTCAACATCCCGTCCCTCTCCGCCGGCAACTTCGCCACGGTCTACAACCTGTTCTCCCTCGCGATCGCCTGTCTGCTCTTCACCGCGCTGTACCTCGTGGTGTCCCAGCGGCAGGTGGCGAAGCAGTACCGCAACGCCGTCATCGTGTCGGCGACCGTCTGTGCGATCGCCGCGTACCACTACTTCCGGATCTTCAACAACTTCGAGGCCAGCTACCCGGCCGGCGAGACGATCGACTCCGCGCACCAGCTCTCGAACATCGAGTTCAACGAGGGCTACCGCTACGTCGACTGGTTCCTGACCGTCCCGCTGCTGCTCCTGGAGACCGTCGCGGTGCTCGCCCTGGGGCGGGCGGCGTCGAAGAAGCTGCTGTTCAAGCTGATCCCGGCGTCCGCGCTGATGATCGCCCTGGGCTACCCCGGCGAGATCACCAACGAGGTCGTACCGCGGTTGGTGTGGGGCACGTTGTCCACCATCCCGTTCCTCTACCTGCTGTACGTGCTCTTCGTCGAGCTGTCCAAGTCGCTGGACCGGCAGCCCGAGGAGGTCAAGCACACGATCAAGATGCTCCGGATCGCGTTGGTCGGGCTGTGGGGCGTCTACCCGATCGCCTACCTCTTCCCGATCCTGGGCGGGGACTTCTTCGGTGGTGAGGGCGGCTTCGTGCTGAAGCAGGCCGGCTACTCCATCGCCGACATCCTGGCCAAGGCCGCGTACGGGCTGGCGATCTACAAGGTGGCCCGGACGAAGAGCCGGATCGAGGACCCGGAGTACGACGACCACCCGGACACCGTGCACGACGGCAGCCACGAGGCGATCGTCGACGAGCCGGTCGGTGCCTCGCGCGCCGGCCGGACGAACCGGACCGCACGGACGAGCTGACCCGTGCTGCAGACCACCGGGCAGACCCGGCCCCCGCGTGGGTCCGGGCCTGCCCGGCGGGCCGGGCGGGCCCGTCCCTCGGTCGCCCTCGGCCGGGCCCTGGTCCTGCTCGTCCTGGCCGTCCAGCTGCTCGACCCGGACCTGGTGGCCCGGGCCGCCCCGGTGCTGGCGATGGTCGGGATCGTGCTGGGCGTGCCGCACGGCGCGGTCGACCACATGGTCCCGTTCTGGACCGGGGGACGGCGGCCGACGCCGGCCACGCTCGCCTCGGTGCTGGCCGGTTACCTGGCCGTCGCCGCCCTCGCCGCGATCGCCCTCCTGCTCGCTCCCACGGTCACCGTCACCGCGTTCCTCCTCGTCTCGGTGCTGCACTTCGGCCGCGCCGAGGCCGTCGTCTGCGCCGAGGACGCGGGCCGCCCTGTCCCCGGCCCGCTCCAGGACGTCGCGACGACGCTCGCGCACGGCCTCGCCGTGGTCGGTCTGCCGCTCGTGCTGTGGCCCCAGGAGTCCGCCCGGGTGCTGGGCCACCTCGCGCCGGCCTGGGGCGTCCCGCTCCCCACCTCGGCCCGCGCCCTGCTGGGTCTGGTCCTGGTCGGCGCCGTGCTGCTCTCGGCCGCCGGCGCGCTGCACCGTGGCCGGCCGGAGGAGGCCGCCGAGCTGGTGATGGTGGTGGCGCTGTTCACCGTCGTCCCCCCGCTGGCAGCCTTCGGGGTCTGGTTCGCCGGCTGGCACGCGCTGCGGCACACCGCCCGGCTCGTGGCGCTGGTGCGCGGCGGCCCCTCCGCCCCGGGACCGGCCCGCGCGGCCGGCCGGGTCGCGCTGCACGCCGCGGTCCCGACCGTGGTCAGCCTGGGCGCCGTCGTCGTGCTGGCCGGGCCGGCGGCCTCACCGGCCGCGGTGGGTGCGGCGCTCGCCGTGGTGCTGGCGCTGACGTTCCCGCACGTCCGGACGGTCGCCGCCCTGGACCGATCGGCCCGTCAGAGGTACTGACCGCCGCCGGGCTGCTGCGGCATGCCGGACTGCTGCGGGGCGCCGCCGGGCAGCGCCTTGCGGCGCATCTCCTCCAGCTGTGCCCGGGCGGCCATCTGCTGGGCGAACAGCGCGGTCTGGATGCCGTGGAAGACGCCCTCCAGCCAGCCGACCAGCTGGGCCTGGGCGATCCGCAGCTCGGCGTCCGACGGGGTCACGCCGTCGGTGAAGGGGAGCGTGATCCGCTCCAGCTCCTCGCGCAGCTCCGGCGCCAGGCCCTTCTCCAGCTCGCGGATCGACGAGGCGTGGATGTCGCGCAGCCGGTTGCGGCTGGCCTCGTCCAGAGGTGCGGCGCGGACCTCCTCGAGCAGCTGCTTGATCATCGTGCCGATCCGCATCACCTTGGCGGGCTGCTCGACCAGGTCGGCGATGCCTCCCTCGCCGTCGGCCGGCATGGGCATCGTGCCGACGGGCTGGCCGTCGGGACCGACGACGACGATCTGCTGGTCCTGGCTCTCCGGCCCCGCTGCTGTCATGCCCCCATCCTGCCCTCCGCGGGTGGTTGCTGAACGTGACGGATCGACCCCTCACCGCGTCACCCGTCGAGTTAGGGTCTGCACCATGTCACCGGGGGCCGCACGGCTGGACGTCGCGCGCGTCCGCGGGCTCTTCCCCGGGCTCTCCGACGGGTTCGTGCACGCCGACGGCCCGGCCGGGTCACTGGTGCCCGAGAGCGTGCTGCGCGCGGTCACCCAGGCCATGCGGGTGCCCATCGCCAACCGCGGCGGGGTGTTCCCCTCCTCGGCCCGGGCCGAGCAGCTGGTCAGTGGTGCGCGGTCGGCCGTGGCGGACCTGGTGGGCGGGGTCCCGCAGGGCGTCGTCCTCGGACCGAACATGACCTCGCTGACCTACACGATGGCCCGCACGCTGGCCAAGACCTGGCGGCCCGGGGACGAGGTCGTGGTCAGCCGGCTCGACCACGACGCGAACGTGCGGCCCTGGGTGCAGTTGGCCGAGGAGGCCGGGCTGCTGGTCAAGTGGGCCGAGGTGGACATCGAGTCCGGTGAGCTGCCGGACTGGCAGTACGACGAGCTGCTCACCGACCGCACGAGGCTGGTCGCCGTCACCCTGGCCAGCAACGCCATCGGCACCCGGCCCGACGTCCGGTCGATCGCCGACCGCGCCCACCAGGTCGGTGCGCTGGTCTACGTCGACGGCGTGCACGCCGCCCCGCACGGGCTCATCGACCTCGCCGCCACCGGCGCGGACTTCCTGGCGCTGTCGGCCTACAAGTGGTGCGGCCCGCACGTGGGCGCCCTGGTCGCCGACCCCGCGCTGCTGGAGTCCCTCGTCCCGGACAAGCTGGTGCCCTCCTCGGACCGGGTGCCGGACAAGTTCGAGACCGGCACCCCCGCCTTCGAGCTCTACGCCGGGGTGTCCGCGGCCGTGGACCACCTGGCCGCCCTGTCCCCGGACGCCACCGGCACCCGACGCGAGAAGCTGGCCACCTCGATGGCGGCGGTCGGCCGGTACGAGGCGGAGCTGTTCGACCGGCTGGACCGCTCGCTGCGCTCGATGGCCCACGTGCAGGTGCTCGGCTCACCGCTCTACCGCACGCCGACCCTCTCCTTCACCGTCTCCCGGATGCGCCCGCGGCAGGTGGCCACCGAGCTCGCCAGGCAGACGATCTGCGCCTGGGACGGCGACTACTACGCCCGCGAGCTCTTCGACGCCCTGGGGGTCAACGAGACCGGCGGCGCCGTGCGGCTGGGGCTGCTGCACTACAACACCGTCGAAGAGGTCGACCACATGATCGAGAGCATCAGCGCCCTGCGCTGACCGGGACGGCAGACGGGGGCCCGACCCGCGTGGGTCGGGCCCCCGTCCGGTGGGGTCGTACGGGTCAGACGCGACGCTTCCGGGCTACGACGAGGGAGCCGGCTCCGACGAGGAGCAACCCGCCCGCGAGGGCGAGTGCCGGGCCGGTCTCAGCCCCGGTGTTCGCCAGCGTGGGACCGGCGGGGGCCGCGGCCACCGGTGTCGTCGCGACGGGCGCCGCGGTGACCGGGGTCGTGGTGGGCGGGGTCCCGGGGGCAGCCTCGACCGCCAGGCTGGCCGTCCCGACGGTGCTGGTGAGCCCCGTCAGACCGGTCACGGCGTCCGGGGTGATCGTGTACGTCCCTGCTGCGGTGGCGACCACGGGCACGGAGATCACGCAGTTGGCGGTCGCAGGCACGGCGCCGGAGGTGAAGGTGACCGTGGACGAGCCCGGGGTCGCGGTCAGCGTGCCGCCGCAGGAGTTGGCGGGCGCGTCGGTGCCGAGGGTGAGACCGGCCGGCAGGGTGAAGCTGAAGCCCACGCCGTCCACGGCGGTGAGCTCGGTGTTCACGATGTCGAAGTCCAGCAGCGTGGACTCCCCGACCGCGGCGACGGGTGACCGGAACGACGCGGAGAGGTTCGTCCCCTGCTCGTTGACGAAGGTCTCCTGGGCGCGGGAGTAGGTGCCCGGGGCCGACCCGAGGTCCCACTGGATCATCAGACCGGCGTCGTGGAGCGCGGTGTCCACGGTGAAGCCGATGTCCTCGCCGGCGCTCACGGCGTCGTAGGGCGCGTCGTAGTCCTGGGACGTCGCCCCGTCGAAGGGGGCGCTGGTGGGCACCTGGCGGTAGCCGAGCAGGACGCCGGCGTCGGGGTTCAGGCTGATGACCGAGTAGGCCGGCTGGGTGAGCAGGATGCCGTAGCCCCGGTCGCTGCCGCCGGGGGACGTGTCCCCGCCCTGGTTCAGGACCACCGGGAGGGTGTTGCCGGTCGGGATGGTGACGGAGTACGCGTCGGTGAAGTAGTCGTTGGGGAAGGTGTAGCTGAGGGTGCGGTCCAGGGTGTAGGTGAGGCCGTCGAGCGTCACCGAGTAGCGGAGGACAGCCGATCCGTCGCCGGTGGTCGCGGCGCTGCTGCCGGTGTACGTCCCCTCGGGCGTGACGGTGGCGGACCCGGAGGACGACACCAGCGTGACGCTGTCCCAGTCCAGGGAGTCGTTGTAGGTCGCTGCGCCGGCCTGGCCGACCAGCTGCCCACCGATGGTCAACGAGGGGGCGGCCGCGCCGCAGCAGTACTGCTCCTCGTCCCGGTAGAGGATCTGGTCCTCACCGGGGTCGTCGTACTCGGCGTCGACGTTCACCAGGACGTGGAGGCCGTCGCTGCCGTCGGTGAGGGCGCCTCCGCCGGGGTTCAGCTCCACCATGGGGCCGCCGAACTGACCCTGGGCGGCCAGGGCGGCGCCGGTGGTGAGACCGAGGAAGACGGGTGTGGCGAGTGCGCCGGCGAGCACTGCCGCCGACAGGCGCCGGGTGAGGCGGCGCGCGGGAGCCCCAGCGGGCTCGAAGTCAGTCATGCCGGTGACTATCGGCAGTCGGTACGCCGACACGGGGCAGCCCCACCGTGGACACACCGACGCCGTCCCACCGTTCCCACGGCTCCCGCGATGTCCGTGTCGCGCACGCCGGAACCGCCGAAACAGCCCCTGGCGCCTCGTCAGTCGTTGACGAGCAGCACCTTCCCGATGTGCGAGCTCTCCTCGAGCACCTGGTGGGCCTCGGCGGCGCGGGCCATCGGCAGGCGGCGGTCGACGATCGGGCGGACGACGCCGCGCTCGACGTCGGGCCACACGTCGTGCAGCACCGCGGCGACGATGTCGGCCTTGGAGTGCCGGCCGGTCGCGGGGCGGCCGCGCAGGGCGGTGGCGTGCACGGTGCCGCGCTTGCGCAGCAGCTTCCCGAGGTCCAGCTCGCCCTTCACCCCGCCCTGCATGCCGATGACGACGATCCGGCCGTCGGGGGCCAGCACGTCGACGTTGCGGGGGAGGTACGCAGCGCCCATGTTGTCCAGCACCACGTCGGCCTGGCCGACGGCCTCGACGAAGTCCTGGGACCGGTAGTCCACCAGCACCTCGGCGCCCAGCTCGCGGCAGAAGTCCAGCTTGGCCTGGCTGCCGGCCGTCGTGGCCACCCGGGCGCCGGCCCGGACGGCGAGCTGGATCGCCATCGTCCCGATGCCTGAGGACCCGCCGTGCACCAAGAACGTCTCCCCGCGCTGCAGCCCGGCCAGCATGAACACGTTGGACCACACGGTGCAGACCACCTCGGGCAGCGCCGCGGCGGTGGCGAGCTCGACCCCGGCGGGCTTGGGCAGCACCTGCCCGGCCGGGACGGCGACCCGCTCGGCGTAGCCACCGCCCGACAGCAGGGCGCACACCTCGTCGCCGACCATCCAGCCGGTCACGCCCTCGCCGACCTCGGAGACGATGCCGCTGCACTCCAGGCCGAGGATCTCGCTGGCGCCCGGGGGCACCGGGTAGTTGCCCTGACGCTGCAACAGGTCGGCCCGGTTGACCGCGGTGGCGACGACGTCGATCACGACCTCGCCGGGGCCGCAGACGGGGTCGGGGGCCTCACCCCAGACCAGGACCTCGGGGCCGCCGGGGGAGTCGATCGTGATCGCGCGCATGGGCCCGACCGTAGGCCGCACCCGTCGGGCGCGCGCGGCGCAGAACCCGCAGGGTGGACCGGTGAGCCAGCTGCCCGTCCCCGCCGTCGACGACGTCCCCCGCTGGGTGGGCGAGCACCTCGGCCACCTGCACCGCGACGACGACGTCCACCCCTCGGGCCGCTTCCGCGGCGGCCAGACCGCCGCCGACACCGCGCTCGCCACCCTCGACGTCACCGGGTACGCCGGACGGCGCAACGAGGTGCTGCCGGAGTCCCGCCGCGGTGCCTCGGCGATGAGCCCGTACATCCGGCACGGCCTGCTGCAGCTGCCCGAGGTGTGGGACGCCGTCGAGGACGCCCCCAC